>NZ_JBJGYO010000014.1:0-104417 GCF_054050035.1 Geodermatophilus sp. SYSU D00815 | reverse complement strand
CCCCCCCCCCCCCCCCCCCCCCCCCCCCCCCCCCCCCCCCCCCCCCCCCCCCCCCCCCCCCCCCCCCCCCCCCCCCCCACCCACCCCCCCCCCCCCCCCCCCCCCCCCCCCCCCCCCCCCCGGCAGATCGCGGCCGACGGGCTGCGGGTGACCCGCGGCCTCTACCTCTCGCAGAGCGTGGCGCCGTCGCTGGTGTCCCGCTGCCGCGCGTGGGCCCGACTGCTCCCGCCGGACGCCGCCTTCGGCCTGCGCACCGCAGCCGAGCTGCTCGGTCTGCCCGTGGACAGCAGTCCCGACGTGCACGTCGTGCTCCGCCCGCGCCCGGTCCTCCCCCAGCGCCGGGGACTCGTGGTCCACGCGCGCCGGATCCGCGAGGACGACGTCGTCACGGTCGGCGGCCTGCGCCTCACGGCCGGGCCGCAGCTGTTCCTCGACCTGGCCGCCGGCCTGCCGCCCGCCGAGCTGGTGGCTGCCGGGGACGCGCTGGCCCACCGGCAGCTGCTGGATCCCGGCGCACTCGCGGGGCGGCTGGCCCGTGCCGACGGCGTCCGGGGGGTCGTCCGTGCTCGCGCGTGCGCACCGCTGCTCGACGCTCGCGCGATGTCCCGCCCCGAGAGCCTGATGCGCTACTGGTTGCTCGCGAGCGATCTGCCCGCCCCCCAGGTGCAGGTGCCGATCCACGACCGCGCCGGACGGGTCGTGGCCCGTGCCGACCTCGGCTACCCCGAGTGGAAGGTCGCGCTCGAGTACGAGGGTCGGCAGCACGCAGAGGCGGGGCAGTTCGGCCGCGACATCGACCGCTACTCGCTCATGGCCGCGGACGGGTGGCTGACCCTCCGGTTCGCCGCCCGGCACCTGAGCGGCCCGGTCGTGGTCCTGGACCGCACCACGCGGGCGCTGATCAGCCGGGGATGGCGACCGGTCCCCCGTTGATCATGGAGTTGTTGCCGCCGACACGCGCGAACGCGCCGCGGCGAGCGGCAACAAGGCGATGATCAACGCCGCGACGACCGCGACCGTCCACGGCAGCAGGTCGCGGGCGGCGGGCGAGGCGGCGAGCCCGAACACCTCGACCGCGGCCGCCAGCGAGTCCGGCAGCGTGCCCGGCAGGCCGATGCCCGGGCGCAGGAGCTGCTCCAGGTAGCCGGCCGCGGTGAGGAACGGCGCGACGGACCAGGCGAGGAGCACCACGACCGGCCACCAGGCCAGCCGGGCGGGCGGCCGCGTGCCCACGACCACCAGCGCCACCACGAGCACCGCCGCGCCCGTCCAGGACGAGACCCGGCCGACGGCCTCCACCCCGGCGTAGGACCGCGTGGTGTCGACGAACGGCAGCGCCACCGACGACAGCCACGACGGCGCCGCCCCGGCGAGCGCCGCCAGGGCCACGCCGAGCCCGGGCCGGCCGAGCGCGGCCGCGGAGCCCAGCCCCCAGCCGGCCAGCGACACCCCGACGACGACGGCGCACAGCCCCCCGACGACGAGCCCGTCCGAGGCGAACGCGTCCGGCGCCTCGCCGCGCAGCGTCGCCGCCGACGGCACCAGGGCGCCGACCAGTCCCAGCGCCACCCCGCCCAGGGTGGCCAGGGTCGCCGGCCGGCGCCGGGGCGCCGCCAGGCACAGCAGCCCGGCGGCGACGCCCCCGACCAGCGCCCCGGTGACCAGCGCGGCCAGGGAGGAGGCCGAGAGCGGCAGGGGCAGGCGCGGGCCGACCGGCACCGGCCGCAGCCCGCCGAGCAGCCAGAACAGGTAGCCGCCGGCCCACCAGACGACGGCCGCCAGCGGCACCAGGGCCCAGCCCGGCAGCCGTCCCGGCCGGTTCACGCCCACGGGTCCGCCGCGGCGCGCAGCACCGGGGCGCCCGTCGCGGCCAGCCGCTCCAGCAGGTCGGCCGCCGTCGCCACGCCGCCGTGCCGGGCCAGCGACTCCTGCACGCGGCGGGCGGCGGCGCCGAACGACGGCGACCCCAGCACCCGCTCCACGGCCGCCCGCACCTTCTCCGGCGCCGGCCGGCCCGTCCGCAGGTCCACCCCGGCGCCCGACGCGGCCACCCGGCGGGCGATCTCCGGCTTGTCCAGGGTGGCGCCGGCCACCACCAGGGGCACGCCCGCGCCCAGGGCCGCGAGCACGCCGCCCCAGCCGCCGTTGGTGACCACCACCGAGGTCCGCGGCAGCAGCCGGTCGTACGGCAGGAAGGCGGCCTGGTGGGCGTTGGCCGGCACCCGGTCGGCCGGCAGCGCCGCTCCCCCGGTCGCGGCGGCCACCGTCACGTCGAGGTCCGCGAGCCCGGCCAGGGCCGGCAGCAGCAGGTCGGACGGGTCGACGTCGTAGGTGCCCTGGGTGACGTGCACGACCGGGCGGTCGCCGTCCAGCGCCGGCCACCAGTCCGGCAGCGGCCGCCCGGCCGGCGGCGGGGCGAGCTGCCCGACGAAGTGCACCTGCCGCGGCAGGTCGCTGCGCGGGTGCTCCAGCTCGGGGACGCCGTGCGCCAGCACCAGCTGCGGCGAGTAGAAGCCCTCCAGCGCCCCGGCCGACGACGGCGGCAGCCCGACCTCCGCGCGCACCTCGGCGGCCACGGCGTCCAGCCGCCGGCCGAGCAGCAGGTGCGACACCCGGCGCAGCGCGGCGTCCCGGACGCGGCCGACCGGCCCGCCCATCGGACGCAGGGCGAGGCCGAAGGGCGGCAGGTCCCGGCTGGGCAGCCCGAGCGGCACGAGCGCCACCGACGCCCACGGGGTTCCGCTCTTCTCCCCGGCCAGCGCCGAGCCGCCCGCCAGCTGGTCGGACACCAGCAGGTCGAACGGGCCCGCGGCCAGGATGTCGCGGGCCTGCCCGGCGGCGGTGCGCAGGAAGACGTGCTCGACGTTGGCCGTGACCGCCCGCGCGCCGCGGCCGTGCGTGACCTCGGGGAACGTCGCGCCGAGGTCGGACTCCTCGAAGTCCGGCGCCCGCTCCCACGGCAGCCAGGTGGCGCCGACGTCGGTGAACCGCTTCCCGTACTTGCGGCCGGTGTAGGCGACGACGTCGTGACCGCGCCGGGCCAGCTCCGCGGCGACGGCGGCCATCGGCTGGACGTGGCCGGCGAACGGCATGGCTGCCACGAGCACGCGCACAGGGGCACCTCCCGATCCGAGACGCCCCGGGACCCTAGCGGCCGAGGACCTCCTTCAGGGCCGCCAGCACCAGCGCCACCGTGTCGGGCCGCGCGTTGTGGCCCATGAGCCCGATCCGCCACACCGTCGCCGCGTACGGTCCGACGCCGCCGCCGATCTCCACGTCGTAGCGCTCGAGCAGCTCCTTGCGCACCGCCGCCGAGTCGACGCCGTCGGGGACGCGGACCGTCGTCAGCTCGGGCAGCCGGTGCCCGTCGGCGGCGAACAGCTCCAGGCCGAGCTCCTGCAGGCCCTCGCCCAGCAGCCGGCCGGCCTCCTCGTGCCGGGCGTGCACGGCCTCGAGCCCCTCCTCGAGGATCCGGCCCAGCGCCGCGTGCAGCGAGACGACCATGCCGGTCGGCGCGGTGTGGTGGTAGGTGCGCCCGCCGCTGCCGGCCGCCTCGCCGGCGTAGCCGCCGAGCATGCCGAGGTCGAGGTACCAGCTCTGCGGCCTCTCGACCCGCCGCTCCCAGGCGCGGTCGCCGATCGTGAACGGCGCCAGCCCCGGCGCGACGCCGAGGCACTTCTGCGAGCCGGAGTACGCGAGGTCGACGCCCCAGTCGTCCAGCCGCACCGGGATGCCGCCCAGCGAGGTCACGCAGTCGGCGAGCAGCAGCGCGTCGCCCTTGCCCTCGGCCAGCGGCGCGAGGTCGGAGCGCACCCCGGTGGAGGTCTCCGCGTGGACCGCGGCGATCAGCTTCGGCGACGGGTGCGCGGCCAGCACGCGCCCGGCGTCGACGGGCGTGCCCCACTCGTGCTCGACGGCCACCACCTCGGCGCCGCAGCGGGAGGCGACGTCGACCATCCGCTGCCCGAACAGGCCGTTGACCGCGACGACGACGACGTCGCCCGGGCCCACCGTGTTGACGAAGGCGGCCTCCATGCCGGCCGAGCCGGTGGCCGACAGCGGCAGGGTGCGCCGGTTCGCCGTCCCGAAGACCTGCCGCAGCCGCTCGGACGTCTCGTCCAGGATCCCCAGGAACAGCGGGTCCAGGTGCCCCAGCAGCGGGTGGCCGAGCGCGGCCACCGCCTCCGGGTACGGGTTGGACGGGCCGGGACCGAGCAGGGTGCGGGCACGCAGCGGCATGCCCGCACCCTACGGGCGGCTAGTGAGCCGGGTTGGTCGGGCCGGGGGCGCCCGGCTCGCCCGGGAGCGGCGGCTCCTCGGGCTTCGCGTCGATGCCGGCCTCCTTGCGCTGCGCCTCGGTGATCGGCGTCGGCGCGCCGGTCAGCGGGTCGTAGCCGGCGCCGGTCTTCGGGAACGCGATGACCTCGCGGATGGAGTCGACCCCGGCCAGCAGCGCGCAGGTGCGGTCCCAGCCGATGGCGGCGCCCGCGTGCGGCGGCGGGCCGTAGGCGAACGCCTCGAGGAAGAAGCCGAACCGCTCGCGCGCCTCCTCCTTCGACATGCCGAGGGTCTCGAACACCCGCTCCTGCAGGTCGGCGTCGTGGATCCGGACCGAGCCGCTGGCCAGCTCGTTGCCGTTGACCACCAGGTCGTAGGCGTCGGAGAGCGCGCCGGCCTTGTCCTCGGCGAACCGGTCGCGCCACTCCGGCGTGGGCGAGGTGAACGGGTGGTGCATGAAGGTCCACTCGCCGTCCTCGGTCTGCTCGAACATCGGGAAGTCGACGACGAACAGGAACGACCAGGTGCCGGGCTCGATCAGCTCGAGGCGGCGGGCGATCTCGTTGCGGGCGGCGCCGAGCAGCTCCTGCGAGGAGCGCCGCTGGCCGGCGGCGAAGAAGACGCAGTCGCCGGGCTTCGCGCCCACGGCCTCGACCAGGCCCTCGCGCTCGGCGTCGGAGATGTTCTTGGCGACCGGCCCGCCGAGCGTGCCGTCCTCGCCCACGGTAACGTAGGCCAGGCCGCGGGCGCCGCGCGACCTCGCCCAGTCCTGCCAGGCGTCGAAGGCCCGCCGCGGCTGCGCGCCACCGCCGGGCATGACGATCGCGCCCACGTACGGCGCCTGGAACACCCGGAACGGCGTGTCGGCGAAGTACGACGTCAGCTCGGTGAGCTCGAGGCCGAAGCGCAGGTCGGGCTTGTCGGAGCCGAAGCGGTCCATCGCCTCGCGGTAGGTCATCCGCGGGATCTCCGGCACCTCGTGGCCGGCCAGCTCCCGCCACAGCGCGCGGACGACGTCCTCGACCACGGCCAGGACGTCGTCGCGCTCGACGAAGCTCATCTCGAAGTCGAGCTGGGTGAACTCCGGCTGCCGGTCGGCGCGGAAGTCCTCGTCGCGGAAGCAGCGGGCGATCTGGTAGTAGCGCTCCAGCCCGCCGATCATGAGCAGCTGCTTGAACAGCTGCGGCGACTGGGGCAGCGCGTACCACTTGCCCGGCTGCAGCCGCACCGGCACCACGAAGTCGCGGGCGCCCTCCGGGGTGGAGCGGGTGAGGTCCGGGGTCTCCACCTCGGTGAAGCCGTGCTGCGCCATGACGCCGCGGGCGACCCGGTTGACCTCGCTGCGCAGCCGCAGCGCCCGCGCCGGGCCCTGCCGGCGCAGGTCGAGGTAGCGGTAGCGGTAGCGGACGTCGTCGCTGGCCGCCTGGTCTGTCTCGATCGGGAACGGCAGCGGCGCCGCGACCGAGAGCACCCGCAGCTCGCTCGCCACGACCTCGATCTCGCCGGTGGGCAGCTCGGGGTTCTCGTTGCCCGCGGGACGGCGGCGGACCTCGCCGGTGACCAGCACGCAGAACTCGTTGCGGAGGGCGTGCGCCTCCTCCTCGCGGACGACGACCTGCACGTAGCCCGAGGCGTCCCGGAGGTCGACGAACACCACCCCGCCGTGGTCGCGGCGGCGGGCGACCCAGCCGGCGAGGGTGACGGTGGTACCGGCGTCGGAGGCGCGCAGCGTCCCGGCGTCGTGGGTGCGGAGCACGTGAGGGGCCTTTCGAGGGAGAGGGCTACCAGCGGTCGTGGACGTGGGCGCGGACGCGCTCGTCGTACACGCTCTCGAGGTCGGCCAGCTGGCCGTCGGTCAGGGGCGGGAGGTCGGCGGCGGCGATGTTGCCACGGACCTGCTCGACGCTGCGCGCACCGGGGATGACGGTGGTGACGCCGGGCTGGTCGATCACCCAGCGCAGCGCGAACGCCGCGGTCGGCGCGCCGCCGGCGATCTCCCGCACCTCGCGGGCCGCCTGCACGCCCACCTCGTACGGCACGCCCGAGAAGGTCTCGCCGACGTCGAAGGCCTCGCCGTGCCGGTTGTAGTTCCGGTGGTCGTCGGGGGCGAACTCGGTGGACTCGTCGTACTTGCCGGTGAGCAGGCCGCTGGCCAGCGGCACCCGGGCGAGGATGCCGACCTGCGCCTTGGCCGCCGCGGGCAGCAGCTCCTCCAGCGGCTTGCGCCGGAAGACGTTGAGGATCACCTGGATCGTCTGGACACCGGGGTGCTGCAGCGCGGTCAGCCCCTCCGCCACGGTCTCGACGCTCACCCCGTACGCGGCGATCGCGCCCTCCTCGACGAACGAGTCCAGCGCGTCGTACACCCGCTGGTCGGAGTAGACCGCGGTCGGCGGGCAGTGCAGCTGCACCAGGTCGAGGGTGTCGACGCCGAGGTTGCGGCGCGACCGGTCGATCCAGGCGCGCAGGTTCTCGGGCGTGTACTGCTCGGCGGTGAACGGGTCGGCCCGGCGGCCGGCCTTGGTGGCGACGAAGGGGCGCTCGGACCGGGCCACCAGCGCCTGCCGGATGCGCACCTCCGAGCGGCCGTCGCCGTAGACGTCGGCGGTGTCGAGCAGGGTCACCCCGCCGTCGAGGGCGGCGTCGAGGACGTCGGCGGCGGTGTCGTCGTCGACGTCCCCCCAGTCGCCGCCGAGCTGCCAGGTGCCCAGGCCGACGACGCTGACGTCGGCCCCCGTCCGTCCGAGGGGTCGCTGCTCCATCACGAGCCCACCGTGTCACGAACCCGCTCGAACAGCTCACCGACCGGGACGGCGACCTGCTCGCCCGAGCGCAGGTCGCGCAGCTGGCCCACGCCCTCGGCCAGGTCGCGCTCGCCGATGACGACCGCGTGCGAGGCGCCCGAGCGGTCGGCGGCCTTCATCGCGCCCTTGAGCCCGCGGTCGCCGTAGACGGTGTCGGCGGGGACGCCGGCCGCCCGCAGCTGCCCGACCAGCGTCACCGCCAGCCGCTTGGCCTCCGCGCCCAGCGGGACGACGAAGGCCCGCACGCCGGTGCTCGGCACGATGTCGAGGCCCTCGGCCTGCACCGCCAGCAGCGTCCGGTCGACGCCGACGGCGTAGCCGATGCCCGACACGTCGGGGCCGCCGAGCGCCGCCGACAGCCCGTCGTAGCGGCCGCCGCCCCCGATCGCCGACTGCGCGCCGAGCCCCGAGTGCACGAACTCGAACGTCGTCTTCGTGTAGTAGTCCAGGCCGCGCACCAGCTTGGGCGCCTCGGTCCAGGCCACGCCGAGGTCGGTGAGGTGCTGCCGGACGGCGTCGTAGTGCGCCCGGGTGGAGTCGGAGAGGTGGTCGACCATCAGCGGGGCGTCGTCCAGCTGCGCCTGCACCTCCGGCCGCTTGTCGTCGAGCACCCGCAGCGGGTTGATCTCCGCGCGCCGCCGGGTGTCCTCGTCGAGGTCGAGCTTCTCCAGGTAGGCGACCAGCTTCTCGCGGTACTGCGGCCGGTCGGTGGCGTCGCCCAGGGAGGTCAGCAGCAGCTCGAAGTCGGTGAGCCCCAGGTCGCGGAAGCCCTGCACGCCGAGGGCGACCACCTCGGCGTCCAGCGCCGGGTCGTCGATGCCGAGGGCCTCCATGTCGACCTGCGTGAAGTGGCGGTACCGGCCGGCCTGCGGCCGCTCGTAGCGGAACGCCGAGCCGACCGTCCACAGCTTCACCGGCAGCGGGCCGGTGTGCAGCCGGTGCTCGATGAAGGCGCGCATCAGCCCGGCGGTGAGCTCCGGCCGCAGGGTGAGCGACCGGCCCCCGCGGTCCTCGAACGTGTACATCTCCTTGGTGACGACGTCGGTGGACTCCCCGACGCCGCGGGAGAACACCGCGGTGTCCTCGAACACCGGCGTCTCGACGTAGCCGTAGCCGGCGCGCCGCAGCGGGGCGGTGAGCGTCTCGCGGACGGCCAGGAACCGCTCCGACTCCGGGGGCAGGACGTCGAAGGTCCCCTTCGGCGCCCGCATGGTCTCGCCGCTCACAGCCCCCGCCCCTTCGGCGCGGCGCCCGCCCCCGCGGCCGCCTCGGCGAGGAAGGGGTTGGTGGCCCGCTCGCGGCCGATCGTCGTGGCCGGGCCGTGCCCGGGCAGGACGACGGTGGCGTCGTCCAGGGGCAGGACGACGTCTCGCAGCGACCGCAGCATGTCCTCCCACGAGCCGCCGGGCAGGTCGACCCGGCCGACCGAGCCGGCGAACAGCACGTCGCCGGCGAGCAGGCCCGGCGCGTCCCCGAGGTCGAGGGAGAAGACCACCGAGCCGCGGGTGTGCCCGGGCGCGTGCCGCACGGTGAGCCGGACGCCGGCCAGGTCGAGGACGGCGCCGTCAGCGAGCGGGCGCACCTCCGACGGGTCGCGCAGCCGCACGCCGGAGATCAGCGGCGCCAGCGCGGGACCGTGCCAGCGCGCCGGGTCGGCGAGCATGCCGTCGTCCTCGGGGTGCAGGTAGGCGGGGATGTCGTAGCCCTCGCACACCGGCAGGACCGAGAAGGTGTGGTCGAGGTGGCCGTGGGTGAGCACGACGGCGACGGGCTTGAGACCGTCGGCGCGCAGCACCTGCGCGAGCGGCTCGACGGCGTCCATCCCGGGGTCGACGACGACGCACTCCTGCCCGGCGCCCGGGGCGACGGCGTAGCAGTTGGTGCCGAACGCGCCGGCGGGGAACGAGCGGATGAGCACGCGTGCAGGTTACGCGGCGGTGATCACGCCGCCCCGGCGCGCTCGAGGATGCCGGGGACCTCGCAGGATCGAGACCTAGACTGGCCGGTCGAGCGGCGGGACGACGACCCGCCCGGACGACGGATCGTCCGCGGCACCCCCGCCCAGGACGCAGCGCACACGCCCGAGGAGTTCGACCGTGCCGACCAACAAGCAGCGGCGGCAGGCCGCGCAGCGCCGGCTGCAGCGCCAGATCGAGCGCCGCGCCGAGCTGGCCCGCAAGCGCCGCCGCAACCTGCTGATCGTGGCCGCCGTCGTGGCGGTCCTCGCCGTCGCCGGGGCCGCCTGGCTGATCGCCGGCGTCGGCGGGGGCGACGACGAGACCGCCAGCGCGAGCGAGTCGGCCACCTCGACCACGCCCACCGTCGACGGCAGCGACGGCACCTGCGACTTCACCGCCGACGGCACCGGCACCGTCGGCACGCCGGCGGCCGAGGTGCCCACCTCGGGGCTGGTCGACCTCACGATGACCACCAACTTCGGGCCGATCGTGCTCACGCTGGACCAGGCGAAGGCGCCCTGCGCCTCGGCCAGCTTCGTGCACCTGGCGCAGCAGAAGTTCTTCGACGGCACCCCCTGCCACCGCGAGACCGACTCCGAGGGCCTCAAGGTGCTGCAGTGCGGCGACCCGACGGGCACCGGCACGGGCGGCCCCGGCTACTCGTTCCCGACCCAGGTGACCGGCGAGGAGACCTACCCGCGCGGCACGCTGGCCATGGCCAACTCCGGCCAGGGCTTCGACCAGAGCCAGTTCTTCCTCGTCTGGGGCGACAGCCAGCTGCCGCCGAACTACACGGTCGTCGGCACCATCGACGAGGCCGGCCTCGGCGTTCTCGACACCATCGCGGCCAACGGCAACAACGGCGCCAACGGCGCGGGCGACGGCGCGCCGAACCAGCCGGTCACCATCGAGACGATGACGGTCGGCTGAGTGCGCGCCCGCACCGCGCTCGCCGTCGCCGGGCTGCTCGCGGGCCTGACCGGCTGCGCCGACACCGTGGTCGGCAGCGGGTCCCCGCGGGACGGCGGCGCGGCCGGCCCGACGTCGTCGCCGTCGGACTCCCCGACGACGCCGACGGAGGCCCCGGCCGAGGGCGTGGCCTGCGAGTGGACCCCGGTGGGGGGCCGCGGCTCCTCGGTGGTGGACGCCGATCCCCCGCCCGACGTCGTGCCGGACTCCGGCCACGCCGAGCTGGTCATGAGCACCAACCTCGGCGACCTGACCGTCGTCGTCGACCAGGAGGACGCCCCGTGCGCCGCCGCGGCGCTCGTCGCACTGGCCGAGCAGGGGTTCTTCGACGGCAGCCCCTGCCACCGGCAGACCGACACGCCGGGCCTGCAGGTGCTCCAGTGCGGCGACCCGACGGGGACCGGCACCGGTGGCCCGCCGTGGCAGTACCCGACCGACGTCGACGGCTCGGAGGTGTACTCGCGCGGAACGGTGTCGATGGCCAACGCCGGCCGGGGGTTCGACGGGAGCCAGTTCTTCCTGGTGTGGGGTCAGGCGGAGCTACCGCCGAGCTACACCCAGGTGGGCACCGTGGACGTCGGCGGGCTGGCGGTGCTCGACGCCGTCGGCGCGGCGGGCAACGACGGCGCCAACGGTCCCGGGGACGGCGCCCCGAACGAGCCGGTCACGATCGAGTCCATGACCGTGGCCTGACGACGGCACGGTCGGCCCACCGGCCGGCACCGCGGCCCGGTGCCGGGGAGGACCCCGCCGCCCCCCGCTCCTCGCGGAGGCCTCCGGCCCCACCCGCCGGGACCGGGCCTCACCTCAGGCGGTCACCCGCTCCACGTCGAAGACGCCCTCGACGTTGCGCACCGTCTGCAGGACGGCGCCCAGGTGGGCGGGGTCGGCCAGCTCGAAGGTGAACCGGCTGACCGCCACGCGGTCGCGGCTGGTCTGGACCGACGCGGAGAGGATGTTGACCCGCTCGTCGGCCAGCGCCTTGGTCACGTCGGACAGCAGCCGGTGCCGGTCGAGCGCCTCCACCTGGATGGAGACGAGGAACACCGACCCCGGCGCGCTGGCCCACTCCACCTCGACCAGCCGCTCCGGCTTGCGCTGCAGGTCCTCGGCGTTGGTGCAGTCGGTGCGGTGCACGCTCACCCCGCCGCCGCGGGTGACGAAGCCCAGGATGTCGTCACCGGGCACCGGGGTGCAGCACTTGGCGAGCTTGGCCCAGACGTCGGTCATCCCGTGCACGATCACGCCGGGGTCGCCGCTGGCGGGGCGGCGGGCCAGCGTGCGGCGGGTGGGGATCGCCGTCTCGGCGATGTCCTCGACCGCGCCCTCGGTGCCGCCGAGCGCGACCATGAGCTTCTCGACGACCGAGGACGCCGAGACCTGGTTCTCCCCCACCGCCGCGTAGAGCGCGGTGACGTCGGCGAAGTGCAGGTCCTTGGCCAGCGTCGACAGCGCCTCGCCGCCGAGCAGCCGCTGCAGCGGCAGCCCGGCCTTGCGCATCGCGCGGGTCAGCGCCTCCTTGCCGGCCTCGACGGCGTCCTCGCGGCGCTCCTTGGTGAACCACTGGCGGATCTTGGTGCGCGCGCGGGAGGAGCCGACGAAGGACAGCCAGTCCTGCGACGGGCCGGCCGTGGGCGAGCGCGAGGTGAAGATCTCGACGACGTCGCCGTTGGACAGCTTGCTCTCCAGCGACACCAGCGCGCCGTTGACCCGCGCGCCGATGCAGCGGTGGCCCACCTCGGTGTGCACGGCGTAGGCGAAGTCGACCGGCGTCGACCCGCCGGGCAGGCTGATCACGTCGCCCTTGGGCGTGAAGACGAAGACCTCCTGCGGCCCGAGGTCGTAGCGCAGCGTCTCGAGGAACTCGCCGGGCTCCTGCGCCTCCCGCTGCCAGTCGAGGAGCTGGCGCAGCCACAGCATGTCGTCGGGCGAGCCGGGCTTGGCGCCGCCAAGGTCGCCGGGCGCGGGCTTGCCGGCGGCCCGGCCCGTCGCGGAGCGCGCCTTCTCCTTGTACTTCCAGTGCGCGGCGATGCCGTACTCGGCCGTGCGGTGCATGTCGTGCGTGCGGATCTGCAGCTCGACCGGCTTGCCCTGCGGCCCGATCACCGTGGTGTGCAGCGACTGGTACATGTTGAACTTCGGCATCGCGATGAAGTCCTTGAACCGGCCGGGCACCGGCTGCCAGTGGGCGTGCATGATGCCCAGCGCGGCGTAGCAGTCGCGCACCGAGTCGACCAGGATCCGGATGCCGACCAGGTCCCAGATGTCGGTGAAGTCGCGGCCGCGGACGATCATCTTCTGGTAGATCGAGTAGTAGTGCTTGGGCCGGCCGGTGACGACCGCCTCGATCTTGGCCGACGCCAGCTGCTCGTGGACGGCCGAGGTCACCTCGGCCAGGTAGGTGTCGCGGGACGGCGCCCGCTCGGCCACCAGCCGCACGATCTCGTCGTAGCGCTTCGGGTAGAGGGTGGCGAACGCGAGGTCCTCGAGCTCCCACTTGATCGTGTTCATGCCCAGCCGGTGGGCCAGCGGGGCGAGCACCTCGAGCGTCTCGCGCGCCTTCTTCTCCTGCTTCTCCGGCGGGAGGAAGCGCAGCGTGCGCATGTTGTGCAGCCGGTCGGCGAGCTTGATGACCAGCACCCGGGGGTCGCGGGCCATCGCGACGATCATCTTGCGGATGGTCTCGGCCTGCGCGGCGTCGCCGAGCTTGACCCGGTCGATCTTCGTGACGCCGTCGACGAGGTGTGCGACCTCGGGGCCGAAGTCGGCGGTGATGGACTCCAGGGTGGCGCCGGTGTCCTCCACCGTGTCGTGCAGCAGCGCCGCCACCAGCGTGGTGGTGTCCATGCCCAGTCCGGCGAGGATCGTCGCCACGGCCAGCGGGTGGGTGATGTACGGGTCGCCGCTCTTGCGCTTCTGGGTGGCGTGCGCGGCCTCGGCGACGTCGTAGGCGCGCTGCAGCAGCGCGAGGTCGGCCTTGGGGTGGCTCTGCCGGTGCAGCGCGGCCAGCGGCTCGAGCACCGGCCGGACCAGCCCGCTGCGCTGGCCGGCCACGATCCGCCGGGCCAGCCGGTCGCGGACGCGGCGGCGCGGCGCCTCGTTGTCGGGGAGCGGCTCGGGCGCGACGTCGTCGGGACGGCGGACGGCGGGGCGGTCGGGCAGCGGCGCGCGCGTGGCGGGCGCGCCGCCCGGTCCGGCTACCGGGGCAGGGGCGTCCTTCCCCTCCGCCGGCGGGACGGGCGTGCCGGGCCGCGCGGTAGCCGCGTTGGCGGCTGCGTCGGGGGCCACGGCGGCTCCTGCGGGCTCGAGGAGGAGGGGACCCTCCCCATGCTAGCCGGGCGACACGCCGGAGGCGCCCTTCCGGGGCGGAACCCCCTCCTAGGTGGTCCAGAGGGAATGGACGGCGTGCGGGGCGATCCGCTCACGACCTCCGAGGGCGACGAGCTCGATGACCACGGAAACCGCGGTCACGACCCCGCCCAGCTGCTCCACGAGCGCGATGGCCGCGGCGAGGGTGCCGCCGGTGGCGAGCACGTCGTCGACGACCAGCACCCGCTGCCCGGGGGTGATGGCGTCGGTGTGCAGCTCGAGCGTCGCGGTGCCGTACTCGAGGGCGTAGTCGGCCGCCACCCGCTCTCGGGGCAGCTTGCCGGCCTTGCGCACGGGCACCACCCCGAGGCCGGCGTCGAGGGCGACGGCGGCGGCCAGCAGGAAGCCGCGCGCCTCCACCCCCACCACGACGTCGAACCCGGGGTCGCCGGCGCCGTCCCCGGCGGCCGCGGCCCGCGGGTCGGACAGCGCCGGTGTGGCGAGGCCGTCGACCATCCGCCGGAAGGCCACGGCGTCGGCGAAGACCGGCGTCAGGTCGCGGAAGACGACCCCTGGGCTGGGGAAGTCGGGGACGTCGACGGCCAGCCCCGCGATGAGGGCGTCGAGCGGCTCCTCACCGACCGGCGTCTCGGGCACCGTCCCGGAGCTCACCGGCGCCTCTTGCCGCCGGACCTGCGGTTGCCCGGCCGCTGCGGGCGGGCGCCCGGCCGCGGCGCGGCGGTGGCGCCGCTGCCCGGCTCGGGCCGGACCGACGACGGCGACTCGACGACCACGTCGGCCTCGACCCGCTGCGGCAGGGCCTCCTCCCGATCGGCGACGGCGACGGACGAGCGCCGCGCCTCCGCACGGGCCCCGCCGCCGGACCGGCGGGCGCTGGCCACCTGCCCACCGCCCGCGGCCCGCGCCTCGGCCTGCCGCGCGGCCGCCGCGCGCCGGGCGAGCACCCGCTTGCGCAGGGCCTGCACCTCGGGCTCGCGCGCCTTGAGGTCGGCCGCGACGGGCGTGGCCAGGAAGATCGAGGAGTAGGCGCCGGCGGCCAGGCCGACGAACAGCACCAGGGCGAGGTCCTTGAGCGTCCCGACCCCCAGCAGCCCGGCGCCGACGAACAGCAGGCCGGCCACCGGCAGCAGCGCGATCACCGAGGTGTTGATCGAGCGCATCAGGGTCTGGTTGACCGCGAGGTTGGCCGCCTCGCCCCACGTCATGCGCGCGCTCTGGGCCAGGCCCTTCGTGTTCTCGTCGACCTTGTCGAAGACGACCACGGTGTCGTACAGCGAGAAGCCGAGGATGGTCAGCAGGCCGATCACCGTCGACGGGGTGACCTCGAAGCCCACGAGCGCGTACACGCCGGCCGTGACCAGCAGGTCGTGCAGCAGCGCCACGATCGCGGCGATCGCCAGCTTCGGCTGGAAGCGGACGGCGAGGAACAGCACCACCGCCACCAGGAACACCACCAGCGCGATGAGCGCCTGGTCGGTGATGTCCTGGCCCCAGGCGGCGCTGACCGACTGCGGGCTGACCTCGCTGCGGTCGACCCCGACCGCGTCCGCCACGGCGTCGACGACCGCGGTCTCCTCGTCGTTGGTCAGCTGGCCGGTGCGCAGCAGGATCTCGCTGCCGCCGACGACCTGCGCGCTGGACACCTCGGCGCCGGCGTCCTCGGCGGCGGTCTCCACGGCCTCCAGCTGCTCGCTGGAGGCGGGTACGCGGAAGCTGTTGCCGCCGGCGAACTCGATGCCGAAGTTGAACCCGCGGAAGACCATCGCTGCGATGCAGACCAGCACCACCACGGCGGTGACCTGGTAGATCAGCTTGCTCTTGCCGACGACGTCGAGGCCGGCCTCGCCGTTGTACAGGCGGTGGGTCAGCGACGCGCGGCGCGGCGGGCGGCGACGCGCGCCGCCCTCCTCCTCGTGCGGCAGCCCGGCCTCGTCGAGGGCCTCGTCGTCGGCCGCTCCGGCCGCGTCGGCGGCGGCCGACGAGGCGTCGGCGGTCTCGTCGGCGTCGGTGCCCACCGGGAGCTCGCGCTCCTGGGCGTCCCGGTCGCGGCTCATGCCTTGCTCCTGTCCCGGGCGCCGGACCCGGCGCCCACCAGCTCCCGCTCGGCCGGCACGGCCGGCCGCGACGCCCGCCGCGACCGGTCGACCTGGCCGAGGCCGCTGAAGCGGCTGCTCCCGAACGACTTGAAGCGCGCCAGGACGGCCAGCAGCGGGTGGGTGAAGAGGAAGACGACGATCAGGTCGAGGACCGTCGAGAGACCCAGCGTGAACGCGAAGCCCTTCACGTCGCCGATGGCGAGCACGTAGAGGATCGCCGCGGCGAGGAAGCTGACCGCGTCCGCCGAGAGGATGGTGCGCCGCGCCCGCGTCCACGCCCGCGGCACGGCCGAGCGCAGGCTGCGGCCCTCGCGGATCTCGTCCTTGAGCCGTTCGAAGTAGACGACGAACGAGTCGGCGGTGATGCCGATCGACACGATGAAGCCGGCGATGCCGGCCAGGCTCAGCGTGAAGCCGATCTCGCGGCCGAGCAGCACCAGGCTCGCGTAGACCACCACGGCCGACAGGCCCAGGCTGGCGATCATCACCAGGCCGAGCAGGCGGTAGTAGACCAGCGCGTAGACGAAGACCAGCACGATGCCGATGCCGCCGGCGATGAGGCCGGCCCGCAGCTGCTCCTCGCCGAGCTCGGTGGAGATCGACTGGGCGGTGGCCTGGGTGAACGTCAGCGGCAGGGCGCCGTACTTGAGCTGGTTGGCCAGCTCCTCGGCGCTGGCTTGGTCGAAGTCGCCGGTGATGGTGGTCTGACCGTTGATCGCGCCCTGGATGGTGGGCGCGGAGACCACCAGGCCGTCGAGGGTGAACGCCACCTGCTCGCCCACGTGCGCGGCGGTGTAGTTGGCCCAGGTGGTGCGGCCCTCGGACTGGAAGTCGAGGAGCACGACCCAGGCGCCGGTGGCCTGCTGCGTGCCGGCGCTGGCGTCGGCGATCTCGGTGCCCTCGATGATCGTCGGGCCGAGCAGGTACTTGGTGGTGCCGTCGGTGCTGCACGTCGCGACGTAGTCGTCGGAGCGGCTGATCTCACCGGTCGGGTTGGTGGTGTCGCAGGTCAACGTGGCGAACTCGGCGGCCGCCTGCTCCTGCGTGACCGCCGGCCGGTCGGGGTCGAGGGCGGGGTCCTCGACCGCGCCGCTGGAGGACGCCGCGGCGTCCTCCGCCGTCGTCGGGGCCGCGGAGGACGTGGCCGCGGTGCTGTCGGTGGGCGCCGCGGGGGTGTCGGTGGGCGCCGCGGAGTCGCTCGGGGCCGCCGTGTCGGTCGGGGTGGCGCCGTCGGTCGGGGTGGCGCCGTCGGTCGGGGTGGCGCCGTCGGTCGTCGACGCCGCCGCGGCGTCGGTCTGGATCACCGGGCGGAACCGCAGCTGGGCCGTGGCGCCGAGCTCCCGGGCCTGGTCGCCGTCGTCCCCCGGGACCGAGATGACGATGTTCGAGTCGCCCTCGGTGACCACCTCGGCCTCGGCGACGCCGAGGCCGTTCACCCGCTGCTCGATGATCTGGCGGGCGAGCTCCAGGTCGGCCTGGTCGGGCGCCTGACCGTCGGGGGTGCGCGCGGTCAGGGTGACCGTCGTCCCGCCGCGCAGGTCGAGACCGAGCTGCGGCGTGCGGGTGTCGCCGGCGAAGAAGATCAGGCTGTACATCCCGGCGATGATCGCCACGAACGCGGCGAAGTAGCGCCGGGCCGGGAGCTGGCGGTTGGCCACGGGAGACCTCCGGGTCAGCGGGGGCCGTCGGTGCCGGTGTCGTCGGCGGGACGCTCCGGCTCGACCGTGCTGCCGGGCACCTCACCGGCCGGCTTGCGGACCTCGAGGATCGCCTGCTGCACGAAGGTGACCACGACACCGGGCGCGATCTCGAGGTCGACGGTGGTGTCGCCCTTGGAGACGACGGTGCCGTGCATCCCGCTGGTGGTCATCACCGGGGTGCCGGGGGCGAGGGATTCCCTCATCGCCTGCTGCTGGGCCATCATCCGCTTGCGCTGCCGCGCGGGCAGCACGAACAGCAGGACCGCCGCCAGGGCGAGCAGGATGAGCGGGAAGTACTGCTCCACGAGTGGTGTGCCTCTCTACCGCGGGTCGTCCCGCGGTCGGTGCGCCCCCGGGGGTCGGGGACGCTCGGGTGCGTCCGGACGTGGCGCCCACTCGGCGCGACCGGGCGGGACGCGCGCGGCCGCGGCCGGACGGGTTGCGCGCCAGCGCCAGGCAGTCTATGCGTCGAAGAGCGTCTCTGACGACGACCCTGGTGCCGGTGAGCCCCCTGGGAGGGAGCCGAGGATGCCGGCGCCCCGCGGCACCGGGTGCCCGAGGTGCCGCCAGGCGGCCTCCGTGGCGACCCGCCCGCGAGGGGTGCGGGCCAGCAGGCCGGCCCGCACGAGGAACGGCTCGCACACCTCCTCGACGGTGTGCGGCTCCTCCCCCACGGCGACGGCGAGGGTGGCCACGCCGACCGGTCCGCCGCCGAACTTCGTGACCAGCGCGTCGAGCACCGAGCGGTCCAGCCGGTCGAGGCCGAGCTCGTCGACGTCGTAGAGCGCCAGGGCCGCGCGCGCGACCTCCCGGGTGACCCGGCCGTCGGCCTTGACCTCGGCGAAGTCGCGGACGCGGCGCAGCAGCCGGTTGGCGATGCGCGGCGTGCCGCGGGAGCGCCGGGCGATCTCGGCCGAGCCCTCGTCGGTGAGCTCCACGCCCAGCAGGGCCGCGCTGCGGGCCAGCACCCGCTGCAGCTCCTCGGGCTCGTAGAACTCCATCTGCCCGACGAAGCCGAACCGGTCGCGCAGCGGGCCGGTGAGCAGGCCGGCGCGGGTGGTGGCGCCGACGAGCGTGAACGGGTTGATCTCCAGCGGGATCGCGGTGGCTCCCGGGCCCTTGCCGACGACGACGTCGACCCGGAAGTCCTCCATCGCCATGTACAGCAGCTCTTCGGCCGGGCGGGCGATCCGGTGGATCTCGTCGATGAAGAGCACGTCGCCCGGGCCGAGGTTGGACAGCATCGCGGCCAGGTCGCCGGAGCGCTCGATCGCCGGGCCGCTGGTGATCTTCACCGAGGTCCCGAGCTCCGAGCCGATGATCAGCGCGAGGCTGGTCTTGCCGAGGCCGGGCGGCCCGGAGAGCAGCACGTGGTCCGGCGGCCGGCCGCGCCGCTTGGCCCCCTCGAGGACGAGGTCGAGCTGGCGGGCCACCTTGGGCTGGCCGATGAAGTCGGCCAGCGAGTGCGGCCGCAGTGCCGACTCGACCACCCGCTCCTCGTCGCCGGCCCCCGCCGCCATCGAGCCCGCCGGCACGGAGAAGTCCCGGCCGTAGCCCTCGGCGAGCTCGGCCGACATGGGGACGTCGAAGGGGTTGCTCATGAGCGGCCCAGCATCTGCAGCGCCTGCCGGAGCAGGACGGCCACCTGGACGCCGCCGTTCGCGGCCTGCTCCTCGGCCACCGGCTCGAGCGCGGCGACCGCGGAGTCGGCCTCACGGCTGCTCCAGCCCAGACCGACCAGGGCGGCGGCGAGCTGGTCGCGCCACGGGGCCACGGGGGTGACCGGGGGCAGGCCCGCGGCGGACGGGGCGCCGTCGAGCTGGGTGTCGGCGGTGGTGGCGCCCAGCCGGTCGCGCAGCTCGAGCACCAGCCGCTCGGCGCCCTTCTTGCCGATCCCGGGCACCTGCATGAGCGCCTTGAGGTCGCCCATCGACACCGCCCGGCGCACCTCCCGCGGCGGGTGGATCGCGAGCACCGCCTGCGCCAGCCGCGGGCCGACGCCGTTGGCGGTCTGCAGCAGCTCGAACAGCTGGCGCTCGTCGTCGTCGGCGAAGCCGTAGAGGGTCAGGGAGTCCTCGCGGACGACGAGGCTGGTCGACAGCCGGGCCTGCTCCCCCACCTGCAGCCGGGCGATCGTGCCGGGGGTGCACTGCACCGCCAGCCCCACGCCACCGACCTCGACGACCGCGCCGTCCGGCGACACCGCGGCCACCCGGCCGGACACCGAGGCGATCACCGCGACACCTCCTGCCAGCGCGGCAGGGTGCGCGGCGCCATCGACGCGCCGAGCCCGCCGGCGAGCGCGGCCGTGCGCAGCCGGTTCTGCGCGGGGCCGCGCCAGACGTGGCAGACCGCCAGCGCCAGCGCGTCGGCGGCGTCCGCGGGCTTCGGCGCCGCCGACAGCCCGAGGACCCGGGTGACCATGAGGGTGACCTGCTCCTTGTCCGCCCGGCCGTTGCCGGAGATCGCGGCCTTGACCTCGCTGGGGGTGTGCCAGGCGACCGGCCGGTCGGCCTGCGCGGCGGCCAGCGCCGCGACGCCGGCGGCCTGCGCGGTGCCGGTCGCCGTCCCCTTGTTGTTCTGGGTGAAGACCCGCTCGATGGCCACGACGTCGGGCCGGTGCTCGCGCAGCAGCGCGGTGACCTGCGTGTGCAGCTCGAGCAGCCGCAGCTCGAGGTCGAGCTCGGCGGAGCTGCGGATCACCCCCACGCCGACCGCCGTGGGGCGGGCGCCGGGGCGACCGTCGACGATGCCCCACCCGCACCGGGTGAGACCCGGGTCGATGCCGAGGACCCGCATTCCCAGCCTCCCCCTGTGAGCCGAACGGGTGTTCGACCCACGCTAGCCTGCCCGACCGACGGGGTGCACGCGACACTCCCGGGCGTGTCCGCCGGTCAGCCGATCCCGATGGCGATCAGGGGCCGGGCGGCCGGGTCCAGCCACCGCAGCAGCGCCACCATGCTGCCCCGGTCGACGGCGACGCAGCCGGCGGTGGGCGCCCCGTCGGTCACGTGCAGGAAGAACGCCGAACCGGCGCCCGGCGTCCCGCCCCTGTTGTAGTCGATGACGACCGCGTGGTCGTAGACCGCGCCGGCCGCCGCCAGGTTCTCGCTCGCCGCCTCGGCGAAGTCGCAGGTGGCGGGCGCGCACTCGGCGTACCGGTTGTAGCGCGGGCTGGCGACGTCGGAGACCCACCAGTCGTCACCGTCGACCACGCGGTACGGCAGGCCGGTGCCGGGGTCGCCCTGCCGGCCGAAGGCCTCGGTGAGCGAGAACGTGCCGGCCGGGGTCCGCGCGGTGCTCTCGCTGGCCTGACCGACCCCCGCCGAGCCGATCCGGGCCGGCACCGGGCCGAGCACCGCCGTCCACCCGGACGCGCCGAGCTGCCAGGCGGTGAGCGTGGCGCTGGTGGCGCGCGCCGACGACGCCACCACGGTGACCACCTGGGTGGAACCGCCCGGGTCCACCCCGAGCGGGAGGCCGCCCGCGGCGGCCGGCGCCGCGGGCGACGCCGACGGGGCCGTCGACGCCCGCTGCGCCGCGGCGGCGGCCCGCGCGGCCTCGGCCGCGGCCTGCGCCGCCGCCTGGACGGCCGCCGCCTCGGTCGCCAGCCGGACCGCGGTCTCGGCCTGCGTGCCGTACCCCGGCGGGACCTGCCCGCGCAGGCGGCCGAGGTCGTCGACCGGTGCCGGCATCCGCGAGAAGGGGGCGGGGGGCTCCTCGGCGACGACGGCGGTCTCGGCGAGGACCGAGGCCGACGAGGAGAGCCCGAGGACCGCCGCCACCCCGAGCACGCTCCCGCGGACCAGGAGCCGCCCCAGCCGTCGTCGTCCGTCCGGTGCCACGCGGGCACGCTAGGGACGGCGCGGCCCCGACCCCGGCTCCCCCGCGCACGGGTGGGGCGGGCGGGACGGGGCGGCGCCGGTGGGGCGGACGAGCCGTCGGCCGGCCCTACCCGCCGGCGTCAGCCGACCACGTCCCCGTCGGCGTCAGCCGACCTTCTCGAGCACCTCGTCGGAGACGTCGTAGTTGGCGTAGACGTTCTGCACGTCGTCGCAGTCCTCGAGCGCGTCGATGAGGCGGAACACCTTGCCGGCGCCGTCCTCGTCGAGCTCGATCGTCGTGCTCGGCACGAACCCGGCCTCGGCGGAGTCGTAGTCGATGCCGGCGTCCTGCAGCGCGGTGCGGACGGCGACCAGATCGGTCGGCTCGCTGATCACCTCGAAGGTGTCGCCGAGGTCGCGGACCTCCTCCGCGCCGGCGTCGAGGACGGCCATGAGCACCGCGTCCTCGTCGGTCTCGCCGCCCTCCTGCGCCTTGGGCACGACGACGACGCCCTTGCGGGAGAACAGGTAGGACACCGAGCCGGGGTCGGCCATCGAGCCGCCGTTGCGGGTCATCGCGGTGCGCACCTCGGAGGCGGCGCGGTTGCGGTTGTCGGTGAGGCACTCGATGAGCACGGCGACCCCGCCCGAGGCGTAGCCCTCGTACATGATCGTCTGCCAGTCGGCCCCGCCGCCCTCGGCGCCGGACCCGCGCTTGACCGCGCGGTCGATGTTGTCGTTCGGGACCGAGGACTTCTTCGCCTTCTGGATGGCGTCGTAGAGCGTCGGGTTGCCCGCCGGGTCACCGCCGCCGGTGCGCGCCGCGACCTCGATGTTCTTGATGAGCTTGGCGAAGAGCTTGCCGCGCTTGGCGTCGATCGCGGCCTTCTTGTGCTTCGTCGTCGCCCACTTGGAGTGGCCGCTCACGAGTCCTCCTCTGCACGCCCGGCCCCGCTCTGGTGGGCCAGGTTCTGTCGCACCAGGTCCACGAACAGCGCGTGCACCCGGCGGTCCCCGGTCAGCTCGGGGTGGAAGCTGGTGGCCACCAGGTTCCCCTGGCGGACCGCGACGATCCTACCGTCGGCCGGCCCGCCCTCGACCCGGCCGAGCACCTCCACCCGCTCGCCGGTCTGCTCGACCCACGGCGCGCGGATGAACACCGCGTGCACCGGTCCCCCGGCCAGCCCGGTCAGGACGACGTCTGACTCGAAGCTGTCGACCTGCCGGCCGAAGGCGTTGCGGCGCACCGTCACGTCCAGCCCGCCGATCGTCGGCTGCCCCGGCGGGGCGTCGAGCAGGCGGTCGGCCAGCAGGATCATCCCCGCGCACGAGCCGTAGACCGGCAGCCCGCCGGCCACCGCCGCGCGCAGCGGCGCCAGCAGCCCGGACCGGTCGGCCAGCTTCGCGATGGTCGTCGACTCACCGCCCGGCAGCACCAGGCCGTCGACGGCGGCGAGCTCCCCGGGACGGCGGACCGGCACCCCGTCGGCGCCCTGCGCCCGCACCGCGGCGAGGTGCTCGCGGACGTCGCCCTGCAGCGCGAGCACGCCGACCCGCGGAGCCCGGTCCGCCGCGATCACGGCGCCCCGGCCACCGGTCCGGCCGTGCGGGTGGTCCCGACGCCGCGATCGCGGAGGACGACGGGTGGCGGTCACCAGCCGCGGGCGGCGTACCGCTCGGCCTCGGGCAGCGTGGTGACGTCGATGCCCACCATCGGCTCGCCCAGCCCGCGGGAGACCTTGGCGATCACGCCCGGGTCGTCGAAGAAGGTCGTGGCCTGCACGATCGCGGCGGCCCGCCGCGCGGGGTCGCCGGACTTGAAGATGCCCGAACCGACGAACACGCCCTCGGCGCCGAGCTGCATCATCATCGCCGCGTCGGCCGGGGTGGCGATCCCGCCGGCGGTGAACAGCACGACCGGCAGCTTCCCGAGCCGCGCCACCTCGGCGACCAGCGGGACGGGCGCGCGCAGCTCCTTGGCCGCGACGTGGAGCTCGGTCTCGTCGAGGGTGGCCAGCCGCCGGATGCCCGCGCGGATGGCACGCATGTGCCGGGTGGCCTCGACGACGTTGCCGGTGCCGGCCTCGCCCTTGGAGCGGATCATCGCCGCGCCCTCGGTGATCCGCCGCAGCGCCTCGCCGAGGTCGGTGGCGCCGCAGACGAACGGCACGGTGAACGCGTGCTTGGCGATGTGGTGCGCCTCGTCGGCCGGGGTGAGCACCTCGGACTCGTCGATGTAGTCGACGCCGAGGGCCTGCAGCACCTGGGCCTCGACGAAGTGGCCGATCCGCGCCTTGGCCATCACCGGGATCGAGACGGCGCCGATGATGCCCTCGATCATGTCGGGGTCGCTCATCCGCGCGATCCCGCCCTGGGCGCGGATGTCGGCGGGCACCCGCTCGAGCGCCATGACGGCCACGGCCCCGGCGTCCTCGGCGATCCTCGCCTGCTCGGGGGTGACGACGTCCATGATCACCCCGCCCTTGAGCTGCTCGGCCATGCCGCGCTTGACCAGGTCGGTGCCGGTCGCGGGGACGGGCTCGGGGGTGCCCTCGCGGGTGGGCTCGTGCGCTGCCACGGGGTGCCGCCTCAGGCTCGGGGGACGCTGACGAGCGGATCCTACGGCCGGTCGGTGCCCCGGTCGGCCGGCGTCGGCCCGCGCAGCTCCTCGGCGATCTCGTCGTCGATGTCGAAGAAGCGCGGCAGCGGGCGGCGGGCGTGCAGCCGCATCAACCGGGCTAACCGGCGGCGGCGCAGCTCCCGGGTGTCGCGCACCGCGTCGTTGTAGAAGCGGCGGGCCAGCTGCACCCGCGTCCCGGTCCCGACCACGTCGGCGACCAGGGCGGTGGGGACGGCGATGTCGGCGGGCAGCTCCCGCAGCTCGCGGCCCAGCGCGTTCTCGGCCAGCTCGCGGTCACCGGCCTGCGGAGCGCGGGCGCCGGCGGCCGCGGCGGCCAGCCGCCGGGCGGTGTCGGGGCCCAGGGCGCCGGCGTGGTCGCGGGCGAGCTCGTCGGCGAGCGCGGCCCGCCGCCGCAGCTGGGTGTCCAGCGCGGTCCAGGCCCGGTCGACGCGCGCCTCCAGCCGACGCAGCCGCGTGAGCGTCCACGCCGTCCAGGCCAGCAGCAGGGCGACGACGACGGCGCCGACGATCAGCCACGCCCCGGTCGTCACGGGGCGTCAGGCTATCGCCGGACCCGGATCCTGCGGGCCGACCGGTCCGCGCCACCGGGTTGGTCCAGCCGCGGCAGCTCGTCGTCGGCCGCCGTGACCTCGCCGCCGCCGGGGACGACGACCGTCTCGTAGACGGTGAGGATCCGCCGCGCGAGCACCGACCAGTCGTAGCCGGCCGCCACCTGCCGCCCGTGCGCCGACAGCCGGGCCCGCCGGTCGGGGTCGGCGAGCAGCCCGCCGAGGGCGGTGGCGAGGGCGGCGGGGTCCCCGCGGCGCACGAGCACGCCCGCGGCGCCGTCGTCGAGCACCTTGGCGAACGCGTCGAGGTCGCTGGCGACGATGGGGGCCCCGGCCGCGAGCGCCTCGATGAGGATGACGCCGAAGGACTCGCCGAGCAGGTTGGGCGCGCAGTAGACGTCCACCGACCGCAGGAACGCCGCCTTGTCCTGCTCGCTGAGCTCCCCGAGCAGGGCGACGGACGGGCGCAGGTCCTCGCCGATCAGCTCGCGCACCTGGTCGGGGTCGCCCCGGCCGGCGATCAGCAGCTGCGCCCCCGGGTGGTCGCGGACGACGGACCGCATCGCCTCGAGCAGCACCGGCAGCCCCTTGCGCGGCTCGTCGTAGCGGCCGAGGAAGCCGATCGTCGGCCCGTCCACGCCCCGGGTGCGCCCCGGCAGGGAGGGCCCGTCGGCGAAGGCGGCGACGTGCACGCCGTTCGGGATGATCACCGCGTCGCCGCCGAGGTGCTCGACCTGCACGCGGCGGGCGAAGTCGGAGACCGCGATCCGGCCGCTGATCTTCTCCAGCCACGGCCGGACGATCGGCCCCCAGGCGGCCAGCCACTTCGACCGGACGGTGGCCGCGTGGAAGGTGGCCACGATCGGGCCCTCGGCCATCATGCAGACCAGCAGGCCGATCGACGGCGGCGCCGGGTCGTGCACGTGGACGACGTCGAAGTGCCCGTCGCGCAGCCAGCGCCGCACGCGGGCCGCCGACACCGGCCCGAACTGCACGCTGGCCATCGAGCCGTTGTACGGGACCGGCACGGTGCGGCCGGCGAAGGTGAGCCAGGGCTCGGTCAGCGACTCCTCGCGCTCGGCGGGGGTGAGCACCTCGACGTGGTGCCCCAGGCCGCGCAGCGTCTCGGCCAGGTCGCGGACGTGGTACTGCACCCCGCCCGGCACGTCCCACTGGTAGGGGCACACCAGGCCGATGCGCATCAGGACACCCCTCTCCTCGGGGTCGTGCGCGGGGGGTCGTTGCGCGGCGGGTCTCGGGGCACATCCGACCAGATGCGGCCCAGCATGTGCCAGTCCTCCGGCTGCGTGGCGATCAACCGGGTGAACGTGTCGGCCACGCCCTGCATGGCCGCGCTCACGCGGTCCTTGAGCCGGGCGCCGCCGGCCACGGGCACCTCGGGCTCGACGTGCAGCCGCCAGCCGCCGTCGGTGAACTGGCACACCACCGGGTGCAGCGCGGCCCCGGTCTGCGCGGCGAGCAGGGCCGGCCCGCCGGGCATGGTGGCCGGCCGGCCGAAGAACCGCACCGGCACCCCGCCACCGCCGAGGTCGCGGTCGACGAGCAGGCAGACCGACCGGCCCTCCGCGAGCCACTCGCGCAGCACCGCGGAGCTGGGCCGCTCGCCGCCGGTCAGCGGGACGACCCGCATGCCCAGCGTCTCGCGGTACTCGAGGAAGCGGCGGTACAGCGACTCGGGCCGCAGCCGCTCGGCGACGGTCATGAACGGCTCACCGAGGAAGTCGACCAGCCAGACGCCGGCGGCGTCCCAGTTGCCGCTGTGCGGCAGCGTCAGGACCATCGGCCGGCCGTCGGCGCGCGCCTTCTCCAGGTGCTCGCGGCCCAGCATCACGGTGTCCCGGAGGATCCGCCCGCTGCCCATGGTCGGGAGCCGGAAGGCCTCCCGCCAGTAGCGTGCGTAGGACCGCACCGCCCGCGCGGTCAGCGCGTCGAGCTCCGCCTCGGACAGGGCGCCGCCGGTGACCACCCGCAGGTTGGCCCGCAGCTGCCGGGTGCCGGGTCCGTCGCGGCGGGCCGCCCAGGTGCCCGCGGCGTCGAAGGCCCGCCGGGCCACCCCCTCCGGCAGCAGCCGGACCGCGCCCCAGCCGGCCGCGTAGCCGAAGTCGGTCAGCGCGGCGCCGGCGCGGGCGCGCAGCCCGCGGGCCCGGCTCTCGACGAGGCTCACGGCGCCGGGGTGCCCGGCGGCGCCGGCTCCGAGGACGGCAGCGGCCGGCCGCGGGCCGCCCGGTGCACGGCGACCACGCGCTGCCCGACGGTGATCGCGCTGCCCACGAGCAGGATCCACAGCGCCACGTGGACGGCGTAGGGCACGCCCAGGCCGGCGAGACCGGTGCCGGTCAGCACGAGGATCAGCCGCTCGGTGCGCTCGACGATCCCCACGTCGGCGGACAGCCCGACACCCTCGGCCCGGGCCTTGACGTAGGAGGTGAGCACGCCGAGGACCAGGCAGAGCAGCGCCAGCAGGACGAGGAGGCGGTTGTCGCCGGCCCCGGAGAACCACCAGGCCAGCGCGGCGAAGATCGCGGCGTCCGAGGCCCGGTCGCAGGTGGAGTCGAGCACCGCGCCGAACACGGAGCCCCCGCCGCGGGCGCGGGCCAGCGCGCCGTCGAGCATGTCGAGCAGCACGAACAGGGTGACGGCGAACGCGCCCCAGAACAGGTGCCCGGTCGCGACGAGGACCACGGCGCCGGCGATCGAGCCGACCGTGCCGGTGATCGTCACCAGGTCGGGCGTCACCCCGGCGCGCGCGAGCCGGGTGACCACGGGCGCGAGCACCCGCGCCACCGCCGGGCGCGCGTTCCCGCCCAGCACTCAGGCCTCCCCGGGCGGGGCGTGGTCGGCCCACGCCGCGGCGAGCAGGGCCCGGGTCTCGGTGAGGACCTGGGGCAGCACGCGGGTCAGCCCGATCACCGGCATGAAGTTGGTGTCCCCGCCCCAGCGCGGCACCGCGTGCTGGTGCAGGTGGTCGGCGATGCCGGCGCCGGCGATGTGGCCCTGGTTCATCCCGATGTTGAACCCGTGGGCGCCGCTGACCGACCGGATGGTGCGCATCGCGGTCTGGGTGAACGCCCCGAGCTCGGCGACCTCGTCGGGGGTGAGGTCGGTGTAGTCGGGCACGTGGCGGTACGGGACCACCATCAGGTGCCCGGCGTTGTACGGGTAGAGGTTGAGCACCGCGAACACCGTCTCGCCCCGGGCGACGACGAGGCCCTCCTCGTCGCCCATCTTCGGGATGAGGCAGAACGGGCAGTCGTGGTCGCCGGTGGGCTTGCCCTCGCCGCGGATGTAGGCCATCCGGTACGGGGTCCACAGGTGCTCGAACACCGCCGTCGGGCCGTTCTCGTCGGCCGACACCGGTACGCGGTACTCGTGGCCCTGCGCGCTCACACCGGGACCTCGGCGGTCGGGTCCGCGTCGGGCCAGGCCGTGGCCGAGGGATCGGCGTTGTGCCGCGCCGCGACCCAGTTCGCCACGTGCTCGACGGCCTGCGCGATCGGGACGCCGTTGCGCTGGCTGCCGTCGCGGTAGCGGAAGGAGACCGCGCCGGCCTCGGCGTCGGTGGCGCCGGCGATGAGCACGAACGGCACCTTCTGCTTGCTCGCCGTCCGGATCTTCTTCTGCATCCGGTCGTCGGAGTCGTCGATCTCGACCCGGACCCCGCGCTCGCGCAGCCGCAGGGCGACGTCCCGCAGGTACCCGACCTGGTCGTCGGTGACCGGGATGCCGACCACCTGCACCGGCGCCAGCCACGCCGGGAAGGCCCCGGCGTAGTGCTCGGTGAGCACGCCGAAGAACCGCTCGATCGAGCCGAACTTCGCCGAGTGGATCATCACCGGCTGCTGGTGGCTGCCGTCGGCGGCGGTGTACTCCAGGCCGAAGCCCGCCGGCTGGTTGAAGTCGTACTGGATGGTCGACATCTGCCACGTCCGGCCGATGGCGTCCCGGGCCTGCACCGAGATCTTCGGGCCGTAGAACGCCGCGCCGCCCGGGTCGGGCACCAGTTCCAGGCCGGTCTCCCGCGCGGCCTCCTCGAGCACCGCCGTGGCGACGGCCCACTCCTCGTCGGAGCCGATGAACTTCGCCTGCTTCGCCGGGTCGTCGCCCCGGGTGGACAGCTCCAGGTAGTAGTCGTCCAGCCCGAAGTCGCGCAGCAGGCCGAGCACGAACGACAGCAGGTGCCGGATCTCGCCGGGCGCCTGCTCCGGCGTCACGTAGCTGTGCGAGTCGTCCTGCGTCAGCCCGCGCACCCGGGTGAGGCCGTGGACGACGCCGGACTTCTCGTAGCGGTACACCGAGCCGAACTCGAAGAACCGCAGCGGCAGCTCGCGGTAGGACCGCCCGCGCGACCTGTAGATCAGGTTGTGCATCGGGCAGTTCATGGCCTTGAGGTAGTACTGCGCGTTCTCCAGCTCCATGGGCGGGAACATGGTGTCCGCGTAGTAGGGCAGGTGGCCCGACAGCTCGAAGACGTGCGCCTTGGTGATGTGCGGCGTCCCGACGTAGTCGAAGCCCTCCTCGATGTGCCGCCGGCGGACGTAGTCCTCCATCTCCCGCTTGACCACGCCGCCCTTGGGGTGGAACACCGCCAGGCCGGAGCCGATCTCGTCGGGGAAGCTGAACAGGTCCAGCTCGGCGCCCAGGCGGCGGTGGTCGCGGCGCTCGGCCTCGGCCAGCTGCTCCAGGTAGGCCTTGTGCGCCTCCCTGCTCTCCCACGCCGTGCCGTAGATGCGCTGCAGCTGCGGGTTCTTCTCGCTGCCGCGCCAGTAGGCGGCCGCCGAGCGGGTCAGGGAGAACGCCGGGATGTTGTTCGTGCGCGGCAGGTGCGGTCCGCGGCACAGGTCCGTCCACACCCGCTCGCCGGAGCGGGCGTCGAGGTTGTCGTACATCGTCAGCTGGCCGCCGCCGACCTCGACGTCGGCGCCCTCGGCGACCTCCCCGGCACCGCTCGCCCCGCCCTTGAGGTCGATCAGCTCCAGCTTGTACGGCTCCTGCGCCAGCTCCTCCTTGGCGTCGGCGTCGCTGATCTCCCGCCGGGAGAACCGCTGCCCCGCCCGGACGATCTCGGTCATCTTCTTCTCGAGGGCCTGCAGGTCCTCGGGCGTGAACGGCCGCTCCGGGTCGAAGTCGTAGTAGAAGCCGTTCTCGATCGGCGGGCCGATGCCCAGCCGCGTGCCGGGGAACAGCTCCTGCACCGCCTGGGCCAGCACGTGCGCCGTCGAGTGGCGGATGACCGCGCGGCCCTCGGGGCTCGCGGCGGGCACCGGCTCCACCTGCGCGTCGGCGTCGGGCACCCAGGCGAGGTCCTTGAGGTCGCCGGTGGCCAGGTCGCGGACGACGACGGCGCCGTCGGGCCCCTTGAGCGCGACGCCGGCCTCCTTGAGCGCGTCGGCCGCGGTGGTCCCGGCCGGCACCCGGATCGGGGCGAGCGCGGCGGGGGTCGGTGCGGCAGACACGTGGAACTCCAGGGGGTCGCGGGATCACCCGGCCGGTCGGCCGGACAACCAGAAGGTTAGTGCCCGGGCGCGGCCGACCCCGACGGAATACGCCGACCGCGGTCAGGGCAGCAGCTGCACCGGGTCGCCGGGGCGGACCCGGCCGGGCCGGCGCACCTCGGCGTACACCCCGAGGCAGTGCTTCGGCGTCCGGGTGACCTGGAGCTCGACCTCGCCGACGCGCACCGTGCGGCCCACCCAGCCGCGCTCGTCCTCGCCGGCGGGCAGCTCGAGCAGCAGGTTGGCCCGCGGGTCGCCGGCCGAGCAGCCCTCGGGCACGTCGCCGGCGGCGGCGCGGTCGATCGCCGCCCGGCTGACCAGGTGCACCGCGGCGGCGTCGACCTGGGGCGCGCCGTCGTCCGGGGCGGCGGCCCGCGCCAGGCGCACCGGGCGGCCGAGCACCTGGGTGAGCGTGATCGTGTCGGCCTCGTCGTCCCCCGTGGCCACCACCTGGGCCAGCTCGGGCGTGCTCTTGACCGTGACCCGTTCCCCCGTCGTCGCGTCGACGACGGCCCACGCGCGGTCCCCGGCCAGCCCGGCGGGACCCACCTCGGCCTCCGGCACGGTGCGGCCGGCGAGGCTCTTCACCGGGTAGACGGACACCTGGACGACCGAGCCCTGGGAGGTCATCAGGCGACGGTACGGCCCCCTCCCCGCCGCCGCAGCCGGCGCAGCTGCGCGTCCAGGTACGGCCGGGCCCGCCGCTGCCCGCCCTCCCGGACGATCGCCGCCTCCAGCGCGCTCAGCGCGCGGGCCAGCCGCGGCCCGTCGGGCGTCCAGCCGCGCCGCTCGCACTCCTCCAGCCAGTCGACCGGGGCGCGGTGCCCGCGCTCGGCGTTGCACCGCCGGCACGCCGCCACCTCGTTCTCCAGCCACGACGGCCCGCCCTTGACCCGCGGGACGACGTGCTCGGTGGTCGGCCGGACGAGCGGGCCGAAGCCGCGGCCGCACCAGACGCAGGTGGGGCCGTCCCGCTCGAGGATCGCCGTCAGCCGGTCGGCGCGGTCGAGCTGGGGCACTCCCCCAGGGTGCGCCCGGGCCCGGCCGTCCGCCCGCGGACGCCCGGCCGGCCGGTCGATGAGTTCCGGGTCCCGCGCCGGTCCCAGCCTCCGATACCACCGAGCGACGGACGCGCTCGTACGCGGAGGAGACGCATGGCCAGGCTCATGTACGGGATGGTGACCTCGCTCGACGGCTACGCCGAGGCGGCCGAGGGCGACCTCGGGCGAGGAGCCGAGGACCCGGAGGTGCACACCTTCATCGGCGACCGCTTCCGGTCCGTCGGCACGTACCTCTACGGCCGGCGCATGTACGAGACGATGGTCTTCTGGGAGACCGCGCACGCCCTGCCCGACGCGCCGCCGCACATCGTGCAGTACGCGCGCGACTGGCAGGCCGCCGAGAAGGTCGTCTACTCCACGACGCTGGAGTCGGTGTCGAGCGAGCGGACCAGGATCGAGCGGTCCTTCGACCCGGACGCCGTCCGCCGGCTCAAGGCCGAGTCCGAGCACGACCTCACCGTCGACGGGCCGAACCTCGCCGCCCAGGCGATCGCGGCCGGCCTGGTGGACGAGTACCACCTCTTCATCACGACGAGCGTGGTCGGCGGCGGCAAGCGGTTCTTCCCCGACGGCGTGCGCCTCGATCTCGAGCTGGTCGAGGAGCGCGCCTTCGACAGCGGGCTGGTCTACGCGCGCTACCGGACCCGCTGAGCCGCACCGGCGGGCGTCGCGGCCCCGGGCACGACGAAGGGCCAGGCTCCCCCGTCCCCGGGTTCACCTGGCCCCACGCGCGCGGTGGGCGATACTGGGTTCGAACCAGTGACCTCTTCGGTGTGAACGAAGCGCTCTACCACTGAGCCAATCGCCCGCGACGGGTACGAGTATAAGCGGCCCTCACCGCCAGAGCGGCACCCACCCCGGCACCCAGTCCGGCACGCCGACGACGTGCAGCACCACCACGAGGACGCCGTACACGAACGCCGCCGTGGCCAGCGCGATCAGCAGCCGCACCCACACCGGCTGGGCGGTCACCCAGTCGGTCCAGCGCTTGACGTGCTTCTTGGTGAACTCGAGCAGCCGCTCGGCCCACAGGAACTCGGTGGCCAGCACGAACAGGCCGGCGATGACGGTCAGCCAGCCCGGCCCCGGCAGCGGGATCGTCACCAGGCCGAACGCGACGATCAGCCCGCCGACCACCCCGACGACCACCCGGTAGGAGTGGTCGGTGGTCCGCCGCGCGGCCAGCCGCCGGCGCCAGCCGGTGTCGCGGACGCGCTCGCGGAGGCTGCGGAACTCGTCCGCGTCGTACCGCGCGCGCCGCTGCTCGTCCGTTTCCCGCTCCCGCTCCGGCGTCGGCTGCGGCGGCGGAGCGGTCCCCGCTGCGCTCACCCGGTCACCTGTCCCTTCGCGACGACCTCCGACGGGGACGTCGGAGCCTGCCGGCCGGGCTCGATGCTGATGGCGTAGCCGGCGTAGTCGTCGAGCCCGATCCGGTCGGAGCCTACGGTGCGCAGGTCCATGTGCGGGCGAACGACGTCGAAGGTGCCGAGCGGGACCGGGTCGCCGTCCCCCGTGCCCCAGACGACGTAGACCTCCGCGGCGGCGTCGTTGGCGGTCAGCCCCTGCGTGACCACCTGGAGCTGGCCGTCCCGGGCCACCACGGTGGCCACCGAGTGCCCGCCCTCGTCGGCGAGCGGCGCGATGGTGGCCTGCCCGGGCCGGAGCAGGGAGCGCACGACCTCCGACTGCTCGGCCACGGCGGTCTCGGCCCGGTTCCGGGCGTCGCCCAGGACGACGGCCCAGGTCCCCAGGGCGAGGAGCGCGACGACCGCCGCGGCGACCAGGACGGAGGGCAGCAGCCGGCGCCAGGGCGGGCGCCCGACGGCGGGGCCGGCCGCCCGGTCGTGCTCGTAGAGCGGGAACCCGCCGGCCGGACCCGGCGGCGGCGGGGCGGGCACGGCCTCGCGCAGCGGGACGGGGTCGTCGTCGGCCGCCCGGTCGTCGTCCAGCGGGGGGATCTGCTCGGTGTCCCGCACCGCCGCGTGCAGCCGCTCGCGCAGCCGCGGCGAGGGCTCGGCCGGGGGCAGGTCGGTGGCCAGCGCGGCCATGACGTCGGAGGTCTCGGCCACCGTGCGCGCGCAGCGGGCGCAGTCGGGCAGGTGGCGGGCGAACGCGGCCTCGTCCTCGGGTTCGAGGGCGTGCAGGGCCCAGCCCACGGCCAGCTCGTCGAACGGCGCGTGGTCGCCCGCGCGGTGCGCGCCGGTCACCGGGTCGTCCCGTCCACCGGGGCGGCCCCGCCGAGGGCGCCGCCGAGCGAGTGCCCGCCGGCACCGCCGCCGAGGTCCTCCCTGAGCCGCCGCATCCCGGCCAGCATGCGCGTCTTCACCGTGCCCAGGGGGGCGCCGGTCAGCGCGGCGACCTCGCGCTGGGTGTAGCCGCCGTAGTAGGCCAGGGTGAGCGCCTCGCGCTGCGCCGCGGGCAGGACGCCCAGGGCTCCGCGCACCCGCGCGGAGACCACCCGCTCCCAGGCCTGGTCCTCGACGTCGCGCGCCTCGGTGGGTTCGCGCAGGACCAGCTCGGCCCCCGCCCGCGAGTGCCGCCGGCGCTGGGACTCCTCGCGGCGGACGGCGTCCACGGCCCGGTGGTGGACCATGGCCAGCACCCAGGAGGCGAAGCTGCCCCGCGACCGGTCGAAGGCGCCGGGGTCGCGCCACACGCTCAGGAAGACGTCCTGCAGCACGTCCTCGGCCAGCGCGTCGTCGCCGAGGAGCCGCCGCGCCAGCGCGAACGCCGGGCGGCGGAACCGCGCGTAGAGGTCGTCGACCGCTTCCCGGTCCCCCGCCCGGATCCGGCGGACGAGTGCGACGTCGGCCGGGTCGTCCGCCGAGCGCCGTTCCGGGCGGCTCACGGCTCCCATCGTCACACGTCCTCCCCGCGACGAGCAGGGGTTCCGGCCTGGTGCCCGTGGGGCGGATGTGACTCGTGCGGCAAGTCGCGTATCAGGACGTCACCAACCGGGCACCCCCTCGTTGTGAGAAACATGGCGCGCCGCTCCTCGTCCCGGTACTCCTGCCCGCTGACCCTCCAGCTGATCGGCCCGCGCTCGTGGACCGAGGTCCCGGCGCTGCTCTCGTACGACGCCGCCGACCCCTTCGCCGTCCGGATCACCTTCGGGCAGACCGGTGGCGGGGCCGCCGACGACGGGGTCACCTGGCTGATGGGCCGCGACCTGCTGCGGGCCGGCCTGGACCACCCCGCCGGGGACGGCGACGTCCGCCTGTGGCCGGCCTCGGCCACGGCCGACGCCCTCTTCCTCCACCTGCGCGCACCGTCCGGCGAGGCGCTGTTCGAGCTCTCCCGCGCGACGCTGACCGCGTTCCTGCGCCAGACCGAGGTGCTCGTGCCGGCGGGGGGCGAGTCGGCGGCCCTCGACCTCGACGAGGAGCTCACCCTGCTGCTGTCGAACGGTGGCGCCGACCCGACAGGGCGCTGACCAGCGGATATGCGTTCCGAGGACCCCCGGGCGACCCCCCTGCACCACCACCCCGGGACGGCCGTGTAAAGTTCTCGACGCAACGCGGACGTGGCTCAGTTGGTAGAGCATCACCTTGCCAAGGTGAGGGTCGCGGGTTCGAATCCCGTCGTCCGCTCGGAACCTCGGGCGCCGGTCGCGAGACCGGCGCCCGTGTGCGGTGGAGTGGCCGAGAGGCGAGGCAACGGCCTGCAAAGCCGTCTACACGGGTTCAAATCCCGTCTCCACCTCGTCGTCTCCCTCGCGGGGCACGAGCGCGGAGGAGGGTCCGGCCGCCAGGCCGGCACGGGCGATTGGCGCAGTGGTAGCGCGCTACCTTGACACGGTAGAGGTCACTGGTTCGAACCCAGTATCGCCCACGCGGCACCGAGGCCCCGGGTCACCGACCCGGGGCCTCGGCCCGTTCCGGGGCAGGCCGTTCCAGCGCCGGGCCGCCCGCGGCCACCGCGACGGCCCCGCCGGTCAGCCGGTGCGCGGGACCACCCGCTCGGTCCAGAAGCGGTCCACCTGCGCCGCCAGCTCCTCCCGCGTGCCGCTGTTGTCCAGGACGACGTCGGCGACGGCCCGGCGCTGCTCGTCGGTGGCCTGCGCGGCGATCCGGGCGCGGGCGTCGGGCTCGGCCAGCCCGCGCCGCACGAGCCGGGCCACGCGGGTCCCGAGGTCGGCCTCCACGACCAGCACCAGGTCGTAGCGCCCCGCCTGGCCGGTCTCGACCAGCAGGGGGATGTCGTGGACCAGGACGGCGTCCGGCGGGGCCGCAGCGGCCAGCTCGGCGGCGCGGGCGCGCACCAGGGGGTGCACGATGCCGTCCAGGCGGGCGCGGGCCTGCGGGTCGGCGAAGACCACCGCGGCCAGCGCCGGCCGGTCGAGTGCGCCGTCCGGGCCGAGGACGCCGTCCCCGAACGCCTCGACGACGGCCGCCAGGCCGGGCGTGCCGGGCTCGACGACCTCCCGGGCGATCCGGTCGGCGTCCACGACCACCGCGCCGCGCTCGGCCAGCAGGGCCGACACGGTGCTCTTGCCCGATCCGATGCCGCCGGTCAGCCCGATGTTCAGCACCGGGCGAACCTATCCGGCGTCAGGTCACGGAACGGCAACAGCCGGAACTCGCGCACGGCGCGTCGCACCAGTCACAGGAGTTCTCACCCATAACGTCCGTCCCGGCGCTCTTCCCCCGCCGAGAGAGGCAGAACCACACCATGTCCCGTGCCATGCACACCCGCCCCTCGACCCCGTCCGCCGGCCGTCGCGGCCCCGGTCGCCACCGGATGGAGCGCGCCGGCGGGGTGCGCGTCACCGACCTGCCCGCCGTCCGGGAGCGCCTGCAGGCCGACCGCGGCGACGCCCCGCAGCGCAACGCCTTCCTGCGCTGGCTGCTGCCCACCGCCCCCGCCGGCCGGCACACCTGGAACTTCCTGGCCACGTCCGGCGGCCGGCCGCGCACGGCCTTCGCGATCATCCTCTCGCTCTAGAAGGACCACCCTCCTCCCACGCCTCGCACGTTCGGCGCGGGCCCCTGGAGGGTGGCCGTTCCAGCACCTCACCGACTCGCCGGCCGGGGAACGACAGAGGCCCGGAACCCCTCGGGGTTCCGGGCCTCTGCTCGCTGTCGCGGGTCAGACCGTCAGACGGTCACTCCCCGCCGGCCAGCTTGGCGCGCAGCGCGGCGAGCGCCTCGTCGCTGGCCAGCGTGCCGCCGCTGGTGTCGGCGCCGGCGGTGTCACCGCTGGAGTAGTTGCCACCGGCCGCGGCCTCGGCGTCGGCCGCGCGGGCCTCGGCGATCTGCTTGCGGTGCGCCTCGAACCGGGCCTGGGCCTCGGCGTACTGCCGCTCCCAGGTCTCGCGGGCCTCCTCGTAGCCCTCGAGCCACTCGCCCGTCTCCGGGTCGAAGCCCTCGGGGTAGATGTAGTTGCCCTGCTCGTCGTACGAGGCGGCCATGCCGTAGGCGGCCGGGTCGAACACGTCGTCGTCGCCGATGACGCCCTCGTTGGCCTGCTTGAGCGACAGCGAGATCCGCCGGCGGTCGAGGTCGATGTCGATGACCTTGACCAGGATCTCGTCGCCGACCTGGACGACCTGCTCCGGGATCTCCACGTGGCGCTCGGCCAGCTCGGAGATGTGGACCAGGCCCTCGATGCCCTCGTCGACGCGGACGAACGCACCGAACGGCACCAGCTTGGTGACCTTGCCGGGCACGACCTGGCCGATCTGGTGCGTGCGGGCGAACTGGCGCCACGGGTCCTCCTGCGTCGCCTTCAGCGACAGGGAGACCCGCTCGCGGTCGAGGTCGACGTCGAGGACCTCGACGGTGACCTCCTGGCCCACCTCGACCACCTCGGACGGGTGGTCGATGTGCTTCCAGGACAGCTCGGAGACGTGCACCAGGCCGTCGACGCCGCCGAGGTCGACGAACGCGCCGAAGTTGACGATCGAGGAGACGACGCCGGTGCGCACCTGGCCCTTGGCGAGCTTGTTGAGGAACTCGCTGCGGACCTCGGACTGGGTCTGCTCCAGCCACTGGCGGCGGGAGAGGACGACGTTGTTGCGGTTCTTGTCGAGCTCGATGATCTTGGCCTCGAGCTCGCGGCCCACGTAGGGCTGCAGGTCGCGGACGCGGCGCATCTCGACCAGCGAGGCGGGGAGGAACCCGCGCAGGCCGATGTCGAGGATGAGACCACCCTTGACGACCTCGATGACGGTGCCGGTGACGACCTCGTCGGCTTCCTTCTTGGCCTCGATCGTGCCCCAGGCGCGCTCGTACTGGGCGCGCTTCTTGGACAGGATCAGGCGGCCTTCCTTGTCCTCCTTCTGGAGGACGAGAGCTTCCACCTCGTCGCCGACCTTGACGACCTCGTTGGGGTCGACGTCGTGCTTGATGGACAGCTCGCGCGAGGGGATGACGCCCTCGGTCTTGTAGCCGATGTCCAGCAGCACCTCGTCCCGGTCGACCTTGACGATCACGCCTTCGACGATGTCGCCGTCGTTGAAGTACTTGATGGTCTGGTCGATCGCGGCGAGGAAGTCCTCTGCGGTACCGATGTCGTTGACCGCGATCTGGGGGGTGCTGGCGGGACGGACCTGGGTGGAGGTCATGTGGTCGAGTGCTCCGGACGGTTGGAACGTAGGGACAGGGACACCCGCGGCCGGTTGACCGCGGGAAGAGCGGGGAGAGCCGGCGGGCGCCGTTCCCCTTGACCGGGGCACAACGCTGACAGACCTCAGGCGCATTCCCATCGTACGGACGCAGGAGGGGGTCGGTCCACCTGGGTCGCAAGACCCTGCCGGGCCCGGGCGTGCCAGTCTGGGACGGCATGAGCGCTCCCCCGCCGTCCGACGACGACCTGCCCCTCGGCACCGACGGGTACCCGGCCGCCAGCGGCGTCGTGCGCCGGCCCACCGGGACGGCGGAGTCGGTCCGCGCGAACCGCCGGTGGTGGGACGCCGCCGCGCCGGCCTACCTCGCCGAGCACGGCCGCGACCTCGGCGAGGTGGACTTCCTGTGGTGCCCGGAGGGGCTGCGGGAGGAGGACGCGCACCTGCTCGGCGACGTCGCCGGCCGGCGGGTGCTCGAGATCGGCTGCGGCTCGGCGCCCTGCTCGCGGTGGCTGCTGCGGGCCGGGGCCGCGCCGGTCGCGCTGGACCTCTCGGCCGGCATGCTCCGCCGGGCCGCCGCGCTCAACCTCTCCACCGGCCTGGCGGTCCCGCTGGTGCAGGCCGACGCGGGGGCGCTGCCGCTGGCCGACGCGAGCGTCGACCTCGCCTGCTCGGCGTTCGGCGGGCTGCCGTTCGTCGCCGACGTCGAGGGCGCGCTGCGGGAGGTGGCCCGGGTGCTGCGGCCGGGCGGGCGGCTGGTCGCCTCGGTGAACCACCCGCTGCGCTGGCCGCTGCCCGACTCCCCCGACCCGGACGACCTGCGGGTCATCGGCTCCTACTTCGACCGCACGCCGTACGTGGAGACCGACGACTCCGGGCGCACCGTCTACGTCGAGCACCACCGGACCGTCGGGGACTGGGTCCGCGCCGTGGTCGGCGCCGGCCTGGTGCTCACCGATCTGCTCGAGCCGGAGTGGACGCCCGGCCGCACCCAGGTCTGGGGCCAGTGGTCCCCCGCGCGGGGCGCCCTGGTCCCCGGCACGCTGATCCTCGTCTGCCACCGACCCGGCGGCTGATCACCCCGGCCGGATGACGCGGCCGGCGACCGGGTGCGCCACGGTGGCCGGTGCCGGCCGCCGCGCACCCGGCGCGGCCCCCGGCCGAGGAGGGCGCCATGTCCGACACCCGCGCGCACGAGGTCGCGCCCCGGCGGCGCGGCTGGGCCGGGGTGATGGTCTTCGCCGCGTTCATGATGATCATGACCGGGGTGTTCCAGGCGATCGCCGGCCTCGCGGCCCTGTTCAACGACGACTACTACCGCGTGACGGCGAGCGGCCACGTCCTCGACATCACCTACAGCGTCTGGGGATGGGTGCACCTGGCGCTCGGGGCCGTGCTGCTCCTGGCCGGCTTCGGGGTGCTCAACGGGACCAAGCTGGCCCGCGAGATCGGCGTCGTGTGCGCCGTGCTCAGCGCGACGGTCGCACTGGCGTTCAGCCCGGCCGACCCCGCCTGGGCGGTCCTGGTGATCACCATCGACGTCCTGGTGATCTACGCGCTCACCGTGCACGGCCACGCGCTGGACGACGCGCTCTGAGCCGGGCTCACCAGAGGTCGCCGTCGCGCCAGTCGCAGGTGAGCTCCTCGTCCGGGTCGAGCACGAACGGGCCGGGCAGGACGTGCACCGAGCCGTCGTCGTCGGGGGTGGGCCGGACCCCCGACGGCGTGAGCGCCGACGTGCGGCCGCGCCACGGCTGCCAGCCGCGGGCGAGGTAGAGCGCGGCGCCGTCGTCGGTGGCGCTGAGCGCCCCGAGGTCGTAGGCCGGGCCGATGACGCCCTCCAGCGCGGCCATCACCGCGGAGGCGACGCCGCGGCGGCGGACGTCGGGGTCGACCGCCACGGCCTCGACGTACCCGGCCCGCAGCGCTCGGCCTCGGTGGAGCAGCCGCCGCTGGACGACGGCGCCGTGCCCCACGAGCCGGTCGCCGTCGTGGGCGAGGGCGTGCAGGCCGCCGAGCGAGTGCTCCCAGTCGTCGTCGCCGAACTCACCGTCGAACGACGTGTCGAGCAGCCGCCGCACCGCACCCCGGGTCCTGGCGTCCAGGCCCGAGGTGTGCACCAGCGACACGGCCACCACGACTAGTGCGCCGCGGCGTCCCAGCTGGCGCCGAAGCCGACCGACACCTCGAGCGGCACCGACAGCGAGGCGGCACCGGCCATCTCGCGGCGGACGAGCTCCTCCAGCTTCTCCCGCTCCCCCGGCGCCACCTCGAGCACGAGTTCGTCGTGGACCTGCAGCAGCATCCGCGACGACAGGCCTTCGTCGGCGATGGCCCGCTCCACGTTCAGCATGGCGACCTTGATGACGTCGGCCGCCGAGCCCTGGATGGGGGCGTTGAGCGCCATCCGCTCGGCCATCTCCCGGCGCTGCCGGTTGTCGCTGGTCAGGTCGGGCAGGTAGCGGCGGCGGCCGAGCGTGGTCTCGGTGTAGCCGGTCTGCCGGGCGTCGTCGACGACGCCGTCGAGGTAGTCGCGGATCCCGCCGAAGCGCTCGAAGTAGGCGTGCATCTGCTCGCGCGCCTCCTCCGGGGTGATCCGCAGCTGCTGGGCCAGCCCGTAGGCCGACAGCCCGTACGCCAGGCCGTAGCTCATGGCCTTGATCCGCCGCCGCATCTCGGGGTCGACGTCCTCGATGGGGATGCCGAAGGCGCGGGAGGCGACGAAGGAGTGCAGGTCCTCCCCCGACGTGAAGGCCTCGATGAGCCCCTCGTCGCCGGACAGGTGGGCCATGATCCGCATCTCGATCTGGCTGTAGTCGGCGGTCATCAGCGACTCGTAGCCGGCGCCCACCACGAACGCCTGCCGGATCCGCCGGCCCTCCGCCGACCGGATCGGGATGTTCTGCAGGTTCGGGTCGATCGACGACAGCCGCCCGGTGGCCGCGATCGTCTGCTGGAACGTGGTGTGGATCCGCCCGACCTCGTCGACCATCGGGATGAGGCCGTCGATGACCGTGCGCAGCCGGGTGACGTCGCGGTGGCGCAGCAGGTGCTCGAGGAACGGGTGGCCGGTCTGCGCGAGCAGCCAGGTGAGCGCGTCGGCGTCGGTGGTGTAGCCGCTCTTGATCTTCTTGGTCTTGGGCAGCCCCAGCTCGTCGAAGAGCACGCCCTGCAGCTGCTTGGGCGAGCCGAGGTTCACCTCGCGGCCGATGACGGCGTAGCACTCGGCGGCCGCGGCGGAGACCTCGTCGGCGAACTCGCGCTGCAGCGCCTGGAGGAACTCCAGGTCCGCGGCGATGCCGCGCTGCTCCATGCGGGCCAGCACGAACGACAGCGGCAGCTCCAGCTCGCCGAGCAGCCGGTCGCCGCCGCGCTGGCCGAGCACGCTCTCCAGCGCGTCGGAGAGGTCGTTGACCGCGACGGCCTTGAGGACGTCGGCCTTGGCGGCCTCGGCGGCGAGGTCCTCCTCGGACGGCCCCAGGCCGTCGAGGGTCAGCTGGGCCTCCTCGGCGGCGGCGTCCTTGAGCTCGCGCCGCAGGTACCGGACGGCGAGGTCGCCCAGGTCGAACGAGCGCTGCCCGGGCATGGCCAGGTAGGCGGCGAGCGCGGTGTCGCTGACGACCCCGGCGAGGTCCCAGCCGCGCGCCCAGATCGCCAGCAGCGGGCCCTTGACCTCGTGGACCACCTTGGGCCGGGCGGGGTCGGCCAGCCAGGCGGCCAGCGCCTGCTCGTCGGCGGCGTCGAGGGACGGGCCCAGGTCGACGAAGGTGGCCGAGTCGTCACCGGCGGCCAGGGCCAGGCCGGTGAGCTCCCCGACGCCGCGGCCCCACGTGCCGCGGAAGATCAGCCCCGTCCGGCCGGTGGCGTGCGCGTCGAGCCAGGCGCCGAACCCACCGGGCGCCACCGCGTCGACGGAGACCTCGAACCCGCCGTCCACCTCGGGCTCGGCGCTGGTCAGCGTGGCGAACAGCCGCTCGCGCAGCACCCGGAACTGCAGGTTGTCGAAGAGGGTGTGGACCTCGTTGCGGTCCCACGCCTGGGCGGCGAGGTCGCCCGGGCCCAGCTCGAGCGGCACCTGCCGGTCGAGCTCGGTGAGCCGGCGGTTCTGCAGCACGGAGGACAGGTGCGCCCGCAGCGCGTCGCCCACCTTGCCCTTCACCGTGTCGACCCGGTCGACCAGCTCGTCGAGGGAGCCGTACTCGCGCACCCACTTGGCCGCCGTCTTCTCGCCCACGCTCGGGATGCTCGGCAGGTTGTCGCTGGGGTCGCCGCGCAGCGCCGCGAAGTCGGGGTACTGCGCCGGCGACAGCCCGTACTTGGCCTCGACCTCCTGCGGCGTGAACCGGGTGAGGTCGGAGACCCCCTTGCGCGGGTAGAGCACGGTCACGTGCTCGTTGACCAGCTGCAGCGCGTCGCGGTCGCCGGTGCAGATGAGCACGTCCATGCCCTGCTCGACGGCCTGCACGGTGAGCGTGGCGATGACGTCGTCGGCCTCGAACCCCTCGGCGGTGATCACCGGGATCCGCAGCGCGGCGAGCACCTCCTGGATGAGGCTGACCTGGCCGCGGAAGTCGGTGGGGCTCTCCGAGCGGTTGGCCTTGTACTCGGCGTAGATCTCCGAGCGGAACGTCTTGCGGCCGACGTCGAAGGCCACCGCCACGTGGGTGGGCTGCTCGTCGCGCAGGACGTTGATCAGCATCGAGGTGAAGCCGTAGACGGCGTTCGTCGGCTGGCCCGTCGTCGTCGAGAAGTTCTCGACCGGCAGCGCGAAGAAGGCCCGGTAGGCCAGCGAGTGGCCGTCGAGCAGCAGCAGCCGGGGGCGCGCCCCCGACGTCGTGCCGGCGGGAGGGGACGCGGGGGCGGAGACCGGAGCGGACATCGACCGGAATCCTAGGCGCGCCCGCCGACAGCGCCGTCCCCCCGCGCGGAGCCGGCGTCGTCCCTGGTTACCGTCCGGTAGTGACCTCCACCCGCCCCGCCTGGATCCCGGCCGGTTCGATCAGCCCGCTCGACGACAAGCTGGGCATCCGGATCACCGACTACGACCCCGACCGGCTGGTCGCCACGATGCCGGTCGAGGGCAACCAGCAGCCCTACGGCCTGCTGCACGGCGGGGCGACGTGCGCGCTGATGGAGACGGTGGGCTCGTGGGCCGGCGCGCTGCACGCCGGCCCCGACCGGCAGGTGGTCGGCGTCGAGCTCAACGTCAGCTACCTGCGCGCGGCGACGGAGGGCACGGTGACCGCCGTCTGCACGCCCGTGCGGCGCGGCCGCACCCTGGCGACCTTCCTCATCGAGGTGCGCGACGAGCAGGGCCGGCCCACCGCCAGCGGCCGGCTCACCACGCTGGTCAAGGGGGCCTGAGCTACCCGTCGGCGACGGCGCGGTCGCGCCGGCCGGGCGCGGGCGCGCGCCGCGGGACCGGCACGCCGAGCCGGCTGCGCCGCAGGCTGAGCAGCGAGCTGACCAGGGTCTCGCGCGGCACGATCCGCCGCGTGGCCAGCGGGGCGAAGCCCAGGCGGGAGAGGAAGCGCAGCCGCTCGGGGTCGTGCCCGCCGCAGCTGGCCACGACGTGGTGGGCGCCGACCTCCTCGGCGTGGGCGGCGGCGGCCGCGAGCAGCGCCGCGCCGACCCCGCGCCGCCGGTGCTCCCGGTGGACGACGAGGTCGTCCACGGTTACCTGCGGCGCGCCCAGCACGACCGACAGCGGCTCCACGCCGAGCACGGCCAGGCCGACCACCCGCTCACCGGCGCCGGCGTCGGCGACGGCGAGGACGACGCGGTGGTCGGGGTCGGCCAGCAGCCGGGCGAACCCGGCCGCGGTCGCCGAGCCGGGCGGCCGTCGGGTGAGCAGCGCCGCGGCGTGCGCCTCGGCGCGGTGCTGGCGCACCAGCTCCAGGACGGCGGTCAGGTCCTCGGCCTGCGCGGTGCGCACGCTGCAGGACGACGACGACAGCGCCACGCGAGCACGCCAACCGGTTCCCGGCACCGCAGCCTCCCCTGGACGGTGCCCGAAGCGTGCACCCGCGGACGCCCCGGGACGCGGCGACGCGCCGTGGTGACGTGCAGGAACGGCCCCGCTGCCGGGTCCCGGCCTGAGCGTGCGAGGGCCGGGGAAGCGGGGTCCTTCCTCAGATGTCGCCGCCGAGGTACGCCGCGCGCACGCTGTCGTCCTGGGCCAGGTCGGCCCCGGTGCCCTCGCGCATGATCTCCCCGGTCTCGAGGATGTAGGCGCGGTCGGCGATCCGCAGCGCCTGCGCGGCGTTCTGCTCGACCAGCAGGATCGTCGTCCCCTGCTCCCGGATGTCGGTGATGATCGAGAAGATCTGCTGGATCAGCTTGGGCGCCAGCCCCATCGAGGGCTCGTCGAGCAGCATCAGCTTCGGCCGCGACATCAGCGCCCGGCCGATCGCGAGCATCTGCTGCTCACCGCCGGACATGGTGCCGGCCGGCTGGGTGCGCCGCTCCAGCAGCCGGGGGAAGAGCGTGAACACGCGGTCGAGGTCGCTGGCCCTGGTCCTGGCCCGGTCGGGCCGCGAGTAGGCCCCCATGTCGAGGTTCTCCTCGACGGACATGCCGGGGAAGATCCGCCGTCCCTCCGGCGACTGGCTGATGCCCAGCGGCACCCGCTCGTGCGACGGCATGTGGGTGATGTCGCGGCCCTGGAAGCGGACGCTGCCGGCCCGCACCTTGCGCAGCCCGGACAGCGTCTTCAGCGTCGTCGTCTTGCCCGCGCCGTTGGCGCCGATGAGCGTGACGACCGAGCCCTCCTCGACGGTGAAGCCGATGTCGCGGATCGCCTCGATGCGGCCGTAGTTGACGCACAGGCCCTCGACCTCGAGCAGCATCAGGCGCTCGCCTCCTCGTCGGTCTCGGTGCCCAGGTACGCGGCGATGACCGCCGGGTCGTCGCGGACCTCGGCCGGCAGGCCCTCCGCGATCTTCCGCCCGAACTCCAGGACGGCGATCCGGTCGCTGACGCCCATCACCAGGGTCATGTCGTGCTCGATGAGCAGCACGGTGAGCCCCCGGTCGCGGATCCGGCGGATCAGCTGCATCAGCTGCACCTTCTCCGCCGGGTTGAAGCCGGCCGCCGGCTCGTCGAGGCAGAGCAGCTTGGGCCTGGTCGCCATGGCGCGGGCGATCTCCAGGCGCCGCTGCTCGCCGTAGGAGAGGTTGCGGGCCAGCTCGTCGGCCCGCCGCTCCAGGCCCATGAACCGCATGACCTCGCGCGCGGTCTCCTCGCCCTCCCGCTCCTCGCGGCGGTGCCGGGGGGTGCGGAACAGCGCGTTGGCGACGCCGGTGCGGTGGTGGGCGTCGGCGCCGACCAGCACGTTCTCCCGCGCGGTCATGTTCGGGAACAGCCGGATGTTCTGGAACGTCCGGGCGATCCCGAGGCGCGTGATCGCGTGCCGCTTCCGCTTGCCGAGCGTCTCGCCGGCGAAGCGCACCGAGCCCGACGTCGGCTGGTACACCCCGGTCATCACGTTGAAGCAGGTGGTCTTGCCGGCGCCGTTGGGGCCGATGAGGCTGAAGATCTCGCCCTCGTGCACGTCGAAGCTGACGCTGTCGAGGGCCAGCAGGCCGCCGAAGCGGATGCTGACGTCGTCGACCGACAGCAGCACGTCCCGGGCGGAGCGGTCCGCGGCGTCAGGCACGTCGGGCCTCATCGAGGTCGGTCCCCTCTTCCAGTGCTTCCTGTTGCTCGTCGGCCGCCCTCGCCCGTCTGGCCCGCCGCGGCGGCAGCAGGCCCTGCGGCCGGAAGTTGGCGAGCAGGAGCAGCGCGAGACCGAAGACCAGCAGCCGCCACTCCTCGAAGCCGCGGAACCGCTCGGGCAGGTAGGCGACGACGATGGCGCCGAGGATGACCCCGTACCGGTTGCCCGCGCCGCCCACGACGACGGCCGCGACGAACAGGATGGACAGCAGCAGCTGGAACGACTCGGGGTTGATGAACCCCTGCCGGGAGGCGAACAGCGCGCCCGAGAGGCCGCCGATGAACGCGCCGGAGGCGAAGGCCAGCAGCTTGAACTTGAACGTCGGCACGCCCATGAGCTCGGCGGCGTCCTCGTCCTCGCGGGTGGCCTCCCACGCCCGGCCCACGCGGGACAGCCGCAGCAGCCGGTCAGCGCCGAGGACGAGGAAGATCAGCGTGAGCGCCAGCCAGTAGTACGGCGCCTGGTCGGCGACGCCGAACGTGAGGAACGTCGTCGTGTCGTCGAGGTCGACGAACGCGGTGAGGCCGTCCCACGACAGGTGGGGGATCTCGAACAGCTCGACGCTCGGGGGCCGCGGGATCTGGGTGATGCCCCGGGCCTCCCCCAGCCACTCGGTGTTGAGCGCCGTCAGCCGGATGATCTCGCCGAAGCCCAGGGTCACGATGGCGAGGTAGTCGCCGCGGACCCGCAGGGTGGGCGCGCCGAGCAGCACGCCCGAGATCGTCGTGAGGATCAGGGCGAGCGGGATGAGCAGCCACCACGACCACTGGAACTGGAAGGACCCGAAGACCGCGACGGTGTAGGCGCCGATGGCGTAGAAGCCGACGTAGCCCAGGTCGAGCAGGCCGGCGTAGCCGAGCACGACGTTGAGGCCGAGGGCGACCAGGACGTAGCTGGCCACCGTGAACAGCACGGCGCCGAAGTCGGTGTCGGGCGTGCTGATGATCGGCAGCTCGAGCAGCGGGAGCGCGTAGAGCAGCAGGACCAGCGCGCCGATCAGCACCCACTTGACCGGCTTGGGCAGGCCGTCGACCCGGCGCCCGAGCGCGCCGCGGTCCCAACCGAGGCGCTTGCGGTCCGACCCGGCCGTGTTCGCGGTGGCGCCGGCGGGCTTCGACGGGGCACTCATGCGCGGGCCCTCCCCAGGCTCTCGCCGAGCAGCCCGCTCGGGCGGAACAGCAGGATCACGACGAGGAGGAGGAAGGCGACGACATCGCGCCACTCCGACCCGACGATGGCAGAACCGTAGTTCTCCGCGAGGCCCAGGACGAACCCGCCCAGCAGCGCCCCGCGGATGTTGCCGATGCCGCCCAGGACGGCGGCGGTGAACGCCTTGACGCCCAGCAGGAAGCCGGCGTTCCAGCGGGTCACCCCGAACCGCATGAGGTAGAGCAGCGCGGCCGCGCCCGCCATCACGCCCCCGACCAGGAACGTCGTCCGGATGATCCGGTTGCGGTTGACACCCATGAGGGCCGCGGCCTCGGCGTCCTGGGCCACGGCGCGGATGCCCCGGCCGGCGCGGGTGCGGCGGATGAACTGGTCCAGCGCGATCATCATCACGACCGCGCTGACCAGGATGATGAGGTCGACGTTCGTGACGGTGTAGCCACCGATCGTGAACACGCCCTGGGTCTCGAGCGGGTTGAGGAACCTGGTGTTGTCGCGAGCCGCCCGCACGTACGTGTCGAGGTCGTCGCGGAGGCCGAAGAAGTCGGCGATGCGGTCGCGCAGGCCCATGAACTCGGCGAGCGCGAAGCTGGCGCCGATGGCGCTGATCAGCGCGACGAGCTTGGGTGCGTCGAGGCGGACGAGGCGGCGGTAGGCCACCCGCTCCAGGAGCAGGGCCACGCCGCCGCTGACCGCCATGGCCGCGAGCAGCGCCAGCAGCAGGACGCCGATCGCGGTGACCAGCGCGCCGCCGGGAGCGACACCGAGGGCCACGGTCACCCACACGGCAGCGAAGCTGCCGAACATCCAGACCTCGGAGTGCGCGAAGTTGATCAGCTGGAGCACGCCGTAGACGAGCGTGTAGCCGAGCGCGACGAGGCCGTAGACGGCGCCGAGGACGAGGCCGGTGATCGTCAGGTCTTAGTAGTTGTTCATGAGTAAGTTAAGGGTGGGCTGGGGGACTGGGGGGTGGGCAGGGCGGGGACCCGCGGGGCACCCGGCCGTGCCCTCAGGGACGGTCGTCGATCAGGAGGTGGGGATCTCCTGGTCGGCGACGATCTCGCCGCCCTCGACCTTGTACGCCCACACCGCGATCTCCTCGACCTCACCGTTGTCGCCGAAGGAGACGTTCTTGGTGATGCCCTCACCCGAGTAGCCGTTCACGAACTCGAGCATCGCCTCGCGGTCGGTGTTGCCCTCGTCGATGCCGGCGAGGAACACGTTGGCCGCGTCGTAGGCCTCGGCGGAGTAGGTGCCCGGCGCCGCGCCGAACGCCTCCTCGAAGGCGGTGAAGAAGTCCTGCTGCTCCTCCGGCGGCAGGCAGGGGCAGGTGATGATCGTGCCCTCGGCGGCGTCACCGGCGGCCTCGATGAAGCCGGGGTCCTTGACGCCGTCGGCGACGACGAACGTGGCCTGCACGCCGGCGCCGCGCATCTGCTGCACGATCAGGCCGGCCTCGGCGTAGTAGCCGCCGAAGAAGACCGCCTCGGCGCCCGAGTCGCGGATCGCCGTCACCGTGGCCGAGAAGTCGGTCTGCCCGGTCTGGATCGTGTCGGTGCCGACGACGGCGTCGCCGAGGTCCGAGACCACGATCTCGGCCAGGCCGGCGCCGTACTCCGAGGCGTCGTCGACGACGAACACCGTCTGGCTGCCCAGGACGTCGCTGATGTAGGAGGCCGCCGCCGGCCCCTGGGTGGCGTCGTTGCCGAGGATCCGGTGGAAGGTGTCCCAGCCGTTCTCGGCCAGCGCCGGGTTGGTGGCCGACGCGGTGATGGTGGGCAGCCCGCCCTCGGCGAAGATCGGGCCGGCGGTGTTCGACTCGCCGGAGAAGGCGGGGCCGACGATGCCGACGACGCTGTCGTCGCCGATGGCCTGCGTGGCCAGACCGGTGGCCTGGTTGGGGTCACCCGCGGAGTCGTACTCCTCGAGCGTCACCTGGCAGTCGGCGTTCTCCTCGTTGTGCTGGTCGACCGCCAGCTGGACGCCGTTGCGGATGTTGATGCCGAGGTTGGCGGCCGAACCGGTCAGCGCGCCGAAGAAGCCGATGGCGACGTCCTCGCAGCTGCCGGCCGCGGTGCCACCGCCGCCGGAGCCCTCGTCGTCACCGCCCGTGGTGCCGCCGCACGCGGTGAGCACGAGCGCCGCCGCGAGGAGCGCACCACCGTTCTTGATCGAGAAACGCACAGAACCTCCCGTGCCTGGGTCGGCGAGCCGCCTGTCGGCGCGCCGCACGTCTCGCCGCCCCACGGACAGCGCCGGGACACAGTAGGTCGCGGGATGCGCCCGCGGGGACGGCCTGGCACCAGTCGTGACCGTCTCGTGATCGCAGAAGTGGCGCTGGGCGCGGCCTCAGGCCGGAGAACCCTCCGGCGCGGCGTCCTCGGCCAGCAGCTTCTCCGCCAGTGCCTTCATCGAGGTGCGCTCGTTCATGGCGGTCCGCTGGATCCAGCGGAAGGCCTCGGCCTCGGTCAGGCCGCGCTCGGCCATGAGCTTGCCCTTGGCCTTCTCGACGACCTTGCGGGCCTCCAGCCGCTCCTCGAGCGTGCGCACCTCGCCGTCGAGCGCGGTCATCTCGGCGAACCGGGCGCGGGCCACCTCGATCGCCGGCACCAGGTCGTTCTTGGAGAACGGCTTGACCAGGTAGGCCATGGCGCCGGCGTCCCGGGCGCGCTCGACCAGTTCCCGCTGGCTGAACGCGGTGAGGACGATGACCGGTGCGGTCCGGGCCCCGGCGATCTGCTCGGCGGCCGACAGCCCGTCGAGCACGGGCATCTGGATGTCGAGGATGACCAGGTCGGGACGCAGCTGCTGCGCCTGCTCCACCGCCTGCTGCCCGTCACCGACCTCGGCGACGACGGTGTAGCCCTCCTCCTCCAGCATCTCCTTGAGGTCGAGGCGGATCAGCGCCTCGTCCTCGGCGATGAGGACCCGGATCGTCTCGCTGCTCACGGTGCGGAAGCCTAGCCGTGCGGGTCGTGCGCCGTCCGTGCCGTTCGCCACCCTCGCGACGGCGCCCGCTACCCTGCTGGAGGCCGGGCCGCCCGGCGCGCCCCCGTACCCCAATCGGCAGAGGGAGCGGATTCAAAACCCGCGCAGTGTGCGTTCGAGTCGCACCGGGGGCACCGTCACGGCGATCCTCCGGATCGCACCCCGGCCAGGTGCCGTTCCCCTGCTGCGCCGAGCCCTCCCGTCGTCCGTCGGGGACCTCCCGGCCCCCCGCTCCTCACGACACGGCGCGGCCCCCCGCCGGTGCCCCCACGGCGGTCAATACGGTGGCTGCGTGACCGGCCACATGACGCCCGAGCAGTTCCGCCAGCACGGCCACGAGGTGGTCGACTGGATCGCCGACTACTGGTCGCGCATCGGCTCCCTGCCGGTCCGCTCGCAGGTGTCCCCCGGCGACGTCCGCGCCGCGCTGCCGCCGTCGGCCCCCGAGCAGGGCGAGCCGTTCTCCGCGGTGCTGGCCGACCTCGACCGCGTCGTCGTCCCCGGCCTCACCCACTGGCAGCACCCGGGCTTCTTCGGCTACTTCCCGGCCAACACCTCCGGCCCGTCGGTGCTCGGCGACCTGGTCAGCTCCGGCCTCGGCGTGCAGGGCATGTCGTGGGTGACCAGCCCGGCCGCCACCGAGCTCGAGCAGCACGTCCTCGACTGGTTCGCCGAGCTGCTCGGGCTGCCGGAGTCCTTCCTGTCCACCGGCCCCGGCGGCGGGGTGGTCCAGGACTCGAGCTCCGGGGCCAACCTGGTCGCCCTGCTGGCGGCGCTGCACCGGGCGAGCAAGGGCGCCACCGTGCGCCACGGCGTCGAGCCGGACCGGGCGACGGTCTACGTCTCGGCCGAGACGCACTCGTCGATGGAGAAGGCCGTGCGCATCGCCGGCCTGGGCAGCGACGCCGTGCGCGTCGTCGAGGTGGACGGCGACCTGGCGATGCGCCCGGCGGCGCTCAGGGCGCGGCTGGAGCGCGACACCGCCCGCGGCTTCACGCCCGTGCTCGTCTGCGCCACGGTCGGGACGACGTCGACGACGGCGGTGGACCCGCTGGCCGAGCTCGGCCCGATCTGCCGCGACCACGGCGTCTGGCTGCACGTCGACGCCGCATACGCCGGCGTGAGCGGGATCGTCCCCGAGCTGCGCGGCCTGCAGGCGGGGGTGGAGTGGGCCGACAGCTACACGACCGACGCGCACAAGTGGCTGCTCACCGGCTTCGACGCGACCCTGTTCTGGGTCGCCGACCGGGCGGCGCTGACCGGGGCGCTGGCGATCCTGCCGGAGTACCTGCGCAACGCCGCCACCGACGCCGGGGCGGTGGTCGACTACCGCGACTGGCAGATCGAGCTGGGCCGGCGCTTCCGCGCGCTCAAGCTGTGGTTCGTGCTGCGCTGGTACGGCGCCGAGGGGCTGCGGGAGCACATCCGCACGTCGGTCGCGCTGGCGCAGGAGCTCGCCGGGTGGGCCGACGCCGACCCCCGCTTCGACGTGCCGGTGCCGCACCCGCTGTCGCTGGTGTGCCTGCGGCCGCGCTGGGCCGACGACGTCGACGCCGACGTCGCGACCATGACGCTGCTGGAGCGGCTCAACGACGGCGGCGAGGTGTTCCTGACCCACACCGCGGTCGGCGGGCAGGTCGTGCTGCGGGTGGCGGTCGGCGCTCCCGCGACCACCCGCGCGCACGTCGAGCGGGTGTGGGCGCTGCTGCGCGAGAACCACGACTGGCTGGCCGACGACTTCGCCGAGCAGGCCGCCCAGCGCGCCGCCGAGCAGGCGGCCGCCCGCGCCGAGGCCGAGCGGGTCGCCGCGCGGCGCCGTGCCGAGCGGGAGGCCGCCGAGCGCGCCGAGGCCGAGGCCGGGCCGCAGCCCGACGAGGCGGTGGCGGAGGCCGAGGCGGGGCCCGCGGCGGGGGCGCCGGCGGTCGAGACCCCGGCGACCCAGGACGAGTCGGCCGCCCAGGCCACCGCCCAGGACGACCTGCGGACGACCTGACCCCCGGTGCGTCTCAGGTCGCCACGGACCGGATGAGCCCCTCCTGGGCCACGGTGGCCACGTGGGTGCCGTCGGCCGCCCAGATCTGCCCGAGGCAGAGGGCCCGGCCGGCGGACGCGGCCGGGCTGTCGCCTTCGAAGAGGAACCACTCGTCGGGGCGCACGGGCGCGTGGAACCAGACGGCGTGGTCGAGGCTCGCCCCGACGAAACCGCCCCAGCCCACGCCCAGGCGGGCCAGCCCGGCCGAGAGCAGCGTGAGGTCGCTGGCGAACGTCAGCGCGGCGGCGTGCACGGCCGGGTCGTCGGGGAGCCGGCCCAGGACCCGCAGCCACGTGCGGTGCTGGGTGTGCGGCGGCGTCTTCGCCGTCGGCTCGAACGGGTCCTCGAGGAACCGCTGCTCGATGGCGACCCCCATCGCCTTCATCCAGGCGGCGCGCTCCGGGTGGCGGGCGTACATCGCGGGGATGTCGGGCAGCCCGTCGGGACCGGGGACGTCGGGCATGGGCAGGGAGTGCTCGGCGACCGCCTCCTCCCCCGCCGTGAAGTCGGCGGTCAGCGCGAAGATCGCGACGTCCTCGCCCTTGCGCCGCTGGTGGGCCAGCACCCGGCGGGTGGTGAACGTCCGGCCGTCGCGGATCCGCTCGACGACGTAGCGGATCTCCTCGGCCGGGTCGCCCGGGCGGAGGAAGTACCCGTGCAGCGAGTGCACCGCGCGCTCCCCCGGCACGGTGAGCCCCGCGGCCATGAGCGCCTGGCCGGCGACCTGCCCGCCGAAGATGCGCTGCTGGTCGGTCGCGGGGGTCTGGCCGACGAAGACGTCCTCGTCGCGTTCCTCGAGGCCGAGCACCGCCATCAGCGGCGCCGTCGGCTCGCGCGTCACGAGTCCGTGCCCACCTCGTGCACCCGGATCAGGTTGGTCGAGCCCACGGTGTTCGGCGGGCTGCCGGCCACCACGACGACGCGGTCGCCCTCCTTGAGCCGGCCGATGGCCAGCAGCGAGAAGTCCACCTGCCGGACCATGTCGTCGGTGTGCGAGACCTGCGGCACGATGAAGGTCTCCACGCCCCAGGAGAGCGCCAGCTGGCTGCGCACCCGCGCGTCGACGGTGAACGCCAGCAGCGGCTGGCGCGGGTGCAGCGCGGCCAGGCGGCGCGCGGTGTCGCCGGTCTGCGTGAACGCCGCGAGCGCCTTGACGCCGAGGGTCTCGCTGATGTCCCGGGCGGCGCGCACGATCGCCCCCGACCGGGAGCGGGAGACCCGGACCAGCGGCGGCACCGGCGCGTGCTCGCTCTCGACCGCGTCGATGATCCGCTCCATCGTGCGGACGGCGGCGATCGGGAACTTCCCCACCGAGGTCTCGCCGGAGAGCATCACCGCGTCGGCGCCGTCGAGGACGGCGTTGGCGACGTCGGAGGCCTCCGCCCGGGTGGGCCGCGACGAGCCGATCATCGACTCGAGCATCTGGGTGGCCACGATGACCGGCTTGTTGCGCTCCCGCGCCGCCTGGATCGCGCGCTTCTGGACCAGCGGCACCTTCTCCAGCGGCAGCTCCACGCCGAGGTCGCCGCGGGCCACCATGATCCCGTCGAAGGCCTCGACGATCGCCTCGAGGTTCTCGATCGCCTCGGGCTTCTCGAGCTTGGCGATGACCGGGACCTCGATGTCCTCCTGGCGCATGATCTCGCGCACCAGCTCGACGTCCGCCGGCGAGCGCACGAACGACAGCGCGATGAAGTCCACCGACAGGTGCAGGGCGAAGCGGAGGTCCTCCTCGTCCTTGTCCGACAGCGCCGGCACGCTGACCGCGACGCCGGGCAGCGACAGGCCCTTGTTGTTGGAGACCGGGCCGCCCTCGACGACCAGGCACCACACGTCGGGGCCGTCGACGTCGACCACGGACAGCGCCAGCTTGCCGTCGTCGACGAGCAGCCGGTCGCCGACGCGCACGTCGCTGGCGAGGCCCTTGTAGGTGGTGGAGACGCGCTCGGCGGTGCCGACGACGTCCTCGACGGTGATGCAGACGCGGCTGCCGGTCTGCCAGACCGCCCGGCCCTCGGCGAAGGTGCCGAGGCGGATCTTCGGGCCCTGCAGGTCGGCCAGGACGGCGACCGCGTGGCCGGTGGTGTCGGAGGCCTGCCGCACGACGGTGTAGGCGGCCTGGTGGTCGGCGTGGGACCCGTGGCTGAAGTTCAGCCGGGCCACGTCCATCCCGGCCTCGACGAGCGCCGTGACCTGCTCGAGGGAGCTGGTGGCGGGGCCCAGGGTGCAGACGATCTTCGCGCGGCGGGGCATGGGGCAAACGCTATAGGCCCTGCTCGCCGCCCGCGGGCCCGACCCCTGTGAACGCTCACATGGGCCCCACGAGCCCCCCTGCGGGGCCCCGCCGCGAGAGAGCGGCGGGACCCTGCGGGGGACCTGGTCAGCGGAGGGCGACCGCGGTGGGCGTGATCGGCCGGGGCAGCATCGAGTCGCCGGTCAGCCACGCGTCGACGGCGCCGGCGGCGGCCCGGCCCTCGGCGATCGCCCACACGATCAGGGACTGGCCGCGGCCCATGTCACCGGCGACGAACACGCCGGGCACGGTGGACATGAACTCGCCGTCGCGCGCCACGTTGCCGCGCTGGTCCATCTCCACGCCGAGCGTCTCGAGCAGGCCCTCGCGCTGGGCGCCGGTGAAGCCCATGGCCAGCAGCACGAGGTCGGCGGGGAGCTCGCGCTCGGTGCCCTCGACCTTCTGGAACCGCCCGTCGACCCGCTCCACCTCGTGGAGGAGCAGCGCCCGGACGCGGCCCCGGGCGGGGCCCTCCTCGTGACCCAGGAAGCGCTCGGTGTTGACCGAGTAGAGCCGCTCGCCGCCCTCCTCGTGCGCGCTGGAGACGCGCATGATCATCGGGTAGGTCGGCCACGGGTTGCTGCCCGGGTCCCGGCGGTCCGGCGGCGCCGGCATGATCTCCAGCTGGGTCACCGAGGCCGCACCCTGGCGGTGCGCGGTGCCGAGGCAGTCGGCGCCGGTGTCACCGCCACCGATGATCACCACGTGCTTGCCGGTGGCGCTGATCGGCGGCTCGTCGAGCTCGCCGAGGGCCTGCCGGTTGCCGTAGGGCAGGTACTCCATGGCGAGGTGGATGCCGGCGAGCTCGCGGCCGGGGGCGGGCAGGTCGCGGCCGATCGTGGCGCCGCCGGCGAGCACGACCGCGTCGAACTCGCCGCGCAGCTGCTCCACCGACAGGTCGGCCTCGGCCGAGCCGCCGACCTCCACGCCGGTGACGAACCGGGTGCCCTCGGCGCGCATCTGGTCCAGCCGCCGGTCGAGGACGGCCTTCTCCATCTTGAACTCGGGGATGCCGTAGCGGAGCAGGCCGCCGATCCGGTCGGCCCGCTCGAACACGGTCACGTCGTGCCCGGCCCGGGTCAGCTGCTGGGCGGCGGCCAGCCCGGCGGGACCGGAGCCGACGACGGCGACCTTCTTGCCGGTGCGCTCCTGCGGGGTGACCGGCCGGACCAGGTCGCGCTGGAACGCCTGGTCGATGATCTCCCACTCGATCTGCTTGATCGTGACCGGGGACTCCTGCAGGTTGAGCACGCAGGAGCCCTCGCACGGCGCCGGGCACAGCTTCCCGGTGAACTCGGGGAAGTTGTTGGTGGCGTGCAGCCGCTCGATCGCCTCGGTCCAGTCGTCGCGGCGGGCGAGGTCGTTCCACTCCGGGATCAGGTTGCCCAGCGGGCAGCCGTGGTGGCAGAACGGGATGCCGCAGTCCATGCAGCGGGCGGCCTGCTCGCGCAGGGCGCTGACCGGGAAAACGGCGTCCTCCCCGCTCTCGCGGGAGAGGTAGACGTCCTTCCAGTCCAGCAGCCGCAGCTCGACCGGGCGCCGCGGGGGCAGCTTCCGCTCGTACTTGAGGAATCCGGTCTGGTCAGCCACGGGCTGCCTCCATCAGAGCCAGGTCGACGTCGGTGCCGTTGGCCTCGGCCATCCGCTGGGCCTCGAGCGCGCGGCGGTAGTCGCGCGGCATGATCGTGCTGAACTGGTCGGCCCACCGGCCCCAGTCGGCCAGCAGCGCGGCCGCCACCGGCGACTCGGTCTCGGCGTGGTACCGCACCAGCACGTCGCGAAGCCACTGCGCGTCCTCGCCGTCCAGCGCCTCGATGTCCACCATCTCGGTGTTCACCCGGTGCCGCGGCAGGTCGAGCACGTAGGCGATGCCCCCGCTCATGCCGGCCGCGATGTTGCGCCCGGCCGGGCCGAGGATCACCGCGCGGCCGCCGGTCATGTACTCCAGCGCGTGGTCGCCGACGCCCTCGACGACGGCCAGCGCGCCGGAGTTGCGCACGCAGAACCGCTCGCCGACCCGGCCGCGCAGGAAGATCTCGCCGCCGGTCGCGCCGTAGCCGATCACGTTGCCGGCGATGACGTTGTCCTCGGCGGCGAAGGTGGCCTCGCGCGCCGGGCGGACGACGATCCGCCCGCCGGAGAGGCCCTTGCCCACGTAGTCGTTGGCGTCGCCGAACAGCCGCATGGTGATGCCGCGGGGCAGGAAGGCGCCGAAGGACTGGCCGGCCGACCCGGTGAAGGTCAGGTCGATCGTGCCGTCGGGCAGGCCCTCGCCGCCGAAGCGGCGGGTGACCATCGAGCCCAGCATCGTGCCGACGGTGCGGTTGACGTTGCGCACCGGCAGCTCGAGGCTGACCGGCCGCGCGTCGAGCAGCGCGCCCTCGCACAGCTGGATCAGGGTCTGGTCCAGGGCGACGTCGAGGCCGTGGTCCTGGTCGCGGACCTTGCGCCGCGCCGCCCCCTCGGGCAGCTCGGGCACCGACAGCATCGGCGAGAGGTCCAGCCCGGCGGCCTTCCAGTGGTCGACCGCCTTGCGGGTGTCGAGCAGCTCGACGTGGCCGATCGCCTCGTCCAGCGACCGGAAGCCCAGCTCGGCCAGGTACTGGCGCACCTGCTCGGCGAGGAACTCGAAGAACGTGACCACGAACTCCGGCCGGCCGGTGAACCGCTTGCGCAGCTCCGGGTTCTGGGTGGCGACGCCGACCGGGCAGGTGTCGAGGTGGCAGACGCGCATCATCACGCAGCCGGAGACCACCAGCGGAGCGGTGGCGAAGCCGTACTCCTCGGCGCCGAGCAGCGCGGCGATGACCACGTCGCGGCCGGTCTTCATCTGCCCGTCCACCTGGACGACGATCCGGTCGCGCAGGCCGTTGGCCAGCAGCGTCTGCTGGGTCTCGGCCAGCCCCAGCTCCCACGGGGAGCCGGCGTGCTTCAGCGAGGTCAGCGGCGCCGCGCCCGTGCCGCCGTCGTGCCCGGAGATCAGGACGACGTCGGAGTGCGCCTTGCTCACCCCGGCCGCGACCGTGCCCACCCCGACCTCGGCCACCAGCTTGACGTGGACCCGCGCCTGGTTGTTGGCGTTCTTCAGGTCGTGGATCAGCTGCTTGAGGTCCTCGATCGAGTAGATGTCGTGGTGCGGCGGCGGGCTGATCAGCCCGACCCCCGGCGTGGAGTGCCGGGTGCGCGCCACCCACGGGTAGACCTTGCCGCCGGGCAGCTGGCCGCCCTCGCCGGGCTTGGCCCCCTGCGCCATCTTGATCTGGATGTCGTCGGCGTTGACCAGGTACTCGCTGGTGACGCCGAAGCGGCCGCTGGCCACCTGCTTGATCGCCGAGCGGCGCAGGTCGCCGTTGGGGTCGGGGACGAAGCGGTCGGGGTCCTCGCCGCCCTCACCGGTGTTGGAGCGCGCCCCGAGCCGGTTCATCGCGATGGCGAGGGTCTCGTGCGCCTCCTGCGAGATCGAGCCGTAGCTCATCGCGCCGGTGGAGAACCGCTTGACGATCTCGCTGACCGGCTCGACCTCGTCGATCGGCACGGGCGGGCGCGCGCCGGTCTTCAGCGTGAACAGCCCGCGCAGCGTCGCGGCGTCCTCGGAGAGCTTGTCCACGGTCTGCGTGTAGCGCTCGAAGACCTCGTACTGCCGCGAGCGGGTGGCGTGCTGGAGGAGGAACACCGTCTCGGGGTTGAACAGGTGCACCTCGCCCTCGCGGCGCCACTGGTACTCCCCGCCGGTCTCCAGCCGCCGGTGCGCGCGCTCGGTCGGGTTCTCCGGGTAGGCACGGCGGTGGCGGATGGCCACCTCCTCGGCCAGGACGTCGATGCCGACGCCGCCGAGCGGGCACGAGGTGCCGGTGAAGTACTCGTCGACCACCTCGCGGGACAGGCCGACGGCCTCGAAGATCTGCGCCATCGTGTACGAGCCGACGGTGCTGATGCCCATCTTGCTCATGACCTTCAGCACGCCCTTGCCGAGCGCCTTGACCACGTTGCGCACCGCCTGGGTCGCCTCGACGCCGGTGAGCGAGCCGTCGCGGATGAGGTCCTCGATCGACTCGAACGCCAGGTACGGGTTGACCGCGGCCGCGCCGTAGCCGAGCAGCAGCGCGACGTGGTGCACCTCGCGGCAGTCGCCGGACTCGACGACCAGGCCGACCTTCATCCGGGTCTTCTCCCGGATGAGGTGGTGGTGCACCGCGGAGGTCATGAGCAGCGACGGGATGGGCGCGCGCTTCTCGTCGGCGTCGCGGTCGGAGAGCACGATGACCCGGGCGCCGGCCGCGATGGCCTTGCTGACCTTGGTCCGCAGGTCCTCGATCGCCCGGGCCAGCGCCGGCCCGCCGCCGTTGACGTCGAAGTGGCCGGTGATCCGCACGGCGGCGAAGCCGGGCAGGTCGCCGTCGTCGTCGATGTGCAGGATCTTGGCCAGCTCGTCGTTGTCGATGACCGGGTACGGCAGGAACACCTGCCGGCAGGAGGCCGGCACGGCCTGGAGCAGGTTCTGCTCCGGGCCGAAGGTGCGCCCGAGGCTGGTGACCAGCTCCTCGCGGATGGCGTCCAGCGGCGGGTTGGTCACCTGGGCGAACAGCTGGCCGAAGTAGTCGTAGATCAGCCGCGACCGGTCCGACAGCGCCGCGACGGGGGTGTCGGTGCCCATGGAGCCGATCGGCTCGGCGCCGCTGGAGGCCATCGGCGCGAGCAGCAGCCGCAGCTCCTCCTCGGTGTAGCCGAAGATCAGCTGGCGGCGGACGACGGACTCGTGGCTGGGCCGCGCCCGGCGCCGCTCGGGCAGCGACGGCAGGTGGACCAGGCCGGCGTGCAGCCAGTCGTCGTACGGCTCGGCGGCCGCGAGCTCGCCCTTGACCTCCTCGTCGGAGACGATCCGCCCGGCGGCGGTGTCGACGAGGAACATCCGGCCCGGCTGCAGCCGGCCCTTGGCGACGACGTCGGCGGCCGGGATGTCGAGCACGCCGACCTCGCTGGCCAGGACCACCAGGTCGTCCTTGGTGTGCCACCAGCGGCCCGGGCGCAGGCCGTTGCGGTCGAGGACGGCGCCGATGAGCGTGCCGTCGGTGAACGCGACCGCCGCCGGCCCGTCCCACGGCTCCATGATCGAGGAGTGGAACCGGTAGAAGGCCCGGCGGGCCGGGTCCATCTCGTCGTGGTTCTCCCAGGCCTCCGGGATCATCATCAGGATCGCGTGCGGCAGCGACCGGCCGGACAGGTGCAGCAGCTCGAGCACCTCGTCGAAGGTCGCGGAGTCGCTGAAGTCGCTGGCGGTGATCGGGAAGATCCGCTCCAGGCCCAGCTCGGCGGCCGGGCTGGCCTCGGGCGCGTCGAAGAGCTGGGTCTCGAGCATCGCCTCGCGGGCGCGCATGCGGTTCCGGTTGCCCTTGACCGTGTTGATCTCGCCGTTGTGCGCGATCAGCCGGAACGGGTGGGCCAGCGGCCAGCTCGGGAAGGTGTTGGTCGAGAACCGGCTGTGCACCAGGGCGATCGCCGACTCGTAGCGCTCGTCGCGCAGGTCGGGGAAGAACGCGGGCAGCTGGTCGGTGGTGAGCATGCCCTTGTAGCCGAGGGTGCGCGAGGACAGCGAGACCACGTACAGCGAGCTGCCGGCCTCCCGCGCGGCGCGCTCGGCCCGCTTGCGCAGCACGAACGCGCGCCGCTCCAGCCGGGTCACGCCGTTGCAGGTGACGGGGCCGCCGTAGGCCTTCGCGTCGGCGCGCGCGGCCATGGTCTCGGCGACGAAGACCTGGGCGAAGTGCGGCATGACGGCCAGCGCGGTGGGGCCGACGTCGGCGCCCTCGGGGTCGACCGGCACCTCGCGCCAGCCCAGGACGGTCAGCCCCTCCTCGGCGGCGAGCCGGGCGACGTCCTCGACCCGCGCGGCGCGCTCGGCGTCGTCGACGGGGAGGAACGCCAGGCCGACGGCGTACTCGCCGAGCGGCGGCAGGTCGAAGTCGACGCTGGCGCGCAGCAGCCCGTCGGGGATCTGGGTGAGGATGCCGGCGCCGTCCCCGGAGTTGGGCTCGGACCCGGCGGCGCCGCGGTGGTCGAGGTTGTGCAGCGCGGTGAGCCCGGCCGCGACGATCGCGCGGGACCGGCGCCCGCGGGCGTCGGCCACGAACGCGACGCCGCAGGCGTCCTTGTCGTTCGCCGGGTCGTACAGGCCGTGCGCCTGCGGGACCGCGGAGAAGGGCACGGCGGGGGCGGAGAGCTCGGACATGTCACTCCCGTCGTCGGCTGGCACCCGCGCCGGTCGGGGGAGGACGGTCGCGAGGGGGCCGGGGTGGTCAGTGGTGGGCGGCAGAGGGACCGCGCGCGTTCCGCTTGTCACCGGACGGCTCGGCACCGAGGGCCCACCGGTCGGGTGTCCGTTGGGCTGTCGTCCACGGGGCGGCACTGGCCCGGTTCCGACGAGGTCGGGCCCGACCAGGATCGCTGGCGGGTCCGGTCAGAAGAGTACACAGCCGTAACACACGGCGAACCGGAGTAAACCCGCCGCGCGGCGCGTCCTCGTCAGCGAGTCGGGCCGGGCGGCTGATCGGGGCGTCCGCGCTGGTCAGCGGCGAGCCGCCGCTCCGGGGCGGCGCCGTCGTCGGGCTCTTCCGCGGCCGCCGCCGAGGCCGCGCCGCCGCCGGCCGGCCGTTCCGCGGGCGCGACTGTGTCCTTCGTCGCGCCCCGGCGGATGACCTCGCGGGGCCGGCCGCGCTGCCAGACCATGTAGGCGACGGCGAGCAGGCCCACGATGACCGAGGTGAACACGTTCAGGCGCAGGCCGAAGAAGGTCTCGGCCTCGTCGATGCGCAGCGTCTCGATCCACCCGCGGCCCAGGCAGTACAGCGCCACGTAGAGGGCGAAGGCCCGCCCGTGCCCCAGCCGGAAGCGGCGGTCGGCCCACACGACCACGGCGGCGGCGAGCAGGTTCCACAGCAGCTCGTAGAGGAACGTCGGGTGGTAGGTGGCCACGTCGAGGTGGTCGGCCAGCCGGTGCGCGGGGTCGATCTCCAGCGCCCACGGCAGGTCGGTCGGGCGACCGTAGAGCTCCTGGTTGAACCAGTTGCCGAGCCGTCCGACGGCCTGGGCGACGAGGATGCCCGGCGCGATGGCGTCGGCGAACGCCGGCAGCGGGATCCCCCGGCGCCGGCACCCGATCCAGGCGCCGACGGCGCCCAGCGCGATGGCTCCCCAGATGCCGAGGCCGCCCTCCCAGATGGCCAGCGCCTTGAGCGGGTCCCCGCCCTCGCCGAAGTACGGCTCGGGCGTGGTGAGCACGTGGTAGATCCGGCCGCCGACGATGCCGAACGGCACCGCCCACACGGCGATGTCGAGGACGTCGCCCTTGGCGCCGCCGCGCGCGACCCAGCGCCGCTCGCTGATCCAGCACGCGGCGACGATGCCGGCGATGATGCACAGCGCGTAGGCCCGCAGCGGGAAGGGACCGATCTCCCAGACCGCCTGCGACGGGCTCGGGATGGACGCGAGGTTCACCGGAGCACCGTACGGCGCCGGACGCCCTCGGCGAGGTCGCTCGCCAGCGCGCCGGCCGCGGCGGCGCCGCTGCGCTCGTCGGCGGCGTCGAGCAGGACCCGCACGAACGCCGAACCGACGATCACGCCGTCGGCGAAGGCGGCGACCTCGGCGGCCTGGTCGGCGTTCGAGACGCCGAGCCCGACGCAGACGGCGAGGTCGGGCGCGGCCGCCCGGGTGCGGGCGACCAGCTTCTCGGCGGCGTCGCCGACCGTGGCGCGGGTGCCGGTGACGCCCATGGTGGAGGCGGCGTAGACGAAGCCGCGGCAGGCCGCCGTGGTGGACCGCAGGCGGACGTCGGTGGACGACGGCGCCACCAGGAAGACCCGGTCGAGGCCGTGCGCGTCGGAGGCGGCGATCCACCCGCCGGCCTCCTCGGGGATGAGGTCGGGGGTGATCGCCCCCGCTCCCCCGGCGGCGGCGAGGTCGGCGGCGAAGCGCTCGACGCCGTAGCGCTCGACGGGGTTCCAGTAGCTCATCACCACCGGGACGGCGCCGGCGGCGGCCACCGCCTCGACGGCCCGCAGCACGTCGCGCATGCCCACCCCGGCACGGACGGCGACGTCGACCGCCTGCTGGATGACCGGCCCGTCCATGCCCGGGTCGCTGTACGGGACGCCGACCTCCACCACGTCGGCGCCGCCCTCGACCGCGGCCACCATCGCCGCGATCGAGCCCTCGACGCTCGGGTAGCCGACCGGCACGTAGGCGATCAGCGCCGCCCGCTCCTGCGTCCTCGCGCCCGCGAGCGCCTCGGCCAGCCGTGACCCGCCTCGACTCCGCGCTCGCTCCGCTCCTCGCTCGCCGGCGCTCGCCGCGAGGCTCGCTCGCGCGTCGTTCTCGGAGCTCACGCCGACTCCCCCGCCTCGGAGCCGGGGACGGCCTCGTCGTTGGTGACGGCGCCCTCGGTCGGCCGCTGGTCGGTGTCCAGGCCCGGCCCGGGGGCGGCGTCGTCCCGGTCGCCCAGGCCGAACCACCGCGACGCCGTCTCGACGTCCTTGTCGCCGCGGCCGGAGAGGTTGACCAGCAGCAGCGGAGGTTCCCCCGCCCGCCCGCCGGCCCCCTCGGCCACCAGCTCGCGGCCCAGCGCCAGCGCCCCGGCCAGGGCGTGGGCCGACTCGATGGCGGGGATGATCCCCTCGGTGCGGCACAGGAGCGCGAAGGCCTCCATCGCCTCGGCGTCGGTGACCGCGCGGTACTCGGCCCGCCCGATGTCGTGCAGGTAGGAGTGCTCCGGGCCGACGCCGGGGTAGTCGAGACCGGCGCTGATCGAGTGCGACTCGATGGTCTGCCCGTTCTCGTCCTGCAGCAGGTACGAGCGGGCGCCGTGCAGCACGCCCGGCGTCCCACCGGTGATCGTGGCCGCGTGCCGCCCGGTCTCCACGCCGTCCCCACCGGCCTCGAGGCCGACGAGCCGCACGCCCTCGTCGGGGACGAACGCGGTGAAGATGCCGATGGCGTTGGACCCGCCGCCCACGCACGCCAGGACGGCGTCGGGCAGCCGGCCCTCCCGCTCGAGGACCTGGGCGCGCGCCTCGTCGCCGATGACCCGCTGGAAGTCGCGGACCATCTCGGGGAACGGGTGCGGCCCGGCCACGGTGCCGAAGACGTAGTTGGTCGTCTCGACGTTGGTGACCCAGTCGCGGAAGGCCTCGTTGATCGCGTCCTTGAGGGTGCGCGAGCCGGTGCTGACCGGGACGACCTCGGCGCCGAGGAGCCGCATGCGGGCGACGTTGAGCGCCTGGCGGCGGGTGTCCTCCTCGCCCATGTAGATGGTGCAGGACAGTCCCATCAGGGCCGCCGCCGTCGCGGTGGCGACGCCGTGCTGGCCGGCGCCGGTCTCGGCGATGACCCGCTGCTTGCCGATGCGCTTGGTGAGCAGCGCCTGGCCCAGGACGTTGTTGATCTTGTGCGAGCCGGTGTGGTTGAGGTCCTCGCGCTTGAGCAGGACGCGGGCGCCGCCGGCGTGCTCGGCGAACTTCGGCACCTCGGTGATCGGGCTCGGGCGGCCGGTGTAGTCGCGCTGCAGGCGGTCGAACTCGGCCAGGAAGGCCGGGTCGACCCGCATCGCCCCGTAGGCCTCGGTCAGCTCGTCGAGGGCGGCGATCAGGGCCTCCGGCACGAAGCGGCCGCCGAAGATCCCGAAGTGCCCCGTCGCGTCCGGCCAGCCCGGTCGCGCCGGCTCGAGACGGTCCTCGGGCGGGTGCAGCGCGCCGGTCGTCATGCCGCCATTGTCCCGCGCCGCGGCGGCCCTCCTGCAGGGGCCCGCCCCGAGCGCGCGGGGGCCTCTCAGCGGGCGGCGCGCGGGGTCGCGGGGTGGGACCCCGCGGTGACCAGGTCGGCGACGGCCTGGCGCGCGTCGCCGGCGGTGACGAGGCCCTCGCCCACGAGGACGGCGTCGGCGCCGGCCGCCGCGTAGCCGATGAGGTCGTGCGGGCCGCGGACGCCGGACTCGGCGACCTTGACCACCCCGGACGGCAGCCCGGGGGCGATCCGCTCGAAGGTCGACCGGTCGACCTGCAGGGTCGTGAGGTCACGGGCGTTGACGCCGATCACCGAGGCGCCGGCGGCCAGCGCCCGGTCGGCCTCGGCCTCGGTGTGCACCTCGACCAGGGCGGTCATGCCCAGCGACTCGACCCGCTCGAGCAGCCCGGTGAGCGCGTTCTGCTCCAGCGCGGCGACGATGAGCAGGCAGACGTCGGCACCGTGCGCCCGGGCCTCGTGCACCTGGTAGCTGGAGACGATGAAGTCCTTGCAGAGGACCGGCACGTCGACGGCGGCCCGGACGGCGTCGAGGTCGGCGTGCGAGCCGCCGAAGCGCCGCCGCTCGGTGAGCACGCTGATCACCCGCGCGCCGCCGGCGGCGTACTGGCGGGCCAGGTCGGCCGGGTCGGGGATGTCGGCCAGCGCCCCCTTGGACGGGCTCTGCCGCTTGACCTCGGCGATGACGCCGACGCCGGGCGCGCGCAGCGCGGCCAGGGCGTCCAGCGCCGGCCGCGCGTCGCGCGCGGCGGCCTTGACCTCGGCCAGCGGCGTGAGCGCCTCGCGGCCGGCGAGGTCCTCGCGCACGCCGGCGACGATCTGCTGGAGGACGTTGCCGCCGTTCCCCGGGGACGCCGTCACGACGCCACCGTGCCGGGGAGTGGGCCAGCGCACACGCCTCCGGGGTTTCCACAACTCTGCACGGGTACGTCCCCTCACCAGGCGGATCGGTGGAACCACTCTAGAGGCGCCCTCGGACGATCCAGATCCGGGGGCGCTGCCCCGGCGTGCCCTCCGACCTGCTAGTGCGCCGCGCGGCCGGGCGCGTCGCCGCCCGCGGACCCGTCGTCGTGCCGGGCCCGAGGGATCAGCCGCGCGCGGCCCGGCCGGGGGGCGACGTGGGGTGCTCGGCGGGGTCCTCCGCGGCGTCCTCGGTGGGGTCCTCGCCGCGGTCGAGCGCCCGCCACGCGTCGTCCGCCCGCTGCTCGCCGGTGCGCGCCGCGGCCGCCGGGTCACCCGGCCGCTGGTAGCGCCGGCCCATCGCCGGCCAGCCGCGCCCGCGGACGACGACGAGCGCGCCCACCGCGACGGCGAGCACGCCGGCGACCAGGACGACGACCGGCCCGGTGACCGACAGGTCGACCCGGGCGCCGGCCATGGCGTCGTCGAGCACGGGCAGGTCCGCCGCGCCGGCGTCCACCCGCCCGGCCAGCGCGCCGGCGCCCGACCACCCGAGCGCCCCGCCCGCCGCGGCGACGAGCGCGCCCACCCCGACCCGCGCCGGGCCGCGCACGGCGACCAGGACCACGGCGGCGGCGAGCAGCAGCAGCCCGGTCGCCGGGACGAGCGGCGCGGCGGCGGAGCCGCTGAGCACGGCGCTGACCGGCGGCAGGGGCGGCTGCCGGTCGGCGGTGACCTCCGCCCAGCGCTGCCCCGCGGCGACGAGCGCCAGCCCGCCGGCCGCGGCCGCGCCGAGCACCGCCGCGGTCAGCTCCCGGCGCCGGTCCGCCGTGCTGGACCGGGCGCTCCCGCCCGGCGCGGCCGGCTGGTCGGCAGGGCGGCTCACCGGATTTCCCGCAGGCCTTCCGCCGTGGCGATCGCCGACAGCACCGCCCGGGCCTTGTGCCGGGTCTCGGCCTCCTCGGTCGCGGGGTCGCTGTCGGCGACCACCCCGGCGCCGGCCTGCACGTAGGCCCGGCCCTGGTGCAGCACGGCGGTGCGGATCGCGATCGCCATGTCCATGTCGCCGCTGGCGTCGAGGTAGCCGACGGTGCCGGCGTAGAGCGCCCGGCGGGTCGGCTCGAGCGTCTCGATGATCTCCATGGCCCGCGGCTTGGGCGCCCCCGACACCGTGCCCGCCGGGAAGGTGGCGTCGAAGACGTCCAGGGCGTCGCGGCCGGGCTCCAGCTGCCCCGACACGGTCGAGACCAGGTGCATGACGTGGCTGTAGTGCTCGATCCGCATGAAGTCGGGGACCTCGACGGTGCCCGGCACGCACACCCGACCCAGGTCGTTGCGCGCCAGGTCGACGAGCATGACGTGCTCGGCCCGCTCCTTGGGGTCGGCCCGCAGCCCCTCCGCCAGCCGGACGTCCTCGTCCGGCGTCGCGCCCCGCGGCCGGGTCCCGGCCGGCGGGTGGACGACTGCCGACGAGCCGGTCACCGTGACCAGCGCCTCCGGCGAGGACCCGACGACGTCGAAGGGCGTCTCCCGGCCGGCGAAGCGGAGCAGGTACATGTAGGGCGACGGGTTGGTGGTGCGCAGCACCCGGTACAGGTCCAGCGCGTCGACCCGGGTGTCCACCTCGAAGCGCTGGCTGAGCACCACCTGGAACGCGTCGCCGGCGCGGATGTGCTCGCGGACCCGCTCCACGCCCTCCTCGAAGACGCCCGGCGCCATGTTGCTGCGCACCGGCGGCGCCTCGACGGTCTCCAGCACGGCGATGCTCGCCGGCGCCGCCTTGGTGAGGTCGGCGGCCATCGCGTCGAGCCGGGTCACCGCGTCCGCGTAGGCCTCCGGGGTGCGCTCCAGCGCGTTGGCGATGAGCAGCACCGTGCCGTCGTGGTGGTCGAGCACCGCCACGTCGGTCACCAGCATCATCGCCAGCTCGGGCATGCCGAGGTCGTCGGTGCTGGTCCGCGGCAGCCGCTCCAGGCGCCGGACGACGTCGTAGCCCAGGTAGCCGACCAGCCCGCCGGTGAGCGGGGGCAGCCCCTCGGTGCGCGGCGAGCGCAGCGCCCGGGCGAGGGTGCGGACGGCGGCCAGCGGGTCGGCCGGCAGTTCGTCGGTGAGCCCGGGGACGTCCTCGCCCAGCCACTGCGCGGCGCCGTCCCGCTCGGTGAGCACCCCGGCGCTGCGGACGCCGACGAAGCTGTACCGCGACCACTGCTTGCCCTGCTCGGCCGACTCCAGCAGCACGGTGCCGGGCCGGCCGGCGGCGAGCTTGCGGTAGACGCCGACCGCGGTCTCGCCGTCGGCGAGCAGCCGCCGGGTGACCGGCACGACCCGCTGGTGGAGCCGCGCGAACTCCTCGCGGGTCGGGCTGGTGACGCCGAGCCTCACCGGGCCGCCACCTCCAGGGGCCGGTGGAAGCAGGAGCGCTCCCCCGTGTGGCAGGCCGCGCCCTCCTGGTCGACCAGCACGAGCAGCGCGTCACCGTCGCAGTCCAGCCGCACGTCGCGCACCCACTGGCGGTGGCCGGAGGTCTCGCCCTTGACCCAGTACTCGCGCCGGCTGCGCGACCAGTAGGTGGCCCGGCCGGTGCTCAGCGTGCGGCGCAGCGCCTCGTCGTCCATCCAGGCGAGCATGAGGACCTCGCCGGTGTCGTGCTGCTGGACGACGGCGGCGACGAGCCCCGCCGGGTCACGGCGCAGCAGCGCGGCGACCTCGGGCGCCAGGGCGGACTCGACCGGTGGGACGGCGGACATGCCCCGATTGTCCCTGGCCCGGGGTGCAGGGGTCGCCCCGGCCGCCCGCCGGCGGGCTCACGGCCGGGCCGGGCCGCCCGAGAACCAGGCCTTGCCCGCGCCGAGCAGCACCAGGCCCAGGCCCACGGCCGGCCCGGCCGCGAACAGCAGCACGAACGCCAGGAACACCGTCGTGGGGTCCTCGCCGACGACGTCGGAGCCGAAGCTGGTCAGCCGGACCGCCCAGTAGACGCACAGCGCCAGCTGCACCGCGAAGGAGACGACCAGCACCACGTGCGCGGGCCGGCGCCGGCTGTTGAGCGCCATCACCCCGGCCACGACGAGCAGCACCGCCGAGGCCACCTGCACGAACCCCAGCACGGTCCCCTCGGTCGCCAGCCCGCTCACCTCGCCGGGAGCGACGTCGTCCAGGTCGGCGGCGATGCCGACGAAGGAGGCCAGGAACACCACGTACACCGACGACAGCAGCACCAGCCCGCCCTGCACGAACGCGAGCACCGCCGCGGCGATCACCTGGCCGGGGCGCCTCGGCCCCTGCGGCACCGGCGCCCAGGGCTGCGGGTAGCCGGGCGGGTAGCCCGCCCAGGGCTGCGGGTAGCCGTAGGGCGGCGGGGCCGGCGGCGCGGTCCACGGGGCGGTGCTCGGCGGGCCGGCGTAGGGGGCGCCCGGCTCGGTGGGCGTGTGGGGGTCGGCCCACGGGTCGCGGTCGGTCATCGGCTCGGGCATCAGAGCACAGCGGCCAGGGCGCGGCCGGCCGTGCGGCCGGAGAACAGGCAGCCGCCGAGGAACGTGCCCTCCAGCGACCGGTAGCCGTGCATGCCGCCGCCGCCGAAGCCGGCCACCTCGCCGGCCGCGTACAGCCCGGGGAACGCGTCGCCGCCGGGGCGCAGCACCCGGCCCGACAGGTCGGTCTCCAGCCCGCCCAGGGTCTTGCGGGTGAGCAGGTTGAGCCGGACGGCGACGAGCGGGCCGGCGTCGGGGTCGAGGATCCGGTGCGGCGGGGCCACGCGGATGAGCTTGTCGCCGAGGTAGTTGCGGGCGCTGCGGATCGCCATGACCTGCAGGTCCTTGGTGAACGGGTTGGCGATCTCCCGGTCGCGGCAGACGATCTCGCCCTCCACCGTGGCGACGTCCAGGGCGGGCCGGCCGCCGGTGACCCGGTTCATCCCCTCGACCAGCTCGTGGACGGTGCGGGCGACGACGAAGTCCTCGCCGGCGTCGAGGAACTTCTGCACCGGCGGGGCGACCTCGACCCGGGCGCGCTTGAGCAGCAGCCGCACGTCCTTGCCGGTCAGGTCGGGGTTCTGCTCGGAGCCGGAGAGGGCGAACTCCTTGCCGACGATGCGCTGCGTGGAGACGAACCAGGTGTGCTCGTGGCCGGTCTGCCCGATGTGCGCCAGCGTGCCCAGCGTGTCGAAGCCGGGGAACAGCGGCACCGGCAGCCGCTTGCCGGTGGCGTCGAGCCACAGCGACGACGGCCCGGGCAGGATGCGGATGCCGTGCCGGTCCCACACCGGCGAGTGGTTGGCGACGCCCTCGGTGTAGTGCCACATCCGGTCGCGGTTGACCACGCTGGCGCCGGCGGCCTCGGTGGCCTCGAGCATGCGGCCGTCGACGTGCGCCGGGACGCCGGAGAGCAGCCGCTCCGGCGCGGGCCCGAGCCGGGCCGGCCAGTTCTTGCGCACCAGCTCCGGGTTGCCGCCGATGCCGCCCGAGGTGACGACGACGGCCTGGGCGGTGATCTCGAACGGCTCGACCTCCACGCGGGAGCTGGCCTCGCCGCGGGCGACGTCGCTGGCCTCGAGCACGTGCCCGCGCACGCCGGTGACCGCGCCGCCGCCCACGGCGAGCTCGTCCACGCGGTGGCGGAAGCGCAGCTGCACCAGCCCACGCTCGACGGCGGCGCGCACGCGGCGGGCGAACGGCGCGACGATCCCGGGCCCGGTGCCCCACACGATGTGGAACCGCGGCACGGAGTTGCCGTGCCCGGTGGCGGTGTAGCCGCCGCGCTCGGCCCAGCCGACGATCGGGAAGAAGCCGATCCCCTGCTCCCTGAGCCAGGCGCGCTTCTCGCCCGCGGCGAAGTGCAGGTAGGCCTCGGCCCACTGCCGCGGCCAGTGGTCCTCCTCGCGGTCGAACGCCGCGGTGCCGAACCAGTCCTGCCGGGCCAGCTCGAGCGAGTCGTGCACCCGCAGCCGGCGCTGCTCCGGGGAGTCGACCAGGAACAGCCCGCCGAAGGACCACCACGCCTGCCCGCCGAGGGACTGCTCGGGCTCCTGCTCGAGCAGCACCACGCGCTTGCCGGCGTCGGCCAGCTCGGCGGTGGCCACCAGGCCGGCCAGGCCGGCTCCTACGACGACGACGTCGGTCTCCGTAGTCACGCCCGGGACGCTAGCGGGAACGGCGGCCCTCCCGCCGTCCCCCCGGAGCGCGACTCGCCCGATCCGGCGCCCGGCGGCTGCCGCTCCACTGCCGGACCGGGCGGCGCAGGGTGAGCGCCAGGCACCCGACGGGGCCGACGAGCAGCAGCAGCGCCTGCCAGAGCGCCGCGCCCCCGCCGAGCGCGCCGAAGAGGACCACGAGGCCCAGCAGGCCCAGCAGCAGGACGACGGAGGCGGCGGTGAGCACCAGCCAGCCCCGGCCGCGGCCGACGACGACGAGCACCGCCCCGACCAGCGCCACCGCGGCCAGCACGACCGGCACGGCGACGTACCAGTCGAGGACCTCGGGGTCGCGCAGCAGCCAGGCGAGCCACAGGTGCTCGGCGGCGACCAGGACGCCGAAGACGGCGGCGAACGGCGCCTCCTGGGGGCGCACCGGCGCGACGGGGGCGGCGGGGCGGCCGAGCGGCGCCGAGCGCGGCGAGCGGCGCGGCGCCACCCGGGAGCGCGAGGAGCTGGGCGGCATGGCCGACAGGGTAGGGCGGTGAGCTGCTCAGCCGGTCACGGCCGGCTGGACGACGGCTGGACGGACCCGGGGAACAGCTTCTGCCGCCGCCGCCGGGCGACCCAGTGCCGGACCTGCGGCAGCACGGCCAGCACGGTGGTGACCGCGCCGACCAGCCAGGCGAAGCCGTGGAACCAGGAGAAGCCGCCGCCGAACCCGCCCTGGGCGAGGCCGGCGGTCATGAGCACCGCCAGGAGCGCGGCCGGCACGGCCAGGCCCAGCCAGGAGCGGCCCAGCAGCAGGCGCACCGCGCCCACCAGCAGCGCCCCCGTCCACCCGATGGTGAGCACCAGGACCATCCACTGGCCCGCGTCGTCGCCCGTGCCGCCGGCGATGCTCAGCGCGGCGCTGCCCAGGGCCAGGGTGATGAACGCGCCGGGCAGCGCGAGGACCGCGGCGGTCGCCGCCGCCACGGGCGGGCGGCGCTGCGGGTCGCTGGCCTCGGGCACGGGGGCAGCCTACGGCCGGCGTGCGGCCGCGACCACAGCTCAGCCGACCCGCTCGGGCTCGCCGGCCGACGACCGCCGCCAGGAGGCGTGCAGCCGGGCGTAGGGGCCCTCGGCGCCGACCAGCTCCTCGTGGGTGCCGCGCTGGACGACCCGGCCGGCGTCGACCACCAGCACCTCGTCGGCGCGCTCGGCGGTGGAGAGCCGGTGGGCGATGGTCAGCGTCGTCCGGCCGGCGGTGAGCGTGTCGAGGGCGCGGGTGAGCCGCTGCTCGGTGGCCGGGTCGACCGCGCTGGTGGCCTCGTCGAGCACCAGCAGGTCGGGGTCGGCGACGTAGGCGCGGGCGACGGCGACCAGCTGCCGCTCCCCCGCCGAGAGCGCCTCGCCGCGCTGGCCGACCGGGGTGGCGACGCCGTCGGCGAGGCCCTCGACCCAGGCGCCGAGGCCCAGCTCGTCGAAGGCGGCGGCCACGTGCTCGTCGGTCATGCCGGGGCGGCCGTAGCGCACGTTGTCGGCCACGGTGGCGTCGAAGAGGAAGCCGTCCTGCGGCACCATGACCACCCGCTCGCGCAGCGACGCGAAGGCGACCTCGCGCAGGGGCACACCGCCCAGCAGCACCCGGCCCTCGACCGGGTCCATCAGCCGGGTGACCAGCTTGGCGAACGTGGTCTTGCCCGAGCCGGTCTCGCCGACGATCGCCACGCGGGTGCGCGGGGCGATCTCGAGGTCGACGTCGTCGAGGGCCTTGGGCGCGCCCGGGGCGTAGCGGAAGGTGACGTGCTCGAAGCGGACCGACAGCGGTCCCTCGGGCAGCTGCCGGCCGGCGCCGTCGAGCGCCGGGTCGCGGACGTCGGGCTCGGTGTCGAGCACGTCGAGGACCCGGCGGAACCCGGCGAGGGCGTTCTGCGCCTCGTTGAGCACCTCGCTGGCGGTCTGCACCGGCGCGACGAAGAGGGTGACGAGGAAGAGGAAGGCGACGAGGGTGCCGGCCGTGATGTCGCCGGCCAGGCCCAGCAGCACGCCGACGACGACGACCGCGGCGTTGGCGACGGCCGCGGCCAGCTCGCCGGTGACGAAGACGGCGGCGGTGGTGCGCTGGGCCTTGACCGAGGCGCGGTAGTGCCGGTGGATGGCCCGGTCGATGCGCGCGGCGGTGCGCTCCCGCACCCCGTAGGCGCGGACGGTCGGGGCGCCGACGACGGACTCCGACACCGCGGCCAGCACGTCGCCGACCCGCTCGCGGACCACGCCGTAGACCGTGGCGAGCCGGCGGGCGAAGTACCGGATCGCGAAGGCCAGCGGCACGAAGCAGGCCAGCACCAGCAGCGTCAGCTGCCAGGAGTAGACGGCCATGACCACGATCGCGACGGTCAGCTGGCCGACGCTGATGACCCCGAGGACGCCGCCCCACTGCATGAACACCGACAGCTGGTCGACGTCGCTGGTCACGCGGGAGACCAGCGAGCCGCGCCGCTGGCCCTGCTGGTGCAGCACCGACAGGTCGTGCACGTGCCGGAACGCCCGGACGCGCAGCCCGGCCAGCGCCGTCTCCGTCGTCCGGAACAGCCGGACGTTCATCCGGTAGACGGCGACGGCGGTGAGCAGGACGACGACCGCGCAGACGACCACCAGGTCGCGGACGAGGTCGAGGTCGGGGCCGCCGGGCCCGCTCAGGCCCTCGTCGATGGTCTGCTGGACGGCGATCGGCACGACCACCCGTCCGGCGGTCGCGATCAGCGCGAGCAGGAACGTCAGCGGCAGGCCGCGGCGGAACTCCGGCATCATCCGCAGGCCGCGGCGGAGCGTGGCGAAGGCGCCCTCCTCCCGCCGGTCGGCGGGCAGCTCGATCTCGCTCATGCGGCGGCCGCCTCCTGGTAGGCGCGGACCAGCGCGGCGTAGCCCGGGACGGTCTCCAGCAGCTCCTCGTGGGTGCCGCGGGCGGTCACCCGGCCGTGCTCGAGCCAGACCACCTCGTCGGCGAGGGCGATGGTGGCCTGCCGGTAGGCGACGACCACCACCGTCGACGGCGGGTCGGTGGCCCGCAGCGCGTCGAGGATGCGCTGCTCGACGGCCGGGTCGACGGCGCTGGTGGCGTCGTCGAGGACGAGCAGCCGGGGCCGGCGGACGACGGCGCGGGCCAGGGCGAGCCGCTGCCGCTGGCCGCCCGACAGCGAGGCGCCGCGCTCGCCGACCCGGGTGTCGAGGCCCTCGGGCAGCGCGGCGACGAACTCGTCGGCCGCGGCGGTGCGCAGCGCCGCCCACACCTCGTCGTCGGTGAAGTCGCCGCCGAGGGTGACGTTGCCGCGCACGGTGTCGTCGAAGAGGAAGGTGCCCTGCGGCACGAACGCCGCCTGGCCGCTGACCTCGCCCTCGCGCAGGCGGCGCAGGTCGACGCCGTCGAGCAGCACGTGCCCGTCGGCCGGGTCGACCAGCCGGACCAGCAGCCCGGCCAGCGTGGACTTGCCCGAGCCGGTCGGGCCGACGACGGCGAGCGTGGAGCCCGCCGGCACGTCGAAGGTGACGCCGGCGAGGGTCCGCCGGTGCGCGCCGTCGAAGGAGAAGTCCACGCCGCGCACGCCCAGCGCCGCGCCGCCGGTGCCGGTGGGCGCGGCCTCCGGCCCGTGCGGCGTCTCGCCGGTGGCCTCGAGCACCGGGGTGACCCGGTCGAAGCCGGCCAGCGCCCGGGGCAGGTCGGCGAGCACCCAGCCGATCGCGCGGATGGGCAGCGTGAGCAGGCTGAACAGGTAGGCGATCGAGACCAGGTCGCCGGCGTCGGTGGAACCGTCGGCCACCCGGGTCGCGCCGACCAGCAGGATCGCCAGGATGCCCAGGTTGGGCAGCGCCTCGAGCAGCGGGTCGAACAGGCCGCGCACCCGGCCGACGTCGACCAGGCCGTCGCGCAGCTCCTCGGCGCGCTCCCGGAAGCGCGCGGTCTCGGTGTCCTCGCGGCCGAGGGTCTTCACCACCAGGGCGGCGTCGAAGCTCTCGTGGGCGATCTCGCTCACCTCGGCGCGCAGCTGCTGGGCCCGCTGCATCTTCGGGCTCATCACCTGCGAGTAGACGACGTTGCTGAGGAAGACCAGCGGGAAGACGACCAGGCCGACCAGCGCGATCAGGGGGTCGGTGAGCACCAGCGCCGTCACGGTGATGCCGATCATCACCAGCGCGCCGCAGGCGAAGGGCAGCGGCGCGACGAAGAACCAGGCGCTCTCGACGTCGGAGTTGGCGTTGGACAGCAGCTGCCCGGTGGGGTGCCGCTGGTGCCACGCCAGGGGCAGGCGCAGGTACTGGCCGGTGACCCGGCGGCGGTACTCGGCCTGCAGCCGGTACTGCATGACCCCGGCGAACAGCCGGCGGCCGAGGATGCCGAGGACCTTGAGGACCGCGACGGCGAGGATGACGACCGCGGCCAGGATCAGCGCGCCGGCCGTCGTCCGCCCCTCGCGGAAGGCGGGGAGGACGACGCGGTCGGTGATCTCGCCGATCACGTAGGCGCTGGCGACGGTCATCGCCGCGTAGAGGCTGCTGCCGAGCAGGGCGAGGACGAACATCCCGCGCTGCTCGCGGACGGCGCGCCCCACGTGACGCAGTCCGCGCCGCACCACGGCGTCTCGGCGGGGCACAGCTCTCCTCGGGTCGGGCGGGGGCGGTACCCCGGACTCTACGCGGTCGTTAGGTGCGCTAAACGCCCGACGGCGCCGCACCGGCAACGGTGGCTAACGTGGCGGGATGACCCGCTCTTCCCTGGCCGACCGCGAGCGCGCCGACCTGGCCGAGCTGCTCGCGACGCTGGGGCCGGACGCGCCGACCTGCTGCGCGGGCTGGACCACGGCGCACCTCGCCGCCCACCTCGCCGTCCGTGACCGCCGGCCCGACGCGCTGCCCGGCTACGGGCTGGAGCGGCTCCACCCGGCGCTCGGGGCGTGGGGCCACCGGCTGGAGGACCGGCTGCGCGCCTCGACCGGCTACGAGGACGTGGTGGCGCAGGTCCGCTCGGGGCCGGCGGCGTGGCTGCCCCTGGGCTGGCCGGGTGTGGGGCGGCTGCTCAACACCACCGAGTTCGTCATCCACCACGAGGACGTCCGGCGGGCGCGGCCCGGCTGGACGCCGCGCCGGCTGCCCCGGGCCGACCAGGACCAGCTGTGGCGGGCCGTCGTCGTCCTCGGCCGGCAGGCCGCCGGCCGGGGCCGCACGCTGGTGCTGCGCCGCGCCGACGTCCCCGGCCGGGAGAAGCGGCTCGGCTCCGGCGAGCGGCGCACGGTGCTCACCGGCGAACCGCTGGAGCTGCTGCTCTGGATCAGCGGCCGCAGGGACGTCGCCCGCGTCGCGGTGGGGTGACCCTCAGGCCCCGGCGCGCACGGGGACGCCCGCGGCGGCCAGCCCGGCCTTGACGTCGCCGATGCGCAACGTGCCGAAGTGGAAGACGCTCGCGGCCAGGACGGCGTCGGCGCCCGCCTCGACCGCCGGCGGGAAGTGCTCGACCGCGCCCGCTCCCCCGCTGGCGATCACCGGCACGGCCACCTCGCGGCGCACCGCCCGGATCAGCTCGACGTCGAAGCCGGCGCGGGTGCCGTCGGCGTCCATCGAGTTCAGCAGCACCTCGCCGACGCCGAGCCCGGCGGCCTGCACCACCCACTCGACGGCGTCCCGGCCGGTGCCGCGCCGCCCGCCGTGGGTGGTGATCTCGAAGCCGGAGTCGGTGACCGCGCCGTCGCGCACCCGCCGGGCGTCGAGGGAGAGCACCAGCACCTGGTTGCCGAAGCGGTCGGCGATCTCGGCGATCAGCTCGGGCCGGGCGACCGCGGCGGTGTTGACGGCGACCTTGTCGGCGCCGGCGCGCAGCAGCCGGTCGACGTCGGCCACCGACCGCACCCCGCCGCCCACGGTGAGCGGGATGAAGACGCTCTCCGCCGTCCGCCGGACGACGTCGTAGGTGGTCTCGCGGTCGCCGGAGCTGGCCGTGATGTCGAGGAAGGTCAGCTCGTCGGCGCCCTCGGCGTCGTAGACGCGGGCCATCTCCACCGGGTCGCCGGCGTCGCGCAGGTTGACGAAGTTGACCCCCTTGACCACCCGGCCGGCGTCGACGTCCAGGCACGGGATGACCCGCACGGCCAGGCTCACGACAACTCCTCGCTGGCGCTCGTCGCCGTCGTTCGCCTCCGGGCCGTGCCCCCGGACGAGCTCGCACGCTCGCTCGTCATGCCGCCCCCTCCCGCACAGCGTCGGCCTCGATCTCGACCAGCATCGCGGGGTCGATCAGGGCGGCCACCTGCACCATCGAGGTGGCCGGGCGGATGTCGCCGAACGCCTCGCCGTGCGCCCGGCCGACCTCCTCCCACCGGGAGATGTCGGTGACGAACATCCGGGTGCGCACGACGTCGGCCAGCGCGAACCCGGCCCGCTCCAGCGCCGCCGAGAGGTTGGCGATCGCCTGCCTCGTCTGCGCGTAGGCGTCCCCGGGGGCGACGACGGCGCCGTCGACCGTCGCCGTCGTCCCGCTGACCCACGCCGTGTCGCCGCGGACGACGACGCGGCTGTAGCCGACGACCGACTCCCAGGGCGTGTCCGAGCCGAACCGGAGCACGGTCACGACGACGCCACCGCCAGCGCCTCGGGCAGCGTGAACGCGCCGGCGTAGAGCGCCTTGCCCACGATCGCGCCCTCGACGCCGACCGCGGTCAGGCCGGCCAGCGCGCGGATGTCGTCGAGCGAGCTGATCCCGCCGGAGGCGACCACCGGCCGGTCGGTGGCGGCGCACACCTCGCGCAGCAGGTCGAGGTTGGGCCCGCGCAGGGTGCCGTCCTTGGTGATGTCGGTGACCACGTAGCGGGCGCAGCCCTCGGCGTCGAGCCGGGCGAGGGTCTCGTAGAGCTCGCCGCCCTCGCGGGTCCAGCCGCGGGCGGCCAGCCGGGTGCCGCGCACGTCGAGCCCGACCGCGATGCGGTCGCCGTGCTCGGCGATCGCCTCCGCGCACCACTCCGGCGACTCCAGCGCCGCGGTGCCGAGGTTGACCCGGCGGCAGCCGGTGGCCAGGGCCGCGGCCAGCGACTCGTCGTCGCGGATGCCGCCGGAGAGCTCGACGTCGACGTCCAGCTCGCCGACGACGCGTGCGAGCAGCTCGCGGTTGGAGCCCCGGCCGAAGGCGGCGTCGAGGTCGACCAGGTGCACCCACTCGGCGCCGTCGCGCTGCCAGGTCAGCGCCGCCTCGAGCGGGTCGCCGTAGGAGGTCTCGCTGCCGGCCTCGCCCTGGACCAGGCGCACGGCCTGGCCGTCGGCGACGTCGACGGCGGGGAGCAGCTGCAGCTTCGGCACGGCGACAAGGGTAGGAGGCGGCCGATCGGCGCCTGGCAGGGTGAGGTGCGTGGAGTTCGCCGAGGTGGTCCGCCGCCGGCGCATGGTGCGCGACTACGACCCCGACCGGCCGGTGCCGCCGGAGGTCCGCGAGCGGCTGCTCGAGCACGCGATCCGGGCGCCGTCGGCCGGGTTCAGCCAGGGCTGGGCGTTCCTCGTGCTGGAGTCGCCCGAGGAACGGGAGCGGTTCTGGGCGGCGACGACCGGACCCGGTGCGCCCGACGCCTGGCTGACCCGCATGCGCCGGGCCCCGCTGCTGGTCGTCCCGCTGTCGCACAAGGCCGCCTACCTCGACCGCTACGCCGAACCCGACAAGGGCTGGACCGACCGCGACGAGGCCCGCTGGCCGGTCCCCTACTGGGACGTCGACACCGGCATGGCCGCGCTGCTCGTGCTGCTGACCGCCGTCGACGAGGGGCTCGGTGCCTGCTTCTTCGGCATCCCGCCCGAGCGGATCCCGTCGTTCCGGGAGGCGTTCGGCGTCCCGGAGGCGTACCGGCCCGTCGGCTGCGTCTCGGTCGGCTACCCCGGCGCGCAGGACCGCCGGTCGCCGTCGCTGCGCCGCGGCCGCCGGGGTCTGGACGAGGTGGTGCACCGCGGGCACTGGTGACCCCGCCGGCGCGTTGCCCTGCCATGGAGGCACCGCGGATCCGTGCTGGCGACGCCGACCGCTCCCGGGTCGTCGAACGCCTCGGCCGGCACCTGGGCGAGGGGCGGCTGACCGTCGCGGAGTTCGACGAGCGGGTGGCCGCCGCCTACGCGGCCGTCCACCTCGACGAGCTCCCGGCGCTGACCGCCGACCTGCCGCCCGACCCGCCCCCGGCGGTCGAGCGGGCTCCGGTCCCCCGCCGGCCCGCCCCGGCGTGGCGGCAACCCGCCGTGGTCCAGCTGCTGCTCGTGCTGATCGCGATGTGGTCGGTGGCCGCGGTGGCCGCCGGCGTGCCGCCGGTCCTGCCGCTGGTCCTGGGCTTCCTGCTGCTGCGCCAGCACCGCTGGCGGGGCCACGGGTGAGCTGAGCGGCGCACACTGCCCGGGTGGCCGTCCGCCTCCCCCGCCGCGCCGGGCGGCGCACCAACCTGGGGCTGCTGACCCTGCTGGTGGTCGCCGCCGGGTCGGGGGTGCTCGCCTACGGGGTGGGGACGACGGGGCCGGCCGCGGTGGTCGTCGCCGTCCACGGCGCCGCCGGGCTCGGGCTGCTGCTGCTCGTGCCGTGGAAGGCCGTCGTCGTCCGGCGGGCGTGGCGGCTGCCCCGCGAGCGGCGGGCGCCCGGCGCGGCGCTGTTCCTGGCGTTCCTCGTCGTCGTCACGGTGGCCAGCGGGGTGCTGCACTCGGTCGGGGTCACCGGCCCCTGGCCGGCGCCGGCCGGGATCTCCGCCCTGCAGGTGCACGTCGGCGCGGCGATCTGCCTGCTGCCGGTGCTGGTGGTGCACGTGCGGGGCCGGCGCCAGCGGTTCCGCGCCGACGACCTCCGCCGGCGCGCGCTGCTGCAGGCCGGCGCCCTCGGGCTCGGCGCCGCCGCGCTGTGGGGCGCCGGCGAGGGCCTGCTGCGGCTGACCGGGGCGCCGGGGGCCGGCCGGCGGGCCACCGGCTCGCACGAGCGCGGCTCGTTCGACCCGGCCGCGATGCCGGTCACCCAGTGGATCGGCGACACCGTGCCCGGGACGCCGGCCGACGCGCTGGTCGTGGTGCGCGGCGACCGGCGGGTGCGGGTGCCGGTGCGCGCGCTCGACCGCGGCGACCGGGTGCGCGCCGTCCTCGACTGCACCGGCGGCTGGTACGCCGTCCAGGACTGGTCCGGCGTGCGGCTGGACCGGCTGCTGGCCGACGTCGTCGGCGACCTCCCCGACGGCGGCAGCGTCGACGTCGTCTCGGTCACCGGCTACCGGCGGCGGCTGCCGCTCTCCGACGCCGGCGCGCTGCTGCTGGCGACCTCGGCGGCCGGGGAGCCGCTGTCGGCGGGCCACGGCGCGCCGGTGCGGCTGGTGGCGCCCGGCCGGCGCGGGTTCTGGTGGGTGAAGTGGGTGGCGCGCATCGAGGTGGTCGACCGGCCTTGGTGGGCGCAGTCGCCGTTCCCGCTGCAGTGACCTCCCGGCCGCCGCTCAGCCCAGCGGCACCGTCGCGGCGACGAGCACCAGGTCGGAGCTGTGCGAGCCCGCGGCGTCGACGCCGGCCGGGCGGGGCGTGAACCCGGGCAGCCCGTCGAGGCCGTTGCTGCCGTCCATCACGCGCAGGTCCAGCGCACCGCCGCCCTCGACGGTCATCGTGACCTCCAGCCCGTCGGCCGGCAGGGCGTGGAAGGTCAGCCACAGCGCCGACTCCCCCAGCGCCTCCTCCGGCACGTCGCGCCCCTCGGCGCGGGCCGCGACCACGGTGCCGCCGCCGGCGTCCAGGTCGAGGGTGACGAACCGCACCCCCTCGCGCTGCGGCACCACCCGCACGGTCACCTCCCGGGTGGCGCCGGTGGCCCGGTCGGTGACGGTCTCGACCGCGGGCGCCGGCAGGTCGGCCACCTCGGCCTCGCCGGTCCAGAGGTCCTCCTCCGTGCGCAGGTACGGGTACTCGGCGGGCAGCGGCTGCCGCACGTCCATGTAGAGGTCGGTGTAGGCGCCGGGGTCGGCCTCGGCCGAGGCCCACCAGGCCTGGCCGGCGTCGGTGTCGAGCACGTACACCAGCTGGGTGGGCACCGGGTGGCGCTCGTCGAACCGGTCCACGACCAGGCCCGCCGCGGTGCAGGCGGCGGCGACCACGACCGCGACCCCGGGCACCGCCACGGCGCCGAGCCGGCGGCCCTCGGGGAACAGCAGCTCGAACGCGGGCAGCAGGGCGAGCGCGCCGATCGTCGTCACCACCGACGGCGCCGCGGCCGCGGACAGCCCGAGCGCCGGGAGGAACATCGCCACCGTCGGGGCCAGGACGACCACGGCGACGGCGCCGGCCACCAGCGCCGCGACCGGGCGGAGCGCGGGGGCGGTGACCAGCGCGGCCAGCGCGCCGACCAGGGCCGGCAGCGTGGCCAGGTAGGACCCTCCCGGCGCCAGCGCGGCGAGCACCGCGCCGAGCCCCGCCGACCAGACCAGCGCGCCGCCGACCAGCGCGGCCGGCCCGATGCGCCGCCGCAGCAGCGCGTACCAGGTGAGCACCACGGCCAGCACGAGCGCGACCGTGGCCACGCGGTACCAGCCGGGCCGCCACGGGTCGAGCATCGACGAGTAGCCCGGTCGGACGAGCACCAGCAGCCGCCACAGCGCCAGCACGGCCAGCGGGGCCAGGGCCAGCGGGAGCAGCGCGAGCCCCGCCCCGGCGGCCGTCCGGCCGAGCGGGGAGAGGCCCCGCCGGGCGTTCACCCCGACCAGCACCGCGACCGCCGCGAGCGCGGCCACCGCCAGCGGCCAGACCAGCGAGCCCGGGTAGCGCACCAGCTGCCCGAGCACCGGGAAGTAGGTGGCGTCGCCGTCGGCCGGCTCGGCCAGCGCGGTCAGGTCGCGGTCGCCGAGGTCGCGGGCGAGCCCGAGGGCCACCTCCCCGAGCCCCTGCAGGCTGGCGGGGTCCTGCCGGTCGGGGGTGTCCTGCGGGCCGTGGTAGGCGGCGGCGCCGTCGATGAACGCGGTGTTCATGCCGGTGTAGCCGCCGTCGGCGAGGAACGGGCTGAAGTCGGTGTCGTTGGGCAGCGCCCGGTACACCTCGACGGCGAAGCTGGTGGCGACCGGGTTCGGGACGGCGTCGGCGTACACGTCGGCCAGGCCGGCGTTGCCCACGGAGGTCTCGAACATGATCGGCGGGCCGCCGGTGCCGCGGGCCTCGAAGTTGAGCACCACCCCGCCCTGCGCGAGCGGGTGCGAGTCGGCGAACGCCTCGGCGCCGCAGAGGCACGCCTCCTCGGAGTCGGTGAGGACGACGACGACGTCGTTGCGCGGCTGCGGGCCGGCGGTCAGCGCGCGGACGGACTCCAGCAGGGCCGCCACGCCGGCGCCGTCGTCGCTGGCGCCGGGGCCGGCCTCGGCGGAGTCGTGGTGGGCGACGAGGAAGAGCCGGCCGGTCGGGTCGCTGCCCGGCAGCACCGCGACGACGTTGCGCACCGTCGCCATGCCCGCCCCGTGGGTGCGCGACTGCCAGGCGCCCACCGAGTTCTGCACCCGGGTGTCGAGCCCGAGGCCGCTGAGCGTGTCGACCAGGTACCGGACCACCTCGGCGTTCTCGGCGCTGCCGGCCACGTGGTTCTGCGCGCCGAGCCGCTGGACGTGGTCGGCGGCGCGGGTCGCGCTGAACGAGTCGGCGGGGGCGTCGCGGGGCGCCGGGTCCGGTGGCTGGACGGACAGGACCGCCCAGACGGCCAGGCCGAGCAGCAGCGCGAGGACGACGAGCCCGGCGAGGGGCCGCCGTCCGGGAGCAGACTGCACGCGCGCCTCCAGGGTGGCCGGGACGAGGTCGGCGTCACCCTAGGTGCACGTCGGGTCGCGGCCCGGCGTCAGTCCAGCGTGTCGAGCCAGTTCGTGAGCAGCTGCGCGCCGGCGTCCCCGCTCTTCTCCGGGTGGAACTGGGTCGCCGAGAGGGCGCCGTTCTCCACGCCGGCGACGAACCGGTCGCCGTGCTCGGCCCAGGTGACCAGCGGCGGCGCGATCCTGCTCGGCGTCCCGTCGGTGCCGAGGGGGAAGTCGCGGACCCCGTAGGAGTGCACGAAGTAGAAGCGCTGGTCGGCGAGCCCGTCGAACAGGACGCTGCCGCCGGGCACGTCGACGGTGTTCCAGCCCATGTGCGGCAGCACCGGGGCCTTGAGCTGCTCGACGGTGCCCGGCCACTCGCCGCAGCCGTCGGCGTCGTGCCCGTGCTCGACGCCGCGCTCGAAGAGGATCTGCATGCCGACGCAGATGCCGAGCACCGGACGGCCGCCGGCCAGCCGGCGGCCGATGACCCGCGGCCCGTCGACGGCGCGCAGCCCCTGCATGCAGGCGGCGAAGGCGCCCACGCCGGGGACCACGAGGCCGTCGGCGTCCAGCGCGGCCCGGGCGTCGGCGGTCACGGTGACGTCGGCGCCCACCCGGGCCAGCGCGCGCTCGGCGCTGCGGAGGTTGCCCGACCCGTAGTCGAGGACGACGACCTTCTTCACACCTGCCACGGTACGTGGCAGCGGCTCAGCGGCCTGCGGGATTCCCGGCCGCGGAGGTGTCGGGCATCGCACGCGCGCGGGGCGCGAGGTCGGCGTAGACGCCGTGGTGGTCGCTGGGCTGCACGCCGTCGACCGGCTCGTGCACGGCCAGGCCGGCGTCGACGATGCGCAGCGTCGGGCCGTGGTCGCCGCAGCGGATGAGGACGTGGTCGATCCGCCGCCCGCGGTCGAGCCCCGGCTCGTCGACGGCGGTGAGCGGGTTGCGCGGGTCGAACGTCCAGCCGGGCGCCTCGCCGTGCACGCTCTCCCAGGCGTCGCGGTAGGCCGTGGAGAGACCCTGGAGGGACGTCCGCCCGGTGAGGAACCGCATGCTCGAGGTGTGCGGCTCGGCGTTGAAGTCGCCGCCGAGGACGACGTGCGCCGGCTCCTCCCCCACCAGCTCCTCGACGCACCGGGCGACGGCGACGGCCTGCAGCTCCCGCTCGCGCTCGGCCCACCACGCCCACGACGCACCGTGGCTGCCCACGAGCAGCCGCCCGACGGGGCTGTCGACCTCGGCCAGGACGGTGCCGCAGGCGTAGTCCCACGTGCGGTCGGTCAGGTGCAGGTCCACCTCGTGGACGGCGCGGATCGACCACCGGCTGGCCACCGAGGAGCCGCGGTGGCTGCCGTCGCCGACGAGGCCCTGCCGCTGGTGGACGAGGTGGTAGCCGTCGCCGAGCAGCTCGCGGGCGGTGTCCCCGTCGTCGTCGACGACCGCTTCCTGCAGCGCGAGGACGTCGGCGTCGAGGCCGCGCAGGGCCTGCGCCAGGGCATGGCGGCGGCGCTGCCAGTCGCCGTGCCGGGCGAAGAGGTTCACCGTCGCGACCCGGATGCTGCCGGGCGCTCGTACCTCCGCCACGCCGACCACGCTAGCGACCTCCGGAACCGGTGGACAAGTCGCTGAGCTGGGGATTCAGGGAGCGAGCCCGCTCGTGTGGCGCTAGACCTCGAACAGCTGTACGGCCAGGCGGGGAGGTGTTCGGTGGACGGGCTGACGACGGCGCTCGACGCGATGGCCGCCGATGATCTGCATGCCCTGGCCGACTGCGAACTGCTCGACCGCACCCGGGAGCTGGTCACGCTGCGGTCGCGGATCGACGCCGAGCTGTCGCGCACGGTGCGGGTTGCGCAGAACCGGCAGTCGTTCGAGCACGACGGCGCCCGCACCGGACAGGCGTGGCTGCGCGGGCACTGCCGGCTCTCCAACGCCGCCGCCACCCAGCTGGTGCCGGCTGAGCCGCCGTGAGGTGGTCGATCACGCTGGAGCGCCTGCGTGCTCCCAGGGCAGCACGGTGAGCTCGGGCCAGCACGCCTGCCAGCGGGCCGCCTTCTGCTCGTACACGTGCCGGGGCGCCAGGCGCGGGTTCGGGCGGACCACCAGGTCGAAGAGGTCCGCGTACCCGAACGGCGCGTAGACCTCGGGCGTCCCGCCGCCCACCCGGATGCCGTACGCGCAGCAGACCGCGGCGAAGGAGTCGATCGCGTCCTTGCAGCCGGCGAACGGGCGGGCCGGGACGCCGAACCGCTCCTCGTACCAGAGGTGCACCCGGGCCTCGTTGCGGATCTCGACCGGCACCGGCGCATCGGCGAACAGCTCGGCGCCGCGGCGGATGACGGTGTCCTCGGCGTCCCAGGACGTGTCCCCGTCGAAGTAGAAGAGGTCGGCGTCGCGGACGCCGTGCCCCGGCGGCCGCCCGGTGAGGCAGTTCCACACCGCCTGGAAGAGCACGCCGGCGGTGAGCCACGCGTCCTGCAGACCGAGCCGCGGCGCCGGGTCGAGGACGGCACGCACCACCGGGTCGGCCAGGACGATCCCGAGGAAGCGCTCCTCGTTCACACCAGGCGCAGGATGCCCGACGCCGTCGCCAGCAGGGCGGCGACCAGCACGACGACCGCGAACACGGCCTGCGCCGTGGTGCGCGGGCGCTCGTCGGTGTTCAGCTTCCACAGGCTCCAGGAGGCCCCCAGCAGGAAGCCGCCGAGCACCAGCAGCAGGACGCCCGAGTCCATGTCGTCGGGTGCGCGGCGGTTACAGCGCGCCCTTGGTCGACGGGATGCCGCCGATCCGCGGGTCGATCGCCACCGCGGCGCGCAGCGCCCGGGCCAGGGCCTTGAACTGGCCCTCGACGATGTGGTGGGCGTCGCGACCGGCGTAGAGGACGCGCACGTGCAGGCTGATCCGCGCGTTGAAGGCGAACGACTCGAGGACGTGCCTGGTGAGCGACGTCGGGTAGTCCGGCCCGATCATCGGCGTCATGCCCTCGGGCTCGGCGTGCACGAAGTAGGGCCGGCCGGAGAGGTCGACCGCCGCCTGGACGAGCACCTCGTCCATGGGGATCGTGGCGTCGCCGTAGCGGGTGATGCCCTTCTTGTCGCCCAGCGCCTCGGCGAAGGCCTGGCCGAGCGCGATCGCGACGTCCTCCACCGTGTGGTGGGCGTCGATGTGCAGGTCGCCGTCGGCGCGCACGGTGATGTCGATGCCGCTGTGCCGGGCCAGCGAGTTGAGCATGTGGTCGTAGAAGCCGACCCCCGTGCTGATGTCGCCGGCGCCGGTGCCGTCGAGGTCGATCTCGACGACGAGCTTGGTCTCGCTCGTCGCCCGTTCGATCCGTGCAGTGCGGCTCATGAGGCCGAGTCTCCCAGAGTGGTCCGGTGCTCCGGCGCGATCTCCCCCAGAGCGGTGAGGAACGCGTCGGTCTCCTCCGGCGTGCCCGCGGTCACCCGCAGCCAGCCGGGCAACCCGACGTCGCGGACGAGCACGTCGCGGTCGAGCAGCGCCTGCCAGGCGGCGTGCGCGTCGGCGAAGTGCCCGAACAGGACGAAGTTCGCGTCGCTCGGCACGCTGGTCAGCCCGAGCCCGGGCAGCGCGGCGACGATCCGGTCGCGCTCGGCCTTGACCGCCTCCACCGTGGCCAGCAGCGCCGGAGTGTGCGCCAGCGCCGTCCGCGCGGCCGCCTGGGTCAGCGACGAGAGGTGGTACGGCAGCCGCACCAGCTGGACCGCGTCGACGACGGCGGGGTCGGCGGCCAGGTAGCCCAGGCGCAGCCCGGCCATGCCGAAGGCCTTGCTCATCGTCCGGCTGACCACCAGGCGCGGACGGCCCGGCAGCAGGGTGAGCGCCGACGGCGTGCCGGCCCGCGCGAACTCCGCGTACGCCTCGTCGACGACCAGCACGCCGTCGGTGGCGGCGTAGAGCTCGGCGATCGTCTCCAGCGCCACGGCGGTGCCGGTCGGGTTGTTCGGGCTGGTCACGAAGACGACGTCCGGCCGCGCCTCGCGCACCTGCGCCACGGCCGCGGCGGCGTCGATGGTGAAGTCGGCCCGCCGGCGCCCGTCGACCCAGGCCGTGCCCGTGCCGGCGGAGATGATCGGGTGCATCGAGTACGACGGCGTGAACCCCAGCGCGGTGCGCCCGCTGCCGCCGAAGGCCTGCAGCAGCTGCTGGAGCACCTCGTTGGAGCCGTTCGCCGCCCACACCTGCGCCGGCTCCACCCGCTCCCCCGACGTCCGGGTGAGGTAGGCGGCGAGGTCGGCCCGCAGCCCGACCGCGTCGCGGTCGGGGTAGCGGTTCAGCCCGGACGACGCCTCGGCCAGCGCCGTGGCCAGGTCGGCCAGCAGCTCGGGCGGGAGCGGGTACGGGTTCTCGTTCGTGTTGAGCCGGTGCTTCACGGCCAGCTGCGGGGCGCCGTAGGGCGTGCGGCCGCGCAGCTCCGGCCGCAGCGGGAGCTCGTCGAGACCGGTCATGCGCGGGTGCGGGCCCGGACGGCGGCGGCGTGCGCGGGCAGGTCCTCGGCGCCGGCCAGGGCGTCGATGTGCGGCGCCACCTCGGCCAGCGCGGCCTCGTCGTACTCGACGACGTGGATGCCGCGCAGGAACGACTGCACCGACAGGCCGCTGGAGTGCCGCGCGCACCCGCCGGTGGGCAGCACGTGGTTCGACCCGGCCGCGTAGTCGCCCAGCGACACCGGCGACCAGGGGCCGACGAAGATCGCGCCGGCGTTGCGCACCCGCAGCGCGACGTCGCGGGCGTCCCGGGTCTGCACCTCGAGGTGCTCGGCGGCGTAGGCGTCGACCACCCGCAGCCCGGCGTCGAGATCGTCGACCAGCACGACGCCGGACTGGCTGCCGTCGAGCGCGGTGAGGATGCGGTCGGAGTGCTTGGTGGCGGCCACCTGCCCGGGCACCAGCTCCAGGACGGCGTCGGCGAGCTCCTCGCTCGTCGTCACCAGGACCGCGCCGGCCAGCGGGTCGTGCTCGGCCTGGCTGATCAGGTCGGCCGCGACGTGCACCGGGTCGGCGGTCTCGTCGGCGAGGATCGCCACCTCGGTGGGCCCGGCCTCGGAGTCGATGCCGATCAGGCCGCGCAGCAGCCGCTTGGCCGCCGTCGTGTAGACGTTGCCCGGCCCGGTGACCATGTCGACCGGCTCGCAGGAGCCCGCGCCGTAGCCGAACACCGCGATCGCCTGCGCGCCGCCGACCGCGTACACCTCGGTGACGCCGAGCAGCGCGCAGGCCGCGAGCACCCCCGGGTCGGGCAGGCCGCCGTGGTCACGCTGCGGTGGCGAGGCGACGGCGATCGACTCGACGCCGGCGATCTGCGCGGGCACGACGTTCATCACGACGCTGGAGAGCAGCGGCGCCAGGCCGCCGGGCACGTAGAGGCCCACGCGGCGGACCGGCAGCCAGCGCTCGGTGACCGTGCCGCCGGGCACCACCTGGGTGGTGACGTCGGTGCGCCGCTGGTCGGTGTGCACCTTCCGCACGCGGGAGATGGCCTCCTCCAGCGCGGTGCGAAGGGTGGGGTCGCACTCGGCGAGGGCGCGGTCGAGCGCGGCCTGCGGGACGGCGAAGTCCTCCAGGTCGACGCCGTCGAGGCGGGCGGTGATCTCGCGGACCGCCTGGGCGCCGCGGATGCGCACGTCCTCGCACAGCGGGCGGACCGTGGCCAGGACGGAGTCGACGTCGGTGGCGGCCCGGGGCAGCAGGCCGGCGAGCTCGCGGGCTCCCGGCAGCGCGGATCCACGCAGGTCGATGCGGGCGAGCACGGGACACCTCCGGACGGCGGACGCGGAACCCCCAGGGTAGCCAGCGGGGCGGGGACGCCCCTCCCCCGGCCGGGCACCGGCGCCCGTAGGCTCGGGGCGTGGGCGAGCTGATCCCGCTGTTCCCGCTGGGCTCGCCCCTGTTCCCCGGCGTCGTGCTGCCGCTGAACATCTTCGAGCCCCGCTACCGGCGGCTGGTGCAGGACCTGATCGCGCTGCCGGCCGGCAGCGACCGCCGCTTCTTCGGCGTCGTCGCCATCCGCCAGGGCTGGGAGGTCGAGGAGGTCGCGCCGGCCGCGGCGCTCTACGACGTCGGCTGCACCGCCCGGCTGCAGGCGGTGCGCCCCCAGCCGGACGGCCGCTACCGCATCGTGACCGTCGGCGGCGAGCGGTTCCGCCTGCTCGACGTCGTCGTCGGCGACGACCCGCCCTACCTGCAGGCCGAGGTGGAGTGGTTGGCCGAGGAGGAAGCGGCCGCCGAGCGGGCGGCCGCCACCGACGGGCTCGCCGGGCCGGCCGGCGCCGACCTGGCCGCCGACGTCGCCCGCACCTCGATGTCGGTGCTCGTGCGCGGGGTGCGGGAGCTGTTCACCCGCTACGTCGCCGAGGTCGCCGCGCTGCGCGGCGGCGGGTGGGCCCCCGGGGACGACGAGGACCTCGACCCCGACCTCACCGACCCGGGCGACGGCCCCGAGCGGCTGTCGGTGGGCGCGCAGACCGCGGCCCTGCTGCGCGAGGTGGCCGACGACCCGCGCGCGCTGTCGTGGCTGGTCGCCTCGGCGGCGCTGCTGACCACCGAGGACCGGCAGGCGCTGCTGGCGGTGCCGGCCACCCGGCGGCGGCTGGCGGCGGAGTCCCGGCTGCTGCGGCGCGAGCTGACCCTGCTGCAGACCCTGGGCGCGGTGCCCGTGCCGCTGCAGGAGTTCGCCACACCGATGACCGTCAACTGAGATGAGAACCCGCCGCGCGGGCGGTCCTCGCTGACGTGACCGACGACGACCTCCCCCGCTCCATCGGCCGCCCGGCGAGCGGCGCGCTGCGCGAGGCCGGGATCACCCGGCTGTCGCAGCTGACGGCGCTCCGCGAGCGCGAGCTGCTCGCCCTGCACGGCGTCGGGCCCAAGGCGGTCCGGCTGCTCCGGGAGGCGCTCGCCGACCGGGGGCTGTCGTTCGCCGGCTGATCAGTCGGTGGGCCGGCCGGCCGGCGGCACGTCGACCAGCCTGCGGTCCGGGATGCCGGGCACCTCGGGTGCGGCGGGCCGGAGCGCCGGCCCGCCCGCGCGGCCGAGGTCGTCGCGCCGGGTGAGCATCGCCGGGAGCACGTAGGCCAGCACGGCGAAGAACGGGCCGACGGCCAGCGCCGGCACCGAGTTGAGCGTCAGGCTCGTGGTCACCGTGGCGCCGACGTCGGACAGCTGCTCCTGGCTGGGGCCCGGGCCGAGCAGCTCGCCGAGCTGCCAGGCGATCCCTCCAGCCGCGGCGGAGCCGAGCGCGACGGCGGCGAGCACCGCCAGGCCCCGCCGCCGGCGCAGCAGCGACCAGCCGAGCACGCCGGCGAGCAGCCCCAGCCCGGCGACGAGGAGCGTGTAGACGGCGTCGTCGATGGCAAGGAGCTCCTGGCTGGGGTTGCCCTCCACCACCGGCCCGTCGGCGGTGACCGTGAAGTCGGCGCGCGGCGCCAGCGCCCACCACAGCACGCCCAGCGGGAAGCCGGCCAGCGCGAGCACGCCGGTCACGAGGACGGCGGGGCGGAGGTCGCCGCGGACCTCGGCCCACGCCGACCAGGGCCGCCGGGCCGCGAGGGCTGGCGTGCCGTCGGGTGCGGTGAGCCCGCCCAGCGCCGCCGACCCGGCCGGATCGGTCGGGGCGGCGGCCGAGAAGTGGTCCGGGGCGTCGCTCATGCCCACAGTGAACCCCGATCCGCTGGGGGACGGCGCACGGGGCGCGCGGATACCGTGGGGCGTGGACGGCTTCGGGGGCATGCGGCCGGCGGAGGTGGTCGCGGTCGTGGACGCCCTGGCGGCGTCCGGCTGCCGCTGCTGGCTCGAGGGCGGCTGGGGCGTGGACGCCCTCGCCGGCCGGCAGACCCGGGCGCACCGGGACGTCGACCTGGCGATCGACGCGGCCGAGGAGGCCGACGTCCTCGCCGCGCTCGCGGGTCTGGGCTACGCCGTCGAGACCGACCAGCGGCCGACGAGGGTCGAGCTCGTGGCGCCGGGTCGGGGCCGGGTGGACGTGCACCCGCTCGTGTTCGGCGCCGACGGCAGCGGCGTGCAGACCGGGCCGGGTGGCGAGCGGTGGGTCTACCCCGCCGACTGCTGGACCACCGGCCGGGTCGCCGGGCGGACCGTCGGCTGCGTCTGCGCCGCCCAGCAGGTCGCCTGGCGCTCCGGCTACGAGCTGCGCACCGTCGACCACCACGACCTCGCCGTGCTCCGCCTGCTGCTCGCCGCCCCGACGACGGGGTGACCTCCGGCCGATCGGGGTTCTCGGGGTCCGGAACGACCCCGGCCCGTGGGGGCCCCGCCCCGAGCCCGGGCGTGGCGAGGGGCGGGGGCCGCGGTCAGAGGATCGCCACGCTCGTGGGGCCGAGCAGCGCCTTGATGTCGCCCATGAGCGCGGTGCTCGGGCGGACCCGCAGGCCCTGGTCGAGCCGCAGCACCGTCTCCCGCCCGCCGTTGACCAGCTTGAGGTGCACCTCGGTGGTGCCGGGGTGGCTCCCGAGCACCTCGCGCAGCCGCTCGACGACCGGCGGGGTGCAGCGGGCGGCCGGCATGGAGACCAGCACCGGGCCGCGCGGGCCCTCGGTGAGCTCGGGGACGCTCACCTCGGAGGCGAACAGCGAGGGCTGGTCGTCGCGCCGGCTGATCCGGCCCTTGACCACGACGATCTGGTCGCGGACCACCTTGTCGGAGTACTCGGCCCAGGTCTTCGGGAACAGCAGCACCTCGATGCCGGACTCGAGGTCCTCCAGGGTGGCGATCGCCCACGGCGCGCCCTGCTTGTTGGTGCGCGGCCCCACCGCGGTGAGGATGCCGGCGATGGTGACGTTGGCGCCGTCCTCGACCCCGCCGGCGTTGATCTCGGCGATCGGGGTGTCGGCGTGCGCGGCGAGCACGTGCTCGACCCCGTGCAGCGGGTGGTCGGAGACGTAGAGGCCGAGCATGTCGCGCTCGAACATCAGCCGCTCGGCCTTGGACCAGTCGGCGCTCGGGATCGCGATGTCGAGCGCCCCGCCGAAGGGGTCGTCGGCGCCGTCGCCGTCGCCGCCGAAGCCGCCGAACAGGTCGAACTGCCCCTCGGCCTCCTTGCGCTTGAGCGACATCGCCATCTCGACGGCGTTGGCGTGCACCGCCACCAGACCCTGCCGGGAGTGGCCCAGCGAGTCGAAGGCGCCGGCCTTGCAGAGCGACTCGATGACCTTCTTGTTGCAGACGACCGCGTCGACCTTGCGCAGGAAGTCGGAGAAGTCCTTGAACCGGCCCTGCTCCTCGCGGGCCCGGGCGATCGCCTCGACCACGTTGTGGCCGACGTTGCGGATGGAGGCCAGGCCGAAGCGGATGTCGGTGCCCACCGGGGTGAAGTCGGCCGCCGACTCGTTGACGTCGGGCGGGAGCACCTTGATGCCCATGCGGCGGCACTCGGCCAGGTAGACCGGCCGCTTGTCCTTGTCGTCGCCCACGCTGGTGAGCAGGGCGGCCATGTACTCGGCCGGGTAGTTGGCCTTGAGGTACGCCGTCCAGTACGAGACCAGACCGTAGGCGGCGGAGTGCGCCTTGTTGAACGCGTAGTCGGCGAACGGGACCAGGATGTCCCAGAGGGTCTTGATCGCGGCGGCGGAGTAGCCGCGCTCCTTCATGCCGGCCTCGAACCCGACGAACTCGGCGTCGAGGACCGACTTCTTCTTCTTGCCCATCGCGCGGCGCAGCAGGTCGGCCTTGCCGAGCGAGTACCCGGCGACCTTCTGCGCGATCGCCATGACCTGCTCCTGGTAGACGATCAGGCCGTAGGTCGTGCCGAGGATGTCCTCCAGCGGCTCGGCCAGCTCCGGGTGGATCGGCGTGATCTCCTGCTGGCCGTTCTTGCGCAGCGCGTAGTTGGTGTGCGAGTTCGCACCCATCGGGCCGGGCCGGTAGAGCGCGCCGACCGCCGAGATGTCCTCGAAGTTGTCCGGCCGCATGAGCCGCAGCAGCGAGCGCATCGGCCCGCCGTCGAACTGGAAGACGCCGAGGGTGTCACCGCGGGCGAGCAGGTCGTAGGTCGCCTTGTCGGTGAGGTCCTTGCTGATCTCGTCGAGGTCGATCGGCTCCTTGCCGTTGGCGACGATGTTGCGCAGCGCGTCGTCGATGACCGTGAGGTTGCGCAGGCCCAGGAAGTCCATCTTCAGCAGGCCGAGCGTCTCGCAGGTCGGGTAGTCGAACTGCGTGATGATCGCGCCGTCGGACTCCCGGCGCATGATCGGGATCGAGTCGATGAGCGGGTAGCGGCCGATGATGACGCCGGCCGCGTGCACGCCCCACTGCCGCTTCAGGCCCTCGAGCTTGCGCGCCTGGTCGACCACCTCGGCCGCGCCCGGGTCGGACTCGTAGCGCGCCCGGAACTCCGCGGCCTCCTTGTAGCGGGGGTGGGTCGGGTCGAAGATCCCCGACAGCGGGATGTCCTTGCCCATGACCGCGGGCGGCATGAGCTTGGTGAGCTCGTCGCCGACGGAGTACGGCCGGTCGAGCACGCGGGCGGCGTCCTTGATCGCGGCCTTGGCCTTGATCGTGCCGTAGGTGACGATCTGGCTGACCCGCTCCTCGCCGTACTTCTGCGAGACGTACTGGATGACCTCGCCCCGCCGGCGGTCGTCGAAGTCGATGTCGACGTCGGGCATGGAGACGCGCTCGGGGTTGAGGAACCGCTCGAAGATGAGCCCGTGGGCCAGCGGGTCGAGGTCGGTGATGCCCATGGCGTAGGCGGCCAGGGAACCCGCCGCCGAGCCACGGCCCGGGCCGACCCGGATGCCGTTGTCCTTGGCCCAGTTGATGAAGTCGGCGACCACGAGGAAGTACCCCGGGAAGCCCATCTGGGTGATGATCCCGACCTCGTAGTCGGCCTGCTTGCGCACGTGGTCGGGGATGCCGCCCGGCCAGCGCTTGTGCAGCCCCCGCTCCACCTCCTTGACGAACCAGGAGGTCTCGTCCTCCCCCGGCGGCAGGGGGAAGCGGGGCATGAGGTCGGCGCCCTCGGTGAACGAGACCTCGCACTGCTCGGCGACGAGCAGCGTGTTGTCGCAGGCCTCGGCCAGCTCACCGGGGAACAGCGCGCGCATCTCGGCGGCGCTCTTGAGGTAGTAGCCGTCGCCGTTGAACTTGAAGCGGTTGGTCTCGTTCAGCCGCGAGCCGGTCTGGATGCACAGCAGGGCGTCGTGCGCCTCGGCGTCCTCCTTGTGCGTGTAGTGCAGGTCGTTCGTGGCCAGCAGCGGGATGCCGAGCTCCTTGGCGATCCGCATCAGCTGCGGGCGGGTCCTCTTCTCGATGGCCAGGCCGTGGTCCATCAGCTCGGCGTAGAAGTTCTCCTTGCCGAAGATGTCCTGGAAGTCGGCCGCGGCCTGGCGGGCGCGATCCTCCTTGCCGGCCCGCAGCCACATGTTGACCTCGCCGGACGGGCAGCCGGTGGTGGCGATCAGCCCCTTGCCGTAGGTCTCGAGCAGCTCGCGGTCGAAGCGCGGCTTGCGGTACTGCCCCTCGAGGCTGGCCAGCGAGGAGATGCGGAAGAGGTTGTGCATCCCCTCGGTGGTGCGGGCGAGCAGCGTCATGTGGGTGTAGGCGGCCTTGCCGCGCGAGGAGCCGCCCTCGCCGTCCTCGTCGATCAGGTTGTCGCCGAAGTCGAACGGCGCCCGGTCGAACCGCGAGCCGGGGGTGTAGTAGCCCTCCATGCCGATGATCGGCTTCACCCCGGCGCCCTTGGCCTGCTTGTAGAAGTCGTAGGCGCCGAACACGTTGCCGTGGTCGGTCATGGCCAGGGCCGGCATGCCCTGCTCGGCCGCCGCCTTCGTCACCTCGGGCAGCTTGGCCGCCCCGTCGAGCATCGAGTACTCGGTGTGCACGTGCAGGTGGACGAAGGAATCGGGGCTGCTCACGGGCGGTCGTGCTCCTCGGTGGTCGTGCGTGCCCGACCGTCGGCGGTCCGGCGGGCGACCGGTGGGGAAGACCGGCGGTGCGGGGTTCTCGGTGGGCGGTACCTCGATCCTCGCACTGCAGGAGGTCTACGCCGAGGGTCTGACAGAACGTGTCGGGCACACGTGGACCGATCCGTCACAGCAGCCGCAGGTGCGGCCGCCGCCGCAGCGCCCGGGCCCGCGCCACGACGGTCCCCGCGGTGAGCAGGACCACGACGACGGCGGCGTGCAGCAGCGCCCGCCGGACGTAGCCGCCGTCGGTGCCGTCGACGGTCCAGGTGCCCAGCTCCCGCACCGACCAGAACGGCACGAAGCGGGCGGCGGTGCCGAAGGGGTCGAGGATCAGCTGCAGGCCGGAGACGATCAGCAGCAGCATCGCCGACTCCAGCGGGCGGCGGAGCAGCGCCGCCACCAGCAGGCCGAAGGGGACGGCCACCAGCGCGGTGAGCAGCAGCCCGCCGACGACACCGGGCCAGCGGGCCAGGCCGCCCTGGTCGACCAGGATCACCGCCGAGTAGACCGCGATCAGCGGGGCGGCGAGGCACCACAGGCCCAGCACCCGCCCGCCCAGCAGCTCGGCGGTGCGGTACCCCGACAGCCGCAGCCGCGGGTCGACCGCCTGCCCGGCCAGCCCGGCGAACGCGGCCAGCGTCGACAGCGCCCAGGCCATCCCCACCGTGGCCAGGCGGATCGACTGCCCGACGAGGTCGTGCCGGGCCAGGTAGAAGGCGAGCGGCACGAGGAACAGCAGCGCGACCACCGCGCGCCGGCGCAGCAGCTCGACCACGGTGGCCCGCGCCACCACCCGCACCCGGCTCACCGCCGCACCCGCGCCGGGCCGAGGTCGAGGACGGCGTCGACCCGCTTGAGCTGCTCGGGGCGGTGCGTGACGACGACGACGGCGCGGCCCTCGTCGCGCCAGTGCCAGACCTGCTCCCAGAAGTCCAGGTAGGACTCGCCGTCGAAGCCCTGGTAGGGCTCGTCGAGCAGCAGCACGGCCGGGTCCCCGAGGGCGGCGAGGACGACGTTCAGCTTCTGCCGGGTGCCGCCGGACAGCTCGCCCACGGTGCGCCGGTCGGGCACCCAGTCCAGCCGCGCCGCCAGCTCGGCCCCCGCCCGGCGCGCCTGCTCGCGGGCGAGGCCCCGGCCGGCGCCGACCAGCTCGAAGTGCTCGTCGGCGCGCAGCAGGTCGACCAGCGCCGGCTGCTGCGGGCAGTACCCGAGCCCGCCGGTGACGGTGACCGTGCCGGAGTCCGGGCTCTCCAGGCCGGCGCAGACGCGCAGCAGGGTCGACTTGCCGGCGCCGTTGGGACCGACGACGGCGGCCACCTCCCCGGCCGCCACGGCCAGGTCGACGCCGTCCAGCACGACCCGCCCGCGGTAGCTCTTGACCACCCCGGCCACCACCAGCCGCGGTGGCGCCACGGAGGCCGGCGGGGTGGCCCCGGCCAGCTCGGCGGCGACCACGCGGGCGTACTCGGCGGCCGGGCCGAAGGCGGCGAGCGGGTCCTCGCCGCTCTCGGCCAGGTGCTGGCGGGTCTCGGCGAGCACCTGGTCGCAGTGCCAGCCCTCGACGTTCTCCCGGCGCAGCGACCGGCCGAGCTCGGCCAGCCACTCCGCGGCGCTCACCGCCCCGCCCCCACGGCCAGCGCGGCGCCGACCCGGCCGGCGAAGGCGGCCCACTCCCCGCGCTCGCGGGCGAGCAGCGCGACGCCGCCCGGCGTCACCGCGTAGTACTTGCGCGGCGGGCCGGCCGCGGACTCCACCCACCGGGAGCGGATCAGCTCGGCCCGCTCCAGCCGCCCGAGCACCGGGTACAGGGTGCCGCCCGGCACCGGCCCGAGGCCCAGCTCCTCCAGGGCCCGGGCCACGCCGTAGCCGTAGGACTCGCCCCGCTCCAGCTCGGCGAGCACGCACAGGTCGAGCACGCCGCGCAGCCACTGCGCCCGTCGGTCGTCCGCCATGCGCGAGAAGGTAGCGCCGGGCTATACAGCGGCACTACTTAGCTCCCGGCGGGTCGCACAGCTGCTTGCGCATCGTCACGTGCCGGATCCCCGCCTCGAGGTACTCCTCCCCCACGGCGCGGTAGCCGGCCCGCTCGTAGAAGCCGCGGGCGGTCACCTGGGCGTGCAGCTCGACCTCGGGGAGGCCGCGCCGCGCCGCCTCGCGGTGCAGCACGTCCAGCACGGCGGCCCCGTGCCCCTGCCCGCGGACGGCGGGGTCGGCCGCCATCCGGCCGATGACCGCGAGCCCGTCGCGCTCCAGCAGCCGCCCGGTGGCGACCACCCGCCCGGCGGCGTCCCGGCTGACGGCGTGGACGGCGGTGGCGTCGGCGTCGTCCTGCTCGATCTCGGGCGGCACGCCCTGCTCCTCCACGAACACCCGCGTGCGCAGGGCCGAGATCTGCGGCCAGTCGGCAGCGCCGGCCACCTCGGCGCTCACGCGGGGCTCCGGGTCGGCGGCGGCAGCACCGACGCCGGCACGAGCAGGAAGCGCAGGTCGATGGCGGCGTGCAGCAGCACCGGCAGCAGCACGGAGCCGGTCTCCAGGTACAGGGCGGCGAGCACCGCGCCGAGCACCGCGGTGGTGACGATCCCGGCCACGCCCTGGTAGGCGTGCGCCAGGCCGAAGGCCGCGGCGGCCACGAGCACGAGCACCCACAGCGGAGGGGCGCCGAGCAGTGCCGACACGACCGCCAGGAAGAACGCGCGGTACAGCCACTCCTCGCAGAGGCCGGCGGTCAGGCCCACCACGGTGAACAGCCGCCGCTCCCCCCGCGTGCGGGGCAGCAGGGCCAGGGTCGCGTGCACGCCCGGCTCGGCGTGCCGGCCGTCGCCGGGACGGCGGGGCAGCTGCTCCGACGCGGCGCGCAGCGCACCGGAGGCCATCGCCCGCAGCGAGACCAGCAGGAAGACCAGCACCAGGACGACGGCCGCCCCGGTGACCGGCCCGGGCCACGACCGCGGCCAGGCCAGGCCCACAGCCGCCGGCCCCACCCCGGGCGCGGCGGCCCAGACGATCGCCGCGATGACCGCCAGCCCCCACTCGAGCACGAGCAGCCGCCGGTAGAAGGAGCGGCGGGCCGCCGGGTCGCGCTGCAGGCGGCCCTCGAAGCGCCGGTGCAGGACGTAGCCGGCCACCGGCTCCCCGAGGACGAGGTAGCCGGCGAGCAGCACGGCGGCCAGCGCGGCCGGACCCCAGGCGTCGAGGGACTCGGGCAGCCAGTCCACGGCTCCGGCCCCTCCTCAGGCCTCGGCGCGCAGGATCGCCAGCGCGCCGGCCAGGTCGGCCGGGTACTCGCTGGTGAACTCGACCCACCGCCCGTCGGCGGGGTGCGGGAAGCCCAGCCGGACGGCGTGCAGCCACTGCCGGGCGACGCCGAGCCGCGCGGCCAGGGTGGGGTCGGCGCCGTAGGTCGTGTCCCCGACGCAGGGGTGGCGCATGGCCGAGAAGTGCACCCGGATCTGGTGGGTGCGGCCGGTCTCGAGGGCGATGTCGACCAGGCTGGCCGCGGGGAAGGCCTCGATCACCTCGTAGTGCGTGACCGAGGGCCGCCCGCCGCTGACGACGGCGAACTTCCAGTCGTGCCGGGGGTGGCGGTCGATGGGGGCGTCGATGGTGCCGCGGGACGGGTCGGGGTGCCCCTGGACCAGGGCGTGGTAGCCCTTCTCCACCGTGCGCTCCTTGAACGCCGCCTTGAGCGCGGTGTACGCCCGCTCGCTCTTGGCGACGACCATCACGCCGGTGGTCGCGGCGTCGAGGCGGTGCACCACGCCCTGCCGCTCGGCGGCGCCGGAGGTGGAGATGCGGTAGCCGGCCGCGGCCAGCCCGCCGACGACGGTGGGGCCGTCCCAGCCGGGGCTGGGGTGCGCCGCGACGCCGACCGGCTTGTCGACGACCACGACGTCGTCGTCGTCGTGCAGGACGGTCAGCCCCTCGACGGGGCGGGGAGGGGCCGGCTCCCCCGGCGGCGGGGGCAGCTCGACCTCCAGCCAGCTGCCACCGGTCAGCCGGTCGCCCTTGCCGCGGACCCGGCCGTCGACCTGCACGCCGCCGGCGTCGGCGAGCTCGGCGGCCGCCGTGCGGGACAGCCCGAACAGCCGGGACAGCGCCTGGTCGACGCGCTGGCCCTCCAGCCCGTCCGGCACGGGGAGCGCGCGGTGGAGGCCGGAGGACGAGGTCACGCCCCCATTGTGACCGGCCGCGGGAGCGGGCCGGCGGAGCCCGGGGCGTCAGCCGCGCGCCGCGCCGCCGTCCTCCCCGCCGGCGTCGCTGCCGGCCCGCGCCCGCGTGCGGGTGCCGTCGAACTCGACCCCGAGCAGCGCCAGCAGCGCGCCGAGGATGCCGCCGCAGACGATGGCGGAGTCGGCCACGTTGAAGACGGGGAAGAACTCGCCGTTCGGGGCGAAGACGGAGACGAAGTCGACGACGCCGCCCCGCAGGAACCCCGGGGCCCGGAAGACCCGGTCGACCAGGTTGCCCACCGCCCCGCCGAGCACCAGGCCGAGGGCGACCGCCCAGGGCGTGGAGAACATCCGCCGGGCGCTGCGCACGATCACCACGGCCACGGTGAGCGCCACGAGGGTGAACAGCACCGTCATGCCCTCGGCGAAGGAGAACGCCGCCCCGGTGTTGCGCCACAGCGTGAGGTAGAGGGCCCCGCCGAGCAGCCGGATGTTCTCCCCCTCCTCGATGGTGGCCACGACGAGCAGCTTGGTGAGCAGGTCCAGCGCGAGCACGGTCGCGGCCAGGCCCAGCAGCAGGCGGGTCCGCGGGCGGCGGGCGGGCGGGCCGGCGGCGTCCGCCCCCGGCTGCGCGCCCGCGGCGTCGGGGTCGTGGTGCTCGGCCAGGGGTCCGCTCCAGACGTCCGGGCGGCCGTCGGCCGCGCTGCGCCGACGACGATACGGCGCGGGGCCGCGGAGCCGGCCGGACCGGGCGGCGAGCCGCCCCTCCCCCGACGGGGTGACGCACGCCGCACGGAGCGGTCGGGATCCGCCCGATCCCGGGCCGGAAGTGTGGCGAAGCTCATGGACCGGAGATTCCTCACACCCCTGAACCCGCACGTCAGGGACCGGTTCGTCCGACGATCAGAGGGACGGCGTTCGCAGCGCGCCACCGGTCAGCGAGGAAAGGCAGACGTGACTTCCGAAGCGGGCGGCCCCGAGGCCGGCGTAGCACTCCCCGACAGCGCGAACCCCGACGTGGTCCTCGTCGGCGGCGGCATCATGAGCGCGACCCTCGCGGCGCTGCTCGGCGTGGTGGCCCCGCAGTGGAGCGTCGCGGTGTTCGAGTCGGCCTCCGACGTGGCCGGGGAGAGCTCCGACGCCTGGAACAACGCCGGCACCGGGCACGCCGCGCTCTGCGAGCTCAACTACACGCCCGCCGGGCCGGACGGGCGGGTCGACCCGTCGAAGGCCGTCGCGATCAACGAGCAGTTCCAGGTCTCGCGGCAGTTCTGGTCGCACCTGGTCCGCGGGGGCATGACCGAGGGCTCGCCGAAGGCGTTCATCACCCCGGTGCCGCACGTCAGCTTCGTCACCGGCGAGGACGGCCGCGCCTACATGCGCAACCGGTACGAGGCGCTCGCCCGCCAGCCGCTGTTCGCCGGCCTCGAGTACGCCGAGGGCCAGTCGCACCTGGCCGAGTGGGTCCCGCTGATGATGGACGGGCGCGACCCGGCGCAGGTCGTCGCCGCGACCCGCTCGGTCGCCGGCACCGACGTCAACTTCGGGGCGCTCACCCGGCTGATGCTCGGCGACGCCGAGCGCCGCGGCGTGCACGTCCACACCGACCAGCGGGTGCACGACCTGCGCCGCGAGACCGACGGCCGCTGGCGGGTGACCGTCAAGGACACGATCACCGGCGACCGGGCCGTCCTGCGCGCCCGGTTCGTCTTCGTCGGCGCCGGCGGCGGCGCGCTGCCGCTGCTGCAGCGCGCCGGGATCCCGGAGATCAAGGGCTTCGGCGGCTTCCCCGTCAGCGGCAAGTTCCTGCGGACGACGTCGCCCGAGCTGGTGTCCCGGCACCAGGCCAAGGTCTACGGCCAGGCCGCCGTGGGCGCGCCGCCGATGTCGGTGCCGCACCTGGACCTGCGGCTGATCGACGGCGACCACTCGCTGCTCTTCGGCCCCTACGCCGGCTTCTCCCCCAAGTTCCTCAAGGCCGGCTCGCTGGTCGACCTGCCCCGCAGCGTGCGGCCGGACAACATCGGCTCGATGCTGGGCGTCGCCCGTACCGAGCTGGCGCTCACCCGCTACCTGGTCAAGGAGCTGCTGCAGTCCCGCGACGCGCGGCACCGCACGCTCGCCGACTTCGTGCCCGAGGCCGACGCGCACGACTGGGACATGATCACGGCCGGTCAGCGGGTCCAGGTGATCAAGCGCGACCCGGCCACCGGCCGCGGCGTCCTGCAGTTCGGCACCGAGCTGGTCGTCGGCGGCGAGGGCACGATCGCCGGCCTGCTGGGCGCCTCCCCGGGCGCCTCGACCGCGGTCTCGGCAATGCTGACCCTGCTCGAGCGCTGCTTCCCCGACCGGATCCCGGCCTGGCGGCCGGCGCTGCAGGAGGCGATCCCCTCCTACGGCCGCTCGCTGGCCGACGACCCCGGCCTGCTCGCCCAGGTCCGCGCGGAGACCATGCAGACCCTGGAGCTCAACGGCTGACGGAGGACCCCGCCGCCCCCGCCTCCCGGGCCCCGGCGGCGGGCGCTCGGGCTCACGCGTGGTCGGCGGGCATCGGCGGCGGCGTGACGAGGTCGTCGGGCACGTGCGGCAGCACGTTGCGGACGTAGTCCTGCGCCGCCGCCGTCGTCCCGACGTCGCGACCGGCGGCCTCGGACAGGAACCACCGGTGCTCGAGGATCTCGTGGAAGATCTCGGCCTCGTCCAGCCGCGTGCGCAGGTCGTCGGGGATCATCCCGATCACCGGTAGGTAGATCTCCCGCAGCCAGCGCCCCGCGGCGACGGCGAGGGGCACCTTGCGCTGCTGCTGCTGCTCCAGCCAGCCGCGGAAGCTGGCGATGTCGGCGAGCAGCCGGCGGGCCTGGTTCTCCCACACGTCCAGGCCGGTGAGCGCGAGCAGCTCGCGGCGGTGCCGCCCGGGCTCGGCGACCCGTGTCGTGAGCCGGAGCCGGCTGCCCCCGCTGGGGTCGTCGATGATCTCGACCTGGTCGACGTCGAAGCCCAGGTCATTGAGCCGGCGGATGCGCTCGGCGATGCGGTACCGCTGCTCCTCGCGCTTCATCACCTCCTCGTCGGTGAGCTCGTGCCAGAGGTGGTTGTAGCGGTGCACCAGCTCGTCGGCGACCTGCAGCGGGTCGACGTCCTCGCCGAGGAGCTCGCCGGCCTGCAGGTCCATGAGCTCGGCGGCCACCCGCTCGTGGGCGAGCTCCAGGTCGTACTCGCGCTGGCCCCGGGAGAGCCGGTCGTGCAGCTCGGCGGTCTCGGCGTCGACCAGGTACGCGGTGAGCGCTCCGGCGTCGAAGCGGAACAACGTGTTCGACAGCGAGCAGTCACCCCACATGAAGCCGGCCAGGTGCAGGCGGGCCAGCAGCTCCACCTGGGCGTCCATGAGCCGGTCGGTCATGTGCGCGCCGCGCGGGTTGGCGAACAGCGCCCGGAAGGAGGACGAGTAGTCGAGGAACCGGGTGACCAGGATGGCCTCGAGGTCGTCGGGCCGCTCGACGACGACGCCGAGCACCTCGACGGCGGGGATGCCGAGGTCCTTGAGCCGGCGCAGCAGCCCGTACTCCTTGCGCGCGAGCCGCTCGTCGATCTCCTTGAGCGCGAACACCTCCCCGCTCTCGGCCACGAACCGGACGACGTGCCGGGAGATGCCGCGCTGCGGGATCTCGGTGAGCCGGTCGTCGGTCCACTCCTCGAGCGGCTCGCCCCAGGGCAGGTCGAGCAGCCCCGCCGCTGCCTCGGCAGGCGGGCTGAAGACGAAGTGCACGGGCGGCCTCCCGGGGAAGTCGGGCGGACGTCAGGGTACGAGCGGGGCGACCAGCCCCCGTCGCAGGAGCCGCCGGGTGACCTCGAGCCCCCACTCGTCGAGCCCGCGCAGCCGGTCGCTGCTGCTGCGCAGCCCGCTGTAGGCCTCCACGACCGGCGCCCAGTCCTCCCGCCGCTCCACGTGCGGCCCGGCGACCAGGCAGTCGGTGTCGTTGACCCAGAAGCGGCCCTGCTGCCAGGCGCGCCACCGGCTGTTCTGCGCCGCCGCCCGCTGAGAGGGCTGGGACAGGTCGCCGTCGAGGGGCTCGTAGTGGTGCGCGATGTCCGGCCCGACCCGCATGGCGTCGACCAGGCCCACGCTCGGCAGGATCGGCGCGCCGCAGCCGAGCAGGTACGACTCCGGCCCGATCGCCTCGCGGACGACCCGCAGCCCGTGCCGGTAGGCGTCGACCCCGCTGACCGACGGGTCGGCGCGGTGGCCCTCGCGGGCGCCCGCGTAGACGAAGTCGATCTTGAAGTAGTCGATGCCGGTCGCGCGCAGGGTGCCGAAGACCTCGCGCAGGTACGCCTCGGCGCCGGGGTGCGTGGTGTCCAGCGAGCGCAGCTCCTGGTCGCCCCAGCCGCGCCCGGCGACGACGTCGCCCACCAGCCAGTCGGGGTGCTCGCGGGCGAGGGCCGACCGCTCCCCCACCAGGAACGGCGCCACCCAGATCCCGGCGCGGCGGCCGGCGGACCGGATCCGGCCGACGATGTCGTCGAGGGAGTCGAAGCGCTCGGACAGGGCCAGCCAGTCGCCGATCTCGGCCTGGTAGCCGTCGTCGATCTGCACGACGTCGACGTCCAGCCCGAGCTCGCCGATGGCGGCGAGGTTCTCCTCGACGTCGTCCTGGGTGACCCGCTCGAAGTAGTGGTACCAGGAGCACCACACCGTCGGGGGCGGGCGCAGCGGCCCGACGCCGGCCGCTGCGGCGAAGCGCTCCGCCCAGCGGGCGAGGACGGCGTCCAGCCCGCCGCCGGCGTCGTCCACGGTGTGCACGAGCTCCGCGTCGCCGGTGACGACCACCTCGTCGCCGGACACCTCGGCCCGCACCGGCGGGACGGCGCCGTCGGGCCGGGCCGCGGCGACCACGTGCACGCCCTCGCCCGTCCCCGGGTCGACGGCGAGCAGCCCCTCGCCCCAGAACGCGTCGTGCGGCGCGGTCCGCTCGGGGTGGTAGTTCCCGATCCGCCGGTCGTCGCTGACCGGGCGGAACGGGCGCTGGTCGAGCCGGTAGGCGGTCGTGGGGCTCCACGACTGCCAGCCGTGCTCGTAGACCAGCGCCCGCTCCCGGTCGACGGCGATCCGCGCGATCACCTCTCCGGTCATCGCGGTGGGGTGCTGCGCGACGATCCCTCCCCCGGTCTCAGCCCTTCACCGACCCGGCGGTCAGGCCGCGGACGAAGTACCGCTGCAGCGAGATGAACACGATGATCGGCACGAGCATCGTGAACAGGCCGCCCGCGGTGAGCAGCTGCCAGCCCTGGCCCTGCTGGCCGAGCAGCTGGACCAGCGCGATGGTGAGCGGCTGGTTGTTGCCGGGCCCGATGAACACCAGGGCGTTGAGCAGGTCGTTCCAGACCCACAGGAACTGGAAGATGGCGAAGGAGGCGAGCACCGGCGTGGACATCGGCAGGATCAGCCGCCAGAAGGTCTGGAAGTGGCTGGCCCCGTCGATCTTGGCCGACTCGATGACCTCCTTGGGCAGCGTCGCCATGTAGTTGCGGATGATGTACACGGCCAGCGGCATCCCGAAGCCGATGTGCGCCAGCCAGATGGCGAGGAACGTGCCGTTGATGCCGAGGTCGCCGTAGATCTTCAGCAGCGGCACCAGGGCCACCTGGGTGGGCACCACGAGCAGCCCGACGATGAGGATCATCAGGAAGTCGCGACCCGGGAACTGCATGAAGGTGAACGCGTAGGCGGCGAACGCGGCGATGAGGATCGGGATGATCGTCGCCGGGACGGTGATCGCCAGGCTGTTGACGAAGGCGGTCCCCATGTCGGCCTGCTCGAACACGTCGCCGTAGTTCTGCAGGGTCAGCCGGGTGAGGCTGGCCGGCGAGGTGAAGATCGTCCACCAGCCGGTCTCGCGGGCGTCGTCCTCGTCGCGGAACGAGGTGATCGCGAGCCCGAACGTCGGGATGATCCACAGCAGGCAGATGACGACGATGCCGATCTTGACCCAGATCGACGCCCGGGCGGTCGGGTCGTGCTTGCGCCCCCGGCCGGTGCGCGACCCGACGGCGGTGGACTCCTTCGGTACCTGGACCGGGGCGACGGTCTGGCTGCCGGTCACCGGGCCACCTCCTCGGCTCGGAACTGGCGGACCTGGAACACCAGGATGGGGATCATCACGATCATCAGCATCACGACGATCGCGGCCGCGCGGCCGGCGTTGTTGTTCGTGAACAGCTGGTTGAAGAAGTCGACCGCGATGATGTTGGTGTTGAAGTTTCCGTTCGTCATCACGTAGACGATGTCGAAGGTCTTCAGCACGGTGATCAGCACGGTGATGAAGACCGTGATGATCGTCGTCCGGATCTGCGGGATGATGATCCGGAAGAAGATGGCCAGCTCGCTGGCCCCGTCGAGGCGGGCGGCCTCGAGCGTCTCGGTGGGCACGCCCTTGATCGCGGCCGACAGCAGGACCATCGCGAAGCCAGCCTGCAGCCACAGCAGCATGACCATGAGCAGGAAGCTGTTGAACCGCAGGGTGGAGATCTGCAGCCAGTTCACCGGCTCCCCGCCGAAGGCGGTCCAGATGCCGTTGAGCAGGCCGATCTGCTCCTGGTTGGGCGGGTTGGCCTGGTAGACGAACCGCCAGATGGCGCCCGCGCTGACCGCGCCGATCGCCATCGGCATGAAGATCAGCGTCTTGGAGAACTTCTCACCGCGGGGCTTGAGCCGGTCGGCCAGGGTGGCGATCAGCAGGCCGAGCACGATCGTCCCGGCCGGCACCACGATGATCCAGAGCAGGGTGTTGAACAGCGTGTTCTGGAACCCCGACGAGCTCAGCAGCGACGTGTAGTTCTCCATGCCGATGAACTCGGTGCTCGCCGCGTTGGCGAAGCTGTACACGACGGTCTGGATGGTCGGGTAGATCAGGTAGAGGCCGATCGCGGCCACCGCCGGCAGCACGTAGAGGTAGGGCTTGACCCTGTCCTCCCAGCGGCCCGGCAGCAGCTCGGCGAGCTTGTTGAGCAGGAAGTACACGAGCACCGCGCCGGCCACGCCGCCGATCACGGCGATGAGCGCGTTGAGGACCTTGATGGTCATCGGGAGCCTCCCGTGGGAGCGGGCGGGACGGGGGGTGCGGGGGGGGGGGGGGGGGGGGGGGGGGGGGGCGCCCCCCCCCCCCCCCCCCCCCCCCCCCCCCCCCCGCCCACCCCCCGCCTGCCTCGCGCAGCACTGC
>NZ_JBJGYO010000013.1:0-121099 GCF_054050035.1 Geodermatophilus sp. SYSU D00815 | reverse complement strand
CCCCCCCCCCCCGCCCCCCCCGCCGCGGAGGCCGACGCCCCCCCACACCCCCCCCCCCCCCCCCCCCCCCCCCGCCCCCCCCCCCCCCGCCCCCCCCCCCCCCCCCCCCCCCCCGCCGATGTCGCGCAGGCTTCAGCCGCGGTGAGCCGCCCGCGGGCGCAGGTGGACGGCCCAGGTGACGACGACGCAGGCGGCGTAGAAGGCGATGAACCCGAGGTAGGCGGCGTCCCCGCTGCCGGTGGTCAGGAACGACTGCCGCAACGCCAGGTTCACCAGCACCCCGCCGAAGGCCCCGACCGCGCCGGCGACGCCGACGAGCGCGCCCGACGGGCGCGGCGCCCGGCCACCGGCGGCCTCCGGGTCGCCGCCCCCGTCCACCGCCTGCCGGGCCGGCGAGCGGAGGACCGCCGGGACCATCGCCCAGGTCGAGCCGTTGCCGATCCCGCTGAGCACGAACAGCAGCAGGAACCCGACGACGAACAGCGCCGGCGACCCCACCCGGCCGGCGATGAGCACGACCGCGGCGCCCGCGGCCATGGCGGCGAAGGTGAGCAGGGTGGTGCGCGCGCCGCCGAAGCGGGCGGCCAGCGCGCCGCCCAGCGGGTGGACCAGCGACCCCAGCAGCGGGCCGAGCCAGGTCAGCGAGGCCGCCGCGAGCGGCGTGGCGACGTCGTCGGCGAACTGGTTCTGCAGCACCTGGCCGAACGCGAACCCGAAGCCGACGGACGAGCCCAGCGTGCCGATGCACAGGAACGACACGACGTAGGTGTGCGGCTCGCGCACCGCCTGCCGCAGCGCCGGCGGACGGTCGCGCGCCGGGACCAGGTCGTCCATGAGCAGGGCCGCGCCGGCCGCCACGACGACGATCAGCGGGATGTAGACCCACAGCACCACCCGCGGGTGCTCCGCACCGGCGGTGGCCAGCACGAGCAGGCCGACCAGCTGGACGGCGGGGACGCCGAGGCCGCCGCCGACGGCGCCCAGGCCCAGCGCCCGGCTCTCCAGCCGGTCGGGGGAGAAGGCGTCGATGGTCGCCAGCGAACCGGCGAAGGTGCCGCCGCCGACACCGGCCAGGCAGGAGACCAGCAGCAGCGTGCCGTGGTCGACCCCCGGCTCCAGCACGAGCGCCGTCGCCACGGTGGGCACCAGCAGGAGCGCGGCGCTGACCACCGTCCAGGTGCGGCCGCCGAACCTGGCGACGGCGGAGGTCCAGGGCAGCAGCACGAACGCGCCGAGCGCCGTCGGCAGCGTGGTGAGCAGGAACTTCCCGGCCGGGTCGATGCCGTAGACGCTCTCCGGCAGGAAGAGGACCAGCACCGACCACAGGCCCCAGATCGAGAAGCCGACGTGCCCGGAGAGGACCGAGAGCACGAGGTTGCGGCGGGCCACCCGCCTGCCGGTCGCCGCCCAGAAGCCCGGGTCCTCCGGGCGCCAGTCCTCGATCCGGCGGGACCGGGCCGGCCCGCTCGGCAGCGGCAGGGTCGTGAGCGACGGCGGCGGGGTGCGCGCGGGAGCGGCCACGGGGTCACGGTGCCGAGCGCCCGTTCCGGTCCGGTTGCCGCGAGGTGGACGCCGTGTTCCGTTCCGCTCACCGCGGCTGCCCCGGTGTGGTGAGGCCCGCGGCCGCCGCCGTGCGCGGGGCCGGGGACGGCGGGGAAGATCACCGTCGTGAGCCTCCCCGCCGACGAGCCGGCCCCCGGCCGCGCCCTGATCGAGGCCGGCGGTCCGGTCGCCGGCTCCATGACCGCCGCGGCCGCGACCCTCGTCTTCGGCGGCGGCACCGGCGCGGTGCGCCTCGACCCGCGCCTGGCGGCCTGCCTGCGCACCGCCGCCGACGAGGCGGCCGCCGTCCCCGTGCTCCGCGAGCGGGTGCGCGCCGGCGCCGCGCTGGCGTTCGCCGTCGAGCACGCCGTGACGCTGGCCCGGACGGGCCGCGAGCTGCACGACGGCTTCTTCGCCGGCCGCAGCGGGGGGCGCGCCGCCGCCGCGGAGGTGCTGGAGAGCGCCGTCGGCGCCGCCCGGCGCTCGGCCGACGAGCGGCGGGTGCGGCACCTGGGCTACCTGGTGGCCGAGGTGGCCTTCTCGGCCGACCTCGACGCCGAGCTCGTCGCCCGCGGCCTGACCCTGGCCGACCGGCTGAGCTGGCGGCAGCTGGCCCTGCTCGCCGGCGTGGGCCGCCGCGACCGGCAGCCGCTGCCCATGGCGCCGCTGGAGGACGAGCCCCGGGCCTGGACCGCGTGGGGCGCGCGCGAGGACGTCGCCGAGCTCCAGCGGACGCGGCTGGTCGACCCGCCCGTGGAGCCGGCCCGCCCCGGGGCGGCCGCCCGGCCCCGGCTGCGGGCGGCCGACCTGCGGCTGACCCGCCGCGGCGTGCTGGTGCACCGGCTGCTGGCGCTGGACTTCGTCCGCGACGACGCCGTCGCCGCCGCGCTCGCCGACCTGGGGCTGCCGCGCAGCTGAGCCGGCCGTGACCGGATCGTGATCCGGCCGGTGTGGGTGCGGGAGCCCGCCCACCGCGTGTAGGGAGCAGGACCTGGGAGGGGGACTGCGTGCGCGGTGAGGACAGCCGGACCTTCGCGGACTTCGTGTCGCGGGAGCAGCCGGCCCTGCTGCGGCTCGCCGTCCTCCTCGCCGGGGATCGCGGACACGCGGAGGACCTCGTGCAGACGGCGTTGCTCAAGACCTACCGGCACTGGCCGCGCATCTCGGCGGCCGGCTCGCCGGCGGCCTACGTGCGGCGGGTGCTCGTCACCAGCCACACCAGCTGGCGGCGCCGGCTGATGACCACCGAGCAGGTGGTCGATGTCCTGCCCGACCGGGCCGCGCCGGCGCCGGCCGACCCCGACGAGGACCTCCGCGCGGCGCTGCGCGCCCTGCCCCCGCGCATGCGCACCGCGGTGGTCCTCCGCTACTACGCCGACCTCTCCGAGGAGCAGGCGGCCGAGGCGATGGGCTGCTCCCCCAGCACGGTCAACACCCAGACGGCCCGCGGCCTGGCGCGGCTGCGCGCGCTGCTGTCGGCGGCGCCGGAGGGGATCCGATGACCGACCCCGGGCAGCTCGCCGAGCGGCTGCAGCGGCTGGCCGAGCGGACCGCGCCGACGCCGCGGGAGGACCTGGCGGAGCGGATCGCGGTCCGCCACCGCGCGCAGCGGCGCCAGCGGCTGGGGACCGGCCTGGTGGCGGCGGTCGTCGCCGCCGTCGTCGTCGCCGTCCCGCAGCTGCTCGACCGCTCGCCGTCGGCGACGCCGGCCCCGGCGGCCCCGGCCGCGCCGACGGAGGACCCGCCGGCCGTCGACGTCCTGGGCCTGCCCACCCGCGGCTCCCTGGCGCAGGACGCCGCGTTCGTCGACGGCGTCCGGCAGCTGTCCTGGGCGGAGTCCGACGACCCGGACGCGCCCACCGTGGCGGACCCGCCCGTGGAGACCCGGCACGTGGTGTTCGCCGGCGACGTCCCCGGCGCCCGCTGGGCCCTGGTCACCGGGCAGGCCGAGGCGGGGCTGGCCGCCGCCTGGTTCGCCGGGCCGGCCGCCGCGGCACCCGAGCAGCTGCGGCTGGTCAGCGTGCTGTTCTCCGGGGGCGGGCCGAGCACGACGCTGGCCCTCTCCGACGCCGCCACGGGGGCGCTGGTGGTCGTGGCCGCGCCGGGCGACGAGGTGGAGGTCTCGCCGCGGCCGGAGGTCGCCGCCGACGGCACGATCGGCCGCACGTGGCAGCGCGTCGAGGCGCCCGACGGCGTGGCCGCGCTGCAGCTGTCCCCGGCCACGTTCGTGCAGGACGAGGCGCTGCGCTACCGGGTCACCCGCGACGGCACGCACGTGGTCACGATGCTGCCGGCCGGCTACCGCCGCTTCGCCGGCGGCTACGACCCGCCCGACCCGTCGGTCACCTGGCTGCGCGCACCGGCCACGGCCCTGGCCCCGGACGACGTCGTGGCGTCGACGGCCTCCGACGTCCTCGTGCGGGCCGGCCTGTCGCCGGACGAGGCCCCGTTCACGGGGCTGGCGGCGCTCGACGTCCCGGCGCCCGGCGGCCGGCCGACCGGCGTGCACCTGCTCACCGCCACCCTGCCCTCGGGGGCGACCTACACCGAGGCCCGGCTGGCCCGGCAGGTGGACGGCCGCGTCAACGGCGGCCCGTGGTGCGGCAGCGAGCTGCGGCCCGCCGGGCGGCCGGTCGCCGAGCAGACCTTCGCCGTCGTCTGCGACGTCGCCGACGTCGAGGTGACCGACGAGACGGTGCGCAGCCTGGTCGTCGTCGCGCCGGAGGCGGCGCAGCGGGCCGAGGCCCTGGACGCCGACGGTCGGGTGCTGGCCGGCTTCCCCGTGGTCGACGGCGCGGCGGTGGTCGACGCCCCCGAGGGGGTCGCCGCCGTCCGCGCCCTGTCCGCCGACGGCGCCGTGCTCGGCGAGGCGCCGCTCATGGGCTCGGTCGACTGGGACGCCGGGTGACCGGCGAGCCGGCGTCGGTGGTGGCGGCGCGGCAGCTGGCCGAGGAGGCGCGCGCCCGTGCCACGGTCCTGCGCCGGCGGGCGGCCCGGCGCCGGGCGCTGCCCCCGCTGCCCACCCGCCCGGCCGAGGCCGCTCACGGCGAGCGGGCGTAGGCGGCGGGGGTGGTCGCCAGCATCCGGCGGAAGTGCCGGGTGAGGTGCGCCTGGTCGTAGAAGCCGACCGCCGGCGCCACCTGGGCGGCCGGCATGCCGTCGAGCAGCAGCCGGCGGGCCCGCTCGACCCGCCGGCCGGTGAGGTAGCGGTGCGGCGGCAGCCCGTGCCGGCGGGTGAAGGCGCGGACCGCGTGCGTCGGCGAGACGCCGAGCGCGGCCGCCGCCGCGGCGAGGTCGAGGCCCTCGGTCAGCCGGGCGTCGACGAGCTCGCGCAGCCGGTCGGCGACGCCGTCGTCCCGCACCCGGGGCGGCGGGACGACGGCCCGGTCGAGGTGCCGGCCGAGCCGCTCGAGGACGAAGGCCAGCCGGCTCTGCGCCTCCAGCCGGTCGCCGTCGCGGCGCAGCGCCCCGTGCAGCGCGGACACGCGGGCCCGCAGCACGCCGTCGTCGAACGCCGGGGAGTCGACCGACCGGCCGATGCGCCCCTCCCCGAGCGTCGCCGGCTCCAGGTAGAGCACCCGCTTGCGGAAGCCGCCGGGGAACTGCGAGCGGCCGTCGTGCGGCACGCCCGGGGGCAGCAGCGTCACCTCGGCCCGGGAGGCGCCGTGGGCGTGCCGGTCGAGGTCGTAGCGGACGGCGCCGTCGTCGACGAGCAGCAGCGTCCAGGCGTCGTGGGTGTGCGCCGGGTAGACGTGGTCGGTGAACCGGGCGTGGAGGACCTCGGTCAGGCCGGGCACGTCCGGCCGCCAGGCCACGACCTCGGCCGCCACGTCAGGAACGTACAAGACCGGCCGCCTCCCGCGGCCCGACGCTGGCGGGCATGGCGACCCCGCCCTGGCCCACCAAGATCGCCGTCGTCCTGCGGGGCGGCCTGCTGCCGTGGCAGGAGCTCAACGTCACCGCCTTCCTCGCCGGCGCGCTCGCCGCGGCGGTGCCGGAGCTGATCGGCAAGCCCTACCTCGACGCCGACGGCGCCGCGTACCTGCCGACGTTCCGCCAGCCGGTGGTCGTGCTGGCGGCGGACGGCGACGTGCTGCGGAAGGCGCGGACGCGGGCGCTCGACCGCGGGCTGCCGCTGGCGCTGTTCACCGCCGACCTGTTCGCCACCGGCGGCGACGACGACAACCGCGCCGCCGTCGCCGCCGTGGCGGGCGCCGACCTCGACCTCGTGGGCCTCGCCCTGCACGGGCCGAGGAACGCCGTCGACAAGGTGGTCAAGGGCGCGTCGATGCACCCGTGACGCGCCGCCGGGCGCGCAGCACCGCGTCGGCGACGTGGTGCAGGTCCCCCTCGTGGCCGCGCGCGGCGCGGGGCCGGCGCTCGGCGACCTGCACCTCCCACTCGGCCGGGTCCAGCAGCGCCGCCAGGTCCTCCGCCGAGGCGAAGTACTCCGGCCGGGCGTGCCGCGGCAGGCCGCCGGCCAGCTCGCTGGGGTCGTGGTTGACGACGAGGAGGGTGCCGCCGGGGGCGACCGCGGCGGCCAGCCCGGCGACGACCTTCTCGCGGACGTCGGCGGGCGGGTGCAGGAACGCGCTGGTCACCAGGTCGTAGGCGCCGGCCGGCGGCGGTTCCTCGGCCAGGTCGGACTGCCGCCACTCGACCCGGTCGGACAGCCCGCGCTCGGCGGCGGCGCGCGCACCGCGCTCCAGGGCGACCTCCGACAGGTCGAGGGCGGTCACCTGCCAGCCGCGCTCGGCCAGCCACAGCGCGTCCCCGCCCTCCCCGGCGCCGGCGTCGAGCGCCCGGCCCGGCGGCAGGTCGGACACCTCGGCGACCAGCGCGTCGTTGGCCCGCCCGCTCCACAGCCCGGGCGCCGAGCGGTAGCGCTCCTCCCACCAGGCGCGGTCGTGCACCTCGGTGGCGTGCCGGTGCTCCTCGACCGCCCGGCGGGTGTCCTCCTCCACCAGGTCGCCGGTGATGTGCGCGCCGGCCGTCAGCCCGGCCGCGGCGGCCACGACGACCTGCGCGGTCGGGTCGGCGACGTTGCCGGCGACCCACACGCCGGGGACGGCGGTGGCGCCGGTCGGCCCGGCGGGGACGGCGCTGGCGAACGGGACCCCGTCGCGCAGCCGCTCCTCGGCCGCGAGCCCGAGCCCGGCCAGCAGCTCGGCGCGCGCGGTGAACCGCGGCGACACCACGACGGCCTCGCGGTCGACCACGGTGCCGTCGGCCAGGCGGACGCCGGTCAGCCGGTCGCCGTCCGCCACCAGCGCGGCCACCGGCGTCTCCACGACCACGACGCCGCGGGCGGCCAGCTGCTCGCGCTCGTCGCCGGTGGGCTCGGGGGCGGTGTGCCGGAACAGCACGACGTCGGCGCTCCACTGCCGCCACAGCAGGGCCTGGTGCACCGCGAAGGGGTTGGTGCCGAGGACGCCGATCGGCCGGTCGCGCACCTCCGCGCCGTGGCAGAACGGGCAGTGCAGCACGCCGCTGCCCCACTGCTCGGCGACCCCGGGGACGTCGGGGAGCTCGTCGACCAGGCCGGTGGTGACCAGCAGCCGGCGGGCGCGGACCTCGCCGTCGCCGAGGGTGACCAGGAAGCCGTCGCCGTCCCGACGGGCGCCGGTGACCACCCCGTCGACGACCTCGCCGCCGTAGGAGGCGACCTCGCCCCGCCCGATGGCGTACAGCTCGGCGGGCGGCGTGCCCTCCCGGCCGAGGTAGTTGTGCACGTGCCCGGCGGGTGCGTTGCGCGGCTGCCCCGCGTCCACCACCAGGACCGACCGGCCGGCCCGGGCCAGCGCCAGCGCTCCGGAGAGCCCGGCGGCCCCGCCGCCGACCACCACCACGTCGTATGCGTTCTCCATGCCGACGACGGTGCACCTCCGGCCGCCGACTTGACAAACTTCATTGCCGGGATGGCAAATGGAGGCGTGGACGAGGACGTGCTGTCGGCGGTGGGGCCGCGGCTGCGGGCGCTGCGCCGGGAGGCCGGCGCGACGCTGGCCGACCTGTCGGCGGCGACCGGCATCTCGGTGAGCACGCTGTCGCGGCTGGAGTCCGGCGACCGGCGGCCCACCCTGGAGCTGCTGCTGCCGCTGGCCCGGGCGCACCAGGTGCCGCTCGACGAGCTGGTCGGCGCGCCGCCCACCGGCGATCCGCGGGTGCACCTGCGCCCGCGCGCCAGCCACCACGGCACGACCGTCGTCCCGCTCACCCGGCGGCCGGGCGGCATCCAGGCGTTCAAGATGGTCTACCCGCCGCGGACGCCGCCCGCCGGCACCGAGCTCGAGCTCAAGGTGCACGAGGGCTACGACTGGCTGTACGTGCTCTCCGGCCGGATGCGGGTGGTGCTGGGCGAGCACGACGTCGTCCTGGCGCCGGGCGAGGTGGCCGAGTTCGACACCCGCACCCCGCACTGGATCGACAACCCGTTCGACGAGCCGGCCGAGGTGCTCGGCCTGTTCGGCCCGCAGGGCGAGCGCCTGCACGTGCGCGCCGCCCCGCGCGGCCGCTGAGCGGCTGAGCGCCACCGCCCCGGCGTCGACGCGCCCTCGACGTCGATCATCGGGCTCTTGCCGCCGACACGCGGCGACTCGCCGGGGCGGGCGGCAACGACCCGGTGATCGACCCGCAGGGGTCAGGGGGTGCCGAGGGCGGCGGCCAGCTTCGGCACGAAGTTCTCCAGCAGGTAGGGCAGGCTCAGCGCGCTGGAGAACTGCAGGGCGTCGTAGTCGGAGCCCTCGATGAACACCGACCGGCCCTCCGCGACGGCGGGGATCGCGGCGAGCACCGGGTCGGACTCGATGCCGGCGCGCTCCTCCGGCGCGCCCGACTGCCAGACGATCACGTCGGCGTCGAGCAGGTCCGCCTGCTCGCGGCTGACCGTCCCGAAGAACTGGTCACCGGCGATCTCGTCCAGCTCCGCCGAGACGGTCATGCCGAGGTCGACGAAGAAGCGGGTGCGGGTGTCGTCGGAGGCGTGGAACGGGTACTCGCCCTCGAACGCCGGGCCCGACAGGGTGAGGCTCGCGCCCTCCAGCTGCGGGTGCGCGGCGCGGGCCTCGTCGAAGAGCGCCTCCACCTCGCCGATCAGCTCCTCGGCCCGCTCCTCCTGGCCGAGCGCCTGCCCGGTGATCCGGGTCTGCTCCTGCCAGGGCGTGCCGAAGGCGACGTGGTCGGCCGGCTGCACCACCGTCGGCGCGATGCCGGACAGCGTGTCGTACTCGTCCTCGGTGAGCCCGGCGGTCACGGCCATGATCAGGTCGGGCTCGGCCGCCGCGACCGCCTCGAAGTCGACCTCGGCCCGCGGCATGACCACCGGCTCGGCGTCGCCGGCGGCCTCGTCGGCCCACGGGAAGAACACGTCGTCCTCGGGCCCGAAGGCGTAGCGCACCGCGACCGGCACGACCCCGAAGGCGAGGATCGCGTCCTGCTCGGTGTAGCCCAGGGAGACGACCCGCTCCGGCTCCGCGGGGATCTCCGTCTCGCCGTAGGCGTGCTCGATCGTCACCGGGAAGGCGCCACCGGAGCCCTCCTCCGGCGCGGCGTCGGACGACCCGCCGGACCCCGAGCCGCAACCGGCGAGGACGACGAGCAGGGCGAGGGCCGGGACCAGGCGGCGGCGCGCGACGATCATGCGCGTACTTCTACCTTAGGTAAGCCTTACCTTGCCAGCCCCTCCGGCTCGGACGTCGACGACGACCTCCCCGACCCCGCCGACCAGGAGCCCCACCGTCGCGTCGTCGAGGTCCACGCCGGCGGCCTGAATCGGACCGGCGGACCCCGGGTAGGGGCCCGCGCATGACTTCGACGAGCAAGCCCCTGGCACTGGTGACCGGTGCCTCCAGCGGGATCGGCCTGGAACTGGCGCGCCAGTTCGGGCAGAACGGCTTCGACCTGGTGATCGCCGCCGAGGACGCGGGGCTCTCCGCCGCCGCGGCCGAGCTGCGGCAGACCGGCGCGCAGGTGCAGACCGTGCAGGTGGACCTGCGGACCCCGGAGGGCGTGACCCAGCTCTACGCCGCCGCGACCGCCGACGGGCGGTTCCTCGACGCCGTCGCGCTCAACGCCGGCGTCGGCCGCGGGGGCGCGTTCATCGACACCCCGCTCGCCGACGAGCAGGACATCATCGACCTGAACATCACCTCGACGGTGCACCTGGCCAAGCTGGTGCTCAAGGACATGGCCGGCCGCGACGAGGGCAAGGTGCTGATCACCTCGTCGATCGCCTCGACCATGCCGGGCTCGTTCCAGGCGGTCTACAACGCCTCGAAGTCGTTCCTGCAGTCCTTCGCCGAGGCGGTGCAGGAGGAGCTCAAGGACACCGGCGTCACGATCACCTCGCTGATGCCGGGCCCGACCGAGACGAACTTCTTCCACCGCGCCGAGATGGACGACACCCCCGTCGGGCAGTCGAAGAAGGACGACCCGGCGCAGGTGGCCGCCCAGGGCTTCGCCGCCCTCATGGACGGCAAGAACAAGGTGGTCGGCGGCTCGCTGAAGACCAAGGCGCAGAAGGCGGTGGGTGACGTCGTCCCCGACAAGGTCAAGGCCGTCATGCACCGGCAGATGGCCGAGCCGCAGGACTGAGCGAGGGCCTCCCTGCGGGGAGGTCGTCAGAGGCCCGAGCCGAGGCAGACGAAGCTCGCCGCCGCGGCCGCCGAGACGTCGTCGGCGACCGCGGCGCGGGTGCGCACGAGGGCCTCCGCGGCGGGCCGGCCGGCGGCGAGGTGCCCGTGGAGGATCCGCATGACCTCCCCGGTCTCCTCGTCGGGCACCGGCAGCACCGGGGCGACGAGCTGCGCGGTGCCCGCGCCGAGGAACACCGCCCCCAGGCCCAGCAGCTCGCCGCCGCCGCACTCCACCGAGCGGGCGCTGTCGCACGCGGCGAGCACGACGGTGTGCGGGGCGCGGTCCAGCCGCTCGACGTCGTAGGCGAGCAGCGGCCCGTCGGCGAGCAGGACGTCGGAGAGCAGCGGGTTGTGCGCGGCCAGCCGGCCGTGCGCCGCCAGGTGCACCAGTGACGCGCCCTCCATCTCCTTGAGCACCCGCTGCACCGTCGCCTCCGGCGGCAGCAGCGGGTCGGCGCCGCGCAGCGCGGCCACGTCCCGCACCTCGGCCACCGCGCCCGGCAGCGACGGGCCGGCCGCGACGACGACCGGGGCCGCGGGGTCCACCGGCCGGCCGCGGGCGGCGTGCCAGAGGGTCGCCGACGGGGCGACCGCGACCGGACGCCCCGCGCACGAGGGCAGCACGGCCCACGGCAGGCACTGCAGGGCGCCGGTCGGGACGACGACCAGCGGGCGGTCGCCCAGCTCCGCGAGCCCGCCCAGCAGCAGCCCGTCGAGCCGGGCCGCGGCGGCGCCGAGCAGCGCGGTGGCAGCGGCCCGACCCGCGGGATCGCCGTCGCGGCGCACCAGCCGCCGCAGCGCGTGCAGCACGCGGTCGACCAGCCCGTCGACGTCGGCGACCGGGCCGAGCCGGTGCACCCGGGTGCGGGTGCCGACGACGGTCACCGCCGACAGCTCGCCGTCCAGGGCGGAGAACTCCACGAGCGCCGCCCCGTCCAGCCGCTCGGCGAGGTCGGCGACCGCGACCGGTGCGGGCAGCGGTCCGGCGCCGCCGCCCTCGACGCGCCGGGCCGCGTCGCGCACGCGCTCCTCGAGCGCCGCCTGGTGCGCCACCAGCCCGGCCACCTCCGCGCCGCCTCCGGTCCCGCCGGTGTGCAGCTCGTTGATCCGCAGCACGGTCGCCCGCAGCTCGGCCAGTGCCTGCGCCACCTCCGGGTCCTCGGGCGGGCGGACCGGCCGCTGCTGCAGCAGGTCGGTGGCCTTGCCGCGCTCGGCCCACTCGAGCACCTGGCGGGGGCTGCCGCCGTCGCGCGCGGCCTCCAGGGCGAGGCGCAGGCCCAGCTCGACCAGCTCGCCGCGGTGCGCGGCGGCGTGCGCGCGCACGTCGGTGGCGCCCAGCGCCGCCCGGTGCTCGTCGAGGATCCGCAGCCCCGCGCGCAGCGCTGCGCACGCCGCCGCCCGGCGGCCCCCGTCGGCCCGCAGCCGGGCCTCGGCGTACCAGGCCCGGGCGCGCAGGGTCGCCGGGCCGCTGCGCCGGCCGGCGGCGGCCGCGCGCAGGTGGCGCGCGGCGTCGCGGGCCCGGCCGCGGTCGCGCAGCAGCGCGGCGGCGAGCAGCCGGGCGTCCATCGCGGCCGACGGCCAGCGCACGCCGGCGAGCGTGGCCGCCGCGTCCTCGGCGGTGCGCACCCCGGCCGCGGGGACGTCCCCGGCCAGCCGTTGCGCCCGCAGCACGCCGAGGCGGGCCAGCGCGGCCCACTCCGGGCGGTGCTGGCGGGTGAACTCCGCGACGGCCCGGCGGGCGTGCCGCAGGGCGCCGGCGGCGTCCCCCTCCAGCAACGCCGCCTGGGCGAGCACCAGCCGCACCTGGGGCAGCTTGATGCTGCGGCGCTCGCGCTCGTACTCGGCGACCGACCGCTCGGCGGTCTCCCGGGCCTCGGCGACCAGCCGCACCGACAGCAGGAGCTCGCTGCGGTCCTTGAGCAGCTCGCCGAGCTGGGCGCCGTGGGCGCGGATGCGCTCCTCGGCGCGGGCCGAGAACCCCAGCGCCGCCGGCACGTCGCCGCGCAGCCCGAGGACGAAGGCGAGGTTGGCCTGCGCGAACCCGACCGACAGCGGCAGCTCGAGGCGGTCGGCGAGCTCCTCGGCGCGGCGCAGGTCCTCCTCGGCGCCGGCGAACTCGTACCGGTAGGCCCGGGCCAGCCCGCGGTTCCACACCACCCGGTAGCTCCACAGCAGGTCGCCGGCCTCCTGCAGCGCGGGCAGCGCCGCCTCGTAGTCGCGCAGCGCGTCGGCGTGCCGGCCGAGGTCGAGGAGGATCGCGCCGCGCTGGGCCCGCGCCCGCGCCGCGGCCGCCCCGGACAGCTCGCTCAGCGCCCGGTCGATCTCGTCGAGCGCCTGCCGCGGGCGTCCGCGCTCCACCAGCGCGTACGCCAGCGACACCCGGGCCTCGCCGGCGCACTCCGCCGCCCCGGCGCCCAGCGCCACGGCGACCGCGCGCCGCAGGTGCACCAGCGCCCGGTCGAGGTCGCCGCCGTGGCGCAGGGCCAGGCCCCAGGCCCGCTCGGCCACGGCCCGGGCCACGCCGTCGCCGGCCCGGGCCGCCGTCCGGGCCACCGCACGGGCCCGGTCGACGGCCTCGGCGGGCGCGGCCTCGGCCAGGCGCAGCGCCTCGCGCGCGAGCTGCAACGTCGGGCCGTCCACGACGCCCCACCCTGCCCGACGGCGGGCGCTTGTCAACGATCCGCCCGGCACACGAATCTGGGCGGCGCTCCCGCCCTCCTCCCTCCCGGGACCCCTGCGAGCAGACTGGAGAACACCGATGGGCGCGAACGCGCACGACCGGCACGTCGTCGTGGCCGACGAGCACCTGGGCATGGTGCTGGACCTGCTGGGCCGCGGGGCGACGCCGGAGGACACCGACCCGCGCCTCGGGCTCACGCTGGTGGAGCTCGCCGACGTCCGGGGCATGGCGCAGCGCCTGGAGGCGGCACGGGAGCAGCAGGACGGCGCCCGCGAGCCGGGCCGCACCGCCGGGCCCCTCGACCGCGTGCTGGCGAACGTCCGGGCGATCACCGAGGCCCGCTACGCCGGCTGGTCGCCCACGATGGGCAAGAACCGCGTGCTCACCGGCGTCCAGTTCAAGCCGTACACCAACGCCGGGGGCTTCACGAGGCCGACGCGGGCCGAGCAGGTGCCCGGCGAGTACCCGGTCGCCCCCCGCAGCCGCCGCCGGGTGCGGGTCGGCATCCTCGACACCCGGCTCGAGCCGCACTCGCGCCTCGCCGGCCGCTTCCTGGCCGACCCCGACGCGCTGGCCCGGCCCCGCCCCGGCCAGCAGCGGCTGTGGTGGGAGGGCCACGCGACCTTCATCGCCGGGATCGTGCTGGGCCTGGCGCCCACGGCCGACCTCGACGTCCGGACGGCGCTGCTGCCCGGGGCCGAGCCGACCGACGGCTGGACCATGCCGCTGTGGACCCTGGCCCAGCGGCTCGCCGACTACCGCGACTCCGGCGTCCAGGTGCTCAACCTGTCCCTGGGCTGCTCGACCGCCGACGGCCGGCCGCCGATGGTGCTGGAACGGGCCGTCGCCCAGCTGACCCCCGCCATGGCGGTGGTCGCCGCCGCCGGCAACCACGGCACCGACGCCCTCGGCGACGACGAGCGGGAGGACCAGGGCATGCCCCGCCGCGCGGCGCCGCTGTTCCCCGCGGCGCTGGACGGCGTCCTCGCGGTCGGGGCGGTCGACGCCTCGGGCCGCCCCGCGTCGTTCAACCCGGTCGACGGCACCGACCCGACCAGGCCCGCCCCCTGGATCGACGTCCTCGCCCCGGGCGTGGAGGTGGTGAGCGCCTACCTCGACGAGCTCGGCGACCAGAAGGTGCTCGTGCCGCGCGACGGCAGCCCGCCGGCCTACGACACCGTGCCGTTCGGCGGCTGGGCGAGCTGGTCGGGCACCTCGTTCGCCGCCGCCCACGTGACCGGCATGGTCGCCGCCCGCATCGCCGAGGGCCGCACGCCCCAGGAGGCTGTCCAGGCCGTCCGGCAAGATCTGCCGCGACCGTGACGGCGGCGGGCACCGGGCGCACCGCCGTCGGCGGGAGCGCGCCGGGAGGGGCCATGGGGGACGACACACCGATCGGCGACCTGTTCCTGAGCGCGCGCTTCGGCGAGCGGCTGGCCTGGGACGCGCTGGTGGAGCGGCTGGCGCCGCTGCTGTGGTCGATCTGCCGGCGCTACCGGCTGCCCGACGCCGACGCCGACGACGTCGCCCAGAGCGTGTGGCTGAAGCTGCTCGAGCGGCTGACCACCATCAACGACCCCGCCGCGCTGCCCGGCTGGCTGGCCACGACCACCGAGCGGGAGTGCCTGCGGGTGCGCGAGCTCGGCCGGCGGCGGTTGGACCGCGAGCAGGCGATCGAGGACGACGTCCCGGCCGACCCGGGCCCGGCGTCCGCCGAGCGCCTGGTCGAGGACGCTGAGCGCAACGCGGCGATCCGGGCCGGGTTCGCGCTGCTCTCCCCCCGCTGCCAGGAGCTGCTGAAGCTGCTGCTGCACGACCCACCGCTGTCCTACGTCGAGATCGGCCGGCGGCTGGACACGCCGGTCGGCGGGCTCGGGCCCACGCGGGCCCGCTGCCTGGACAAGCTGCGCCGCAGCGACCCCGTGACCGCCCTGCTCTCCCCCGGACCCGACGGGGACCGGAGGTGAGCGACGTGCCCGCCGAGCGGCCGGCCGACGAGGACCTGCTGCGCGCGCTGGGCGAGGCGCTGCGCGAGGCGGACGCCGTCCCCCCGCGGATCACCGAGACCGGCAAGGCGCTGTTCGGGCTGTACACCCTCGACGCCGACCTCGCCGCGCTGGCGTCGGACGCCGCGGCGCCGGCCGGCGTGCGCGCCGCCCCCGCGGGGACCCGCGAGCTGGACTTCACCACCGGCGGGCTCACCCTGCACGTGGAGGTCAGCGGGCGCGGCGTCTCGGGTCAGGTGGTGCCGCCCCAGGCCGGCGAGGTGGACCTGCAGACGGCCGACGGCCGACCGCGGCGGGTCCCGGTCGACGAGCTGGGCTGGTTCACCGTCGCGCCGCCGCCGCGGGAGGAGTTCCGGCTGCTGTTCCTCGGCAGCGGCGGCGCCCGCGCGCTGACCGGTTGGATCGCCGTCGGCTGACACCCGGGCCCCGTCCCGGCGGCGGGGGCAGGGCCGTCGGGACGGGGACCGCGGTGCGGCCTCCCCGTGGGCGCCCGCACCGCCGGCGGGGTGGGGGCCGGGGCGGTCACCCGGGAGGAGGCGCGGGCCGGCCGGCAGATACGTCCGTGGTCGAATGGACCGGTGAGCGACCGGCGCCCCACCGTCCGCCGGATCGAGGACCCGCCCCCGCCCCCGCCGCCACCGGTGCGCCCGGCGGAGCTGCGGGACGTCCCGCGGATCGCCGCGACGATGACGCTCGCGCTCGGCGACTCGCGCTGGGTGCGCTGGGCGCTGCCGGCCGACGGGCGCGTGCAGCGGCTGACCCGCCTGCACGAGCTGTCGGCCGGGCACCGCGCCGTCTCCACCGGGACCGCGTGGGTGACCGACGACGTCACCGGCGTCGCCGCGTGGGTGCCGCCGCCCGGCGTGCCGGGCAGCCGCCCGCTGCCGGACGACGTCCGCGCGGCGCTGGCGCGCGAGCTGCCGTTCCTGCACGCGGAGCGCTGGCCGGTGGTGGCGGCCACCCGTGACCTGATCGCCGGCACCGGCCCCGCGGGCCCGCGCTGGGAACTGGCGCACCTGGGCGTGCGGCCGACCGCCCGCCGGCAGGGGGCGGCGACGGCGCTGCTGGAGGCCGGGCTGGCGCAGGTCGACGCGAGCGCGCTGCCCGCCGTGGCGGCCGTGACCGCCTGGGCCGACGCGGCGTTCCTGCGCCGGTTCGGCTTCACCGTGGCCGAGGCGACCCGGACGACCGACGACGAGCTGCCGCTGTGGGTGCTGGTGCGCGAGCCCGGCGTCAGTCCCAGCGGCGACGCGAGCGCTTGAGCTCCCCGCGCGCCTTCTTCGCCTGCAGCCGCCGCTCCTGACCGGCCCGGGTCGGCCGGGTGCGGCGCCGGGGCGGTGGCGGCGGTGCGAGCGCGGCGCGCAGCACGGCCGCCAGCCGGTCGCGCGCCGCCTGGCGGTTGCGCAGCTGCTGGCGGTGCTCGGCGGCGACGATGGTGAGGACGCCGTCGGTGAGCCGGGAGCCCAGCCGCTCGGTCAGCCGCCGCCGCTGCTCGTCGGTGAGCCCGGGCAGGTCGCCGACCGCCACCGACAGCTCCACCCGGGAGTCGGCGGTGTTGACGCCCTGCCCGCCGGGGCCGGACGAGCGGGAGAACCGCCAGGCCAGCGCCGCGGCGGGCACGACGAGGCGGTCGGTGACGGGCAGGTCACCGGAGGCGTCGTCGCTGGCGGGCACGCCGCCCAGTCTCGCCGAGGCGGATCACCGGGGCTCAGCCGGCCGCGGGCACCGGGTCGGGGCCGCCGGCGGCGCCGGGCCGGCAGCGCAGCAGCCGGCGCAGCGTGAGCCAGCCGCCGCGCAGAGCCCCGTGGGTGCTGATCGCCTCGAGCCCGTAGGCCGAGCAGGTCGGCGCGAAGCGGCAGCACGGCGGCCGGCGCGGGCTGATCTCGCGCTGGTAGACGCCGATCGCGGCCACCATGCGGTCGGCTGCCCGGCCGCCCGTGCTCTCGCGCAGCGCCCGGCGCAGCGTGCCCGGCGCCACCAGCAGCGCCTCGGGTCCGCAGCCCAGCAGCTGCGCCACGCAGCAGCCGGTCTGCAGGAACAGCAGGTCGCGCAGGCAGTTGCCGTCGTCGCGACGGCGGTAGCCGTAGCCGGGCGGCGGGCCGTAGCCGCGCCTGCCGTAGCCGTAGCCGGGCGGCGGCCCGTACGGCCGGCCGTACCGCGGCCGGCGCCGACGCGGGCCCGAGCCCCACCCCCACACGAACACCATCCCCCGATCCTCGGTGAGCGGGGCGGCGGCCGCAGGACGGCGCGGAGAATACCGGTCGTGGCACCCCGCACCCCGCTGGCCGACGCGCTCGCCGCCGGGCCCGTCGTCCTGGACGGCGGCCTGGCCACGGAGCTGGAGCGGCGCGGGCACGACCTGTCCGGGGAGCTGTGGTCGGCCCGGCTGCTGCGCGACGCTCCCGCGGCGATCGCCGCCGCCCACGCCGCCTTCGCCGCCGCCGGCGCGCAGGTGGTCACGACGGCGACCTACCAGGCCACCTACGAGGGCTTCGCCCGCGCCGGCCTGGAGCACGCGGACACCGACCGGCTGCTGGCGCGGGCCGTGCGGCTGGCCCGCCGCGCCGCCCCCGACGCCTGGGTGGCGGGCTCGATCGGGCCCTACGGCGCGGTGCTGGCCGACGGGTCCGAGTACACCGGCGCCTACGCCGACGACATGACCGTGGCGCAGCTGCGCCGCTTCCACCGGCCGCGGATGGAGCTGCTCGCCGGCCTGGTCGACGTGCTGGCCTGCGAGACGGTGCCGGCCGCGGCCGAGGCCGCCGCGGTGCTGGCCGAGGCGGCCGTGCTCGACGTGCCGGTCTGGCTGTCGCTGACCACGGTCGTGGACGACGACGGCGTGGTCCGCACCCGCCGCGGCGAGCCGGCCGCCGACGTCTTCGCGCTGGCGGCGGACACGCCCGGCCTGGTCGCGGTGGGCGTGAACTGCACCGACCCGGCCGGGGTGCTGCCGGCCGTGGACGCCGCCGCGGCGTCGGGCGTGCCGGTCGTCGTCTACCCGAACAGCGGGGAGACCTGGGACGCCGCCGCCCGCCGGTGGACGGGCGAGCCGGCGCGGGCGGCCGACCGGGTGCCCGGGTGGGTGGCCGCCGGGGCGCGGCTGGTCGGCGGCTGCTGCCGGGTCGGCCCCGAGGAGGTCCGGCGGATCGCCGCGGCCCTCCCCCGCTGATCACGGCGGGTGACGCCCCGTCGCCCGGACCGGTGATCGGCGCCGGCACGGCTCGCCCGCCCGGGTACCGCGTGTGACGCTCGGCCGGTGACGACCCGGGGGACCGCGCACCTGCAGCTGGTGACCGACGAGGTCGCCGAGCCGGCGGTGGCGGCGCCCCCGGCGGAGCCGGCGGTGGCGGCGCCCCCGGCGGAGCCGGCCCCGGCGACGGCGCCGACCGCGGGCGTGCTGCGCATCGCCGGCACCACCGTCGCGCTGGCCGTCGTCCTCGGGCTGCTCGGCAGCCAGGGATGGCCGCTGCCGGGGCGGACCGCCGACGGCGTCACCGACGTCCCCCGGTCGCTGGTGCACTTCCTGCTCGTCTGCGCCGCGCTGTGCCTGTGGGCGGCGGGCCGGGTGACCCGCCCGGCCCGCACCTTCCGCTCTCCCACCGACGCGCACGCCTGGTGGGCGGTGGTGTCCGCCGCCGCGGTCGGATCGCTGGCCGCCGCCCTGTCCCTCGCCTCCTGGGGCGGGTTCGGCGCCCACCCGGCCGACCTGCTGGTCCGCTGGACGGTGCCCTTCGTGCCCGCCCTGGTCGGCGGGGTGCTGGCCCGGGGCGACGGCCGGGCGGCGCGCACGCGGGCGGCGCTGGGCACCGGCGTGGTGACGCTGCCGCTGTTCGCCCTCGGCTGGGCCCTGCTCGCGTCCCCGGGCGGCATCGCGCTGCCGGTGTCGGAGGTCGTGTCGACGACGCTGCTGGCCGGGGCGGCGCCGTTCGCGATCGCCGTCGCCCTCGTCACCGCCGAGCGCCGCGCCTAGCGGGGTCCCACGGACGCGGGCGGCGCACCCGTGGGACCCCGCGCCGCGTCAGAGGATCGGGTTGCCGCCGGTGACGGCCACCCGCGCGCCCGAGACGTAGCTGGCCTCGTCACTGGCCAGCAGCACGTAGACCGGCGCCAGCTCGGCGGGCTGTCCGGGGCGGGCCAGCGGCACCTGCTGGCCGAAGCTCTCCACCTTCTCCTCGGGCATGGTGGCCGGGATCAGCGGCGTCCAGATCGGCCCCGGCGCGACGCTGTTGGCCCGGATGCCCTTGTCCGCGTACATCTGCGCCAGGCTCGCGGTGAAGTTGGCGATCCCGGCCTTGGTCATCGCGTACGGCGCGAGGTTCGGGCTCGGCATGTCGGAGTTCACCGACGACGAGTTGATGATCGCGCCGCCCGCGGGCATGTGCGGGACGGCGTCCTTGCAGAGGGTGAACATCGCCGTCAGGTTGAGCGCGACGGTGTGGTCCCACTCCTCGTCGGAGACCTCGTCCAGCGTGTCGTGGCTCATCTGGTAGGCCGCGTTGTTCACCAGGATGTCGACCTTGCCGAAGGCCTCGACGGCCTTGGGGATGATCGTCTTGGCGTGTGCGCGGTCGGCCAGGTCGCCGGCGACGAGGACGCACTTGCGGCCCGCCTCCTCGACGTACCGGGCGGTGTCCTGCGCGTCCTCGTGCTCGTTCAGGTACGAGATCAGGACGTCGGCGCCCTCGCGGGCGAAGGCGATGGCGACCGCGCGGCCGATGCCGCTGTCGCCGCCGGTGATGACCGCGGCCTTGCCGGTGAGCCGGCCGGACCCCCGGTAGCTCTCCTCGCCGTGGTCGGGCTTGGGGTCCATCTCGCCCAGCGTGCCGGGCGGGGTCTGCTGCTGGGCGGGCTGGGACTCGGGGCGGGGTGAGGACACGGATCTCCTCCGGGAGGCTGGTGGGCGGGGTGCCGGTCCGGGCCGCTGCTGACCCGCACCTGCGTCCCCGCCCGCCTACCCGCGCCGCGCCGCCCGGAACCGGATCGGCACGTCGCGGGGGCACGCCCCGACACGGCTCCGGGGCCGAACCCGTGCCCGATGAGTCCGGCAGGACCCCTGGAGCACGGATTCGGCCCCGGAAGCGGGTCGACCGCTCCCTACGCGGCGCGGGAGACCGACGACTCGGCGGGTGCGGCGACCGGCAGCTGCCAGCGCAGCACGAGGCGGCGCCGGCCGGTCTCGTCCACGATCGGCACCCAGCGGCACTCCGGACACTCACTGATGCGCACCGTCGCGCCCCCTTCCGTTCACCTTTTGTTCACCTTCTCTCCACCGGCGGTTCGTCCGACGCCTCGGACGGAGCTTCGTTACCGGATCGTGATCGTCCGGGCGGTCGTGATCCGGGACGAGACCGTGCGCCGATGGGTGGCGCGCGACACCGTCGGCGCGGTGGAGCGCGGTCACCGTGTCGGCCCGGCGGTGGCGGGAAGCGTGGCGGCGTCGGGCACGCTGTTCCCCACGATGACTGCGATCGCCGCCCCGCCCCTGCTCGACGACCCCGCCGACCTCGCGTCGCTGCGGGCCCTCGGCGACGACCCCGACGAGCTGTTCGCCCGTTTCGCCGCGTGGGCCGACGCCGGCGGCACGACGCTCTACCCGGCGCAGGAGGAGGCGCTGATCGAGCTGGTCAGCGGCGCCAACGTGGTGCTGGCCACGCCGACCGGCTCGGGCAAGTCGCTGGTGGCCACCGGCGCGCAGTACGCGGCCCTGGCGGCCGGCCGGCGCAGCTTCTACACCGCGCCGATCAAGGCGCTGGTGAGCGAGAAGTTCTTCGCCCTCTGCGGGGTCTTCGGCGCGGAGAACGTGGGGATGCTCACCGGCGACGCGGCGGTCAACCACGACGCGCCGATCATCGCCTGCACCGCCGAGGTCCTGGCCAACATCGCGCTGCGCGAGGGCCGCGACGCCGGGATCGGCCTCGTCGTCATGGACGAGTTCCACTTCTACGGCGACCCCGACCGCGGCTGGGCCTGGCAGGTGCCGCTGATCGAGCTGCCCGACGCGCAGTTCCTGCTGATGTCGGCCACCCTCGGCGACACCGAGAAGCTCCGCGAGGACCTCACCCGCCGCACCGGCCGGCCGACGGCGCTGGTCGCGCACGCCGAACGCCCCGTGCCGCTGCACCACTACTACGCGACGACGCCGATGCACGAGACGATCGGCGAGCTCCTCGACACGAAGCAGGCGCCGGTCTACGTCGTCCACTTCACCCAGGCCTCGGCGCTCGAGCGGGCGCAGGCGCTGATGAGCGTCAACGTCAGCACCAAGGAGGAGAAGGCCGCGATCGCCGACATGATCGGCGGGTTCCGCTTCTCCTCCGCCTTCGGGACGACGCTGTCGCGGCTGGTGCGCCACGGCATCGGCGTGCACCACGCCGGGATGCTGCCCAAGTACCGGCGGCTCGTGGAGCAGCTGGCCCAGGCCGGCCTGCTCAAGGTCATCTGCGGCACCGACACCCTCGGCGTCGGCATCAACGTGCCCATCCGCACCGTCGTCTTCTCGGCCCTCTCCAAGTACGACGGCACCCGGATGCGGCTGCTCAACGCCCGCGAGTTCCACCAGATCGCCGGGCGGGCCGGCCGGGCCGGGTACGACACCGCGGGCACCGTCGTCGTCCAGGCGCCGGAGCACGAGGTGGAGAACCTCAAGCAGTTCGCCAAGGTCGCCGACGACCCGAAGAAGCGCCGCAAGCTGGTGCGCAAGAAGGCGCCCGAGGGCATGGTGCCGTGGTCGAAGGCGACCATGGAGCGGCTGGTCGAGGCCGAGCCCGAGCAGCTGACCAGCCACTTCCAGGTGACGACCGGGATGATCCTGAACGTCGTCGCCCGGCCCGGCGACCCGGTGGCGGCGCTGCGGCACCTGCTCACCGACAACCACGAGCCGCGCAAGCGGCAGCTCAGGCACATCCGCGAGGCGGTCGGCATCGCCCGCTCGCTGCTGCAGGCCGGGGTCCTGGTCCGGCTCGACGAGCCCGAGCCCGACGGCCGGCGCTACCGGCTCACCGTCGACCTGCCGCCGGACTTCGCCCTCAACCAGGAGCTGTCGACCTTCGCCCTGGCCGCCATCGAGCTGCTCGACCCGGCCTCCGACACGTACGCCCTGGACGTGGTGAGCGTCCTCGAGGCCACCCTCGACGACCCGCGCCAGATCCTCGCCGCGCAGCTGAACAAGGCCAGGGCCGAGGCCGTGGCGCAGATGAAGGCCGAGGGGATCGAGTACGAGGAGCGCATGGAGCTGCTCGAGGAGGTCACCTACCCGCAGCCGCTGGCCGAGCTGCTCGAGCACGCCTTCGCCGTCTACTCGCGGTCCAACCCGTGGGCGCGCGACGCGCACCTGTCGCCGAAGTCCGTCGTCCGCGAGATGTGGGAGCGGGCGATGACCTTCCGCGAGTACGTCTCCACCTACGGGCTGACCCGCTCCGAGGGCGCGGTGCTGCGCTACCTGTCCGACGCGTTCAAGGCGCTGCGCTCGGGCGTCCCGGCCGCCGCGCGCACCGAGGAGGTCACCGACGTCGTCGAGTGGCTCGGCGAGCTGGTCCGCCAGGTGGACTCGTCGCTGCTCGACGAGTGGGAGGCGCTGACCAACCCCGACACCGGCGCGATCGACGAGGTCGCCGTTCCCGCCCGCCCTCGCCCGCTCACCGGCAACGAGCGCGCGTTCACCGCGATGGTCCGCAACGCGCTGTTCCACCGCGTGCAGCTGTGGGCCCGCCGCCGCTGGTACGACCTCGGCGAGCTCGACTCCGCCTCCGGCTGGGACGCCGAGCGCTGGGGCGAGGTGGTGCGGGCCTACTTCGCAGAGCACGACGAGGTGGGCACCGGCGCCGACGCCCGCGGCCCCGGGCTGCTGGTCTGGGACCGGCAGCCGGGCGTGTGGCGGGTGCGGCAGATCATCGACGACCCGGCCGGCGACCACGACTGGGGCTTCGACGTCGAGGTCGACCTCGACGCCTCCGACGAGGAGGGGCACGCGGTGCTCCACCTCGTGGGTGCCGGACGCACGGACGGGTGAGAGGGTGCGGCCGTGACCGCACCCGAGTCGGCAGCCGGACGGTTCGAGCAGGCCGTGCGGCAGGCCCCGCCCCCGCAGCTGGCCGCGCCCGAGCTGCTGCCCGCCCGCCTGGCGCACGCCGTCGCCGCCAGCCTCCCGGTCGACGGCGCCGGGCTCACGCTGCACGTCGACGGCGGGGTGCGCGCCCCCCTGGGCGCCAGCGACCCGGCGACCGCGCACGCCGAGCGGCTGCAGTTCACCTTCGGCGCGGGGCCCTGCCTGCGGGCGTCCGACGACGGCGTCGCCATCGCCTTCGACGAGGAGGACATCCGGCGCAACTGGGCCGAGCTGCACGCGTCGCTGACGACCGAGACGCCGTACCGGGCGGTGCTCTCGGTGCCGCTGCTGCCCCCGCTCGGGCCGCTCGTCGTCCTCGACCTCTACCAGGTCGACCTCGCCGCCATGACCGCGCTGGACCGCCGCGACGTCGAGGAGGTCGCCGCCGGCCTGACGCGGAAGCTCGCCGACGCCCTCCTGGAGCCGCGGGACGCGGGCAGCGCCCCGGGGTGGTGGCGCAGCCCCGACGCCCAGCGCAGGACGACGGTGTGGCAGGCCATGGGCATGGTCACGGTGCTGCGGGAGCTGACCCCCGCCGACGCCCTCGAGGTGCTGCGCGCCCACGCCTTCGCCACCGGCCGGGTGGTGGACGACGTCGCCGCCGACCTGGTGGCGCACCGCCTCGACGTCACCGCGCTCGACGGCGCCCCCGACGGCCGCTGACGGCGGTCCACAGCGACCTCACAGGTGGCCGCACCTGTACGCCGGCGCGACGCGTTCCTAGATTGCGCGGGTAGCGGGCGGTCGAGGGAGATCCGTCGACGGCGGGCCGGCCGGCACCGCGGGTGGGTGGGCGACCATGCGCGGAGCGCGGCACCTCACGGACGCACGCCGCTGGGCGGCCGCGGGCGCGGCCACCGTGGTGCTCGCCGCCTGCACCTCCGCGGAGGAGCGGTCGGCGGGCGAGCCCGCGCCGGCGTGCCCGACCGGCCGCGCCGAGCCCGACCCCGACCGGCCGGTCGTGGAGCTGGAGTTCCGCCTCGACGACGACCTGCGCACGGTGACCGGCACCGAGACGGTGACCTTCACACCCGACCTCGACATCGACGAGATGTGGTTCCGGCTCGTCCCCAACGCGCCGGAGTCCTCCCCCCACCGGCTCAGCGTGGACGAGGTGCGCGGGGAGGACGTCGCCGGCGGCGGCTACGTCTCCGCCGGGGCCGCCGTCGGCAGCCCGGGCGGGCTCTACCGCGTCGACCTGCGCGAGCCGGTGCCGGCCGGCGGCTCTGTGCGGGTGGAGCTGGACTTCACCCTCCGGCTCACCGACCGCCGCACCCCCGTCGGCTTCGACCGGTTCGGCGTCGAGGACGACGTCACCTGGTGGGGCAGCGGCTTCCCCCTGCTGACCTGGGAGTCGGGGTCGGGCTGGGCGCGCGACCCGTTCGTCGAGGTCGCCGGCGAGACCACGGCGGCGGAGGTGGCCGACACGACGATCCGCGTCTCGGTGCCGGAGGACCTCGTCGTGCTGATGTCGGGGGCGCAGGAGGAGCCGCGCCCGGAGCCCGGCGGCCGGCGCGTCTGGGAGTCCCACGACCCGGTGGCCCGCGACGTGAGCGTGGCGGCCGGCGCCTTCGAGACGGCGACCGCCCGGGCGGGCGGCACCGCGATCACCGTGGGCGTCCTCCCCTTCTCCGAGGAGCCGGCCGACGAGCTGGCCGAGGACACGGTGAGGGCGATCGGGTTGCTGGAGGAGCGCTTCGGCGCGTTCCCGTACGACACGCTCACCGTCCCGTACGTGGCCGACGACGAGGGCGGCAACGAGTACTCCTCGACGATCCTCATGGGCGACGACGACTTCGGCCTGCTGCTGCACGAGCTGGGCCACATGTGGTTCTTCGGCATGGTGGGCAACTCGCAGTTCCGCGACCCGTGGCTGGACGAGGCGTTCGCGACCTACGCCGAGGACGTCGGCGACCACGGCACGGACGACGACGACCTGCGCGTCCGCGGCGACGTGGCCGGTGCGATGACCGACTTCGCGGACGACGACGACTACGAGGACCGCGTCTACGGCAAGGGCTCCGCCGCCCTGGCCGCGGCCCGGGAGGCGGCCGGCGAGGAGGCCTTCGACGCGGCCGTGCGCTGCTACGTCGACGAGCAGGCGTGGTCGATCGCCCGGCCCGAGGACGTGGCCCGCGCCCTGGCCGACCTCCCCGAGGCGCTCGACGTGCTCGTCGAGGCCGGCGCCCTCGACGGGGACGACGTCGAGGCCGCGGGCGACTGATCACGCGCGCTCCCGCCCCGCCCGCCCGGCGCGGGCCCCCGGGGCGGGGCCGGCGAGCCCGGCGACCTCCTCGAGCAGGTCCAGCGCCGTCCGGCGCATGCGGCCGTCGCGGTCGAGCGCGGGGTGCCAGGAGGCGAGCGGGGCCGAGACCGCGGGCAGCCGGCCGGCGGCCAGCCGGGCCGCGGCGCCGGCCCGCAGCAGCGCGAGCGGCCCGGCGCCCATCCGGACGTCGCGGGCGCCCGAGTCGTACGGCGCCACCAGCAGCCGGACGGCGGGGGCGCTCACCCCGGCGGTCTGCCGGGCGTGCGGCCGGTCACACGGACGCCTGTGACACCCTCGCAGGCGATGACCGTGTGGGAGATGGTCGCGGTGGCTGCGGCCGGCCTCGCCGCGGGCTCGATCAACGCCGTGGTCGGCTCCGGCACCCTCGTCACCTTCCCGGTGCTGCTGGCGGTGGGCCTGCCGCCGGTGGCGGCCACGGTCTCCAACTCCCTCGGCCTCGTGCCGGGCAACCTCACCGGCGCCATCGGCTACCGGCGCGAGCTGGCCGGGCAGCGCCGGCTGGTCGTGCGCCTGCTGCCCGCCTCGGTGCTCGGCGCGCTCACCGGCGCCTTCCTGCTGCTGCACCTGCCGGCCGAGGCGTTCGAGACGATCGTCCCGGCCCTGGTCGGCCTCGCCGTCGTCCTGGTGGCCACCCAGCCGCTCCTGCAGCGCTGGCTGCGCCGGCGCGGGGGCTCCGCGCCCACCCGGCCGCGCGGCTGGCGGCTGGCCGGGCTGGTCGCCGGCGCGTACGCCACCGGCGCATACGGCGGCTACTTCGCCGCCAGCCAGGGCGTGCTGCAGATCGGCGTCTTCGGCCTCCTGCTGCGGGAGACCCTCCAGCGGATCAACGCGCTCAAGAACGTGCTGACCCTCGGCGTCAACGCCGTCGCCGCGGCGACGTACGTGGTCGTGGCCACCGACCGGGTCGACTGGCGGGCGGCCGGCCTGGTCGCGGCCGGCGCGCTGGTCGGCGGGTACGTCGGCTCCAGCGTGGGACGGCGGCTGCCGCCGGTGGTGCTGCGCACGGCGGTCGTGGTGCTCGGACTGACCGCGATCGGCGTGCTGGTGACCGGGTGAGCGTCCTCGAGTTCGGCCTGCTCGTGCTGGCCGGGGTCGGGGCCGGCCTGGCGGGCAGCATCGCCGGGCTGGCCTCGCTGATCAGCTACCCGTCGCTGCTCGCCGCCGGGCTGCCGCCGGTGACGGCGAACGTCACCAACACCGTGGCGCTGGTGCTCAGCAGCGTCGGGGCGGTGAGCGCGTCGCGGCCGGAGCTGCGGGGGCAGCGGCGGCGGCTGTCGCGGTTCGCCGTCGCGGCGGTGCTGGGCGGCGCCGCCGGCATGGCCCTGCTCCTGCTCACCCCGTCCGAGGCGTTCGAGCGGATCGTGCCGTGGCTGATCGGCGCGGCGTCGGTGCTGCTGCTGGTGCAGAAGCCACCCGGTGAGCTCGCCGCCGAGGCGGCCGGCCACCCCCACCCGCGCGGCGACTCGCCGTGGCTGCTCGCGGGCACGTTCGCCATCGCCATCTACGGCGGCTACTTCGGCGCCGCGGCCGGCGTGCTCATGCTGGCGGCGTACCTGTTCGGCACCGGCGAGCGGCTCCCGGTCGCCAACGCGCTGAAGAACGTCGTCCTCGGCGTGGCCAACGCCACCGCCGCCGTGGGCTACGTGGTGCTCGCCTCGATCGCCTGGTCGGCGGTGCTGCCCCTGGCGATCGGGCTGCTGTGCGGCGGCCTGCTCGGCCCGGCCGTCGTGCGCCGGGCCCCGCAGACGCTGCTGCGCCGCCTGATCGGGGTGGCGGGTCTCGGCCTGGCCGTGGCGCTCGCCGTCCAGGCCTACGGCTGACCCGGACCGGGCCCGCCGCGGGCGGCCGGGATCAGCCGCGCACGACGTAGGCCGCCAGGAAGAGCACAAACCCGCTGACCAGGAGCAGCAGCCGCGCCGGCGTGAGCCCGTTGAGCAGGCCCGCGGCGACCTCGACCGAGGCCGGCCGGACGGCGGCCTCCCGGACCCCGCGGCGCACCAGCCGGACCTCGTCGGCCAGCAGCGGGCCCGACGCGCCGAGCAGGCCCATGCCCACCACGAGCAGGACCAGCGCCAGCCGCTCGCGGAAACCGTCCGCCGTCCCGGAGAGCAGCAGCACGGCGAGCAGCCCGAGGGCCGTGCCCAGCAGGGCACCGGCCACCGGCGCCCACGGGCCCATCCGGGTCACCGGGCCGCGGCCGCGCACCCGCACCGCCGGCCGGGACGCGGCCGCCGGCGGCGGCGCGGACCCGGCGGCCGGCGGCGGCGCGGAGCCGGGAGCCGGCGGCGTCTCGGGCGCGGCGAAGGCGACCCCTTCGATCGGGTGGGTGCCGGGGTCGGGCTCGGCGCCGCCCGGCTGCCCCGCGGGCGGGGGCACGTCGGATCCAGTCATTCCTCACCTCACCCGTCACGCTAGGCCCACCCGCCCCGCGGTCCCGGGAACCGCGCCCGGCGATCCGCGCCTTCAGCAGGTGGCCAGCAGCTCGCGCAGGGCGGCGGCCTCCTCCGCGGTCACCGACAGCTCGTAGCGCTGCTTCACGGTGACGACCACGGACGCGTACTCGCAGCCGTACGCGGGGTCCGGCGGCACCCACTCCTCGGCGGTGGAGTCGCCCTTGGCCGAGTTCTGCGCCCGCGTCGTGGCCAGCAGGTTGCCCAGGTCGTTGGCGAAGGCCTCGCGCTCGCCGTCGGTCCAGCCGGCCGCCCCCTGCGTCCACGCGGCGGCCAGCGGGACGACGTGGTCGACCGGGACCTCGCTCGCGTCGTCCTTGCGGAACTCGACGACCTCGCCGGTGTAGGGGTCGACGAACACGCCGGCGACGACGGTGCAGCCACCGGTGCCCTCGCGCACCTCCACCCCGGTCAGGTCGCGGTGCAGGACGTCGTTGCGCTGGTCGCAGCCGTTGCGGTCGACGTCGGACCAGGCGGGGCCGAACACGCAGCCCGCACCCTCGCCGCAGTCGCGCTCGTACCCGGCCAGCGTGCCCTTGGCGGCCACCGGCAGGGCCTCGAGCGCCGCGGCCGCGGCGCCGGGGTCCAGGGTGCCGGCCGGCACCGCGGCGTCGCGGCCCGGCGGGTTGTAGGACGTGGGGTCCGACCGGTCCGAGCTCAGGTAGACCGCCAGCACCAGCAGCGCCACCACCAGGACGCCCAGCCCGGACAGCCGACCGCTCCGCCTCCGGCTCATCGCCGTTCCCCCCTCGCTCCCCCTGGACGGTACGAGCGCGAGCCGACGATCCGCGGGAACCGGCGGGGTGCGTTCCGCGACACCCCCGATGCGTGCGGTGACGACACCGGGATGTCCTCGAATCGTCACGGAGCCGGGTGAACCGGAACGAGATCGCCCCCGTGGTTCCCGTCATGGGGGGAGCGGCGCTGCCCGGATCCGACTCCGAGGCAGCATGCCGCCAGTACCGGTACCGGAACGTACCGGATCGCTCCCCTCGTCCCGGTGGACGGTGCCGCCCCGGCCGGTGCGGCCGCCCACGTCTGTCCGTGCAACGACGCCCTGAGCAGACGGGATCTGCCCGATGACCACCATCTCCGCCCAGCCGCACGTCCACTCCGCCTCGGATCGACCGCCGATGCCCACCCGGCCGCGCGTCGTCGGCGACCTGCCGGGGCCCCGCTCGCGGGAGCTGCTCGCCCACCAGCAGCGCTGGGAGTCCAGCGCGCGGACCTACCCGCGGCACCTGCCCATCGCGATCGAGGAGGCCGAGGGCAGCTTCGTCCGCGACGTCGACGGCAACGTGTTCATCGACTTCCTCACCGGCGCCGGCGTGCTCTCGCTGGGCCACAACCACCCCGATCTCGTCCGGGCGGCCGCCGACCAGCTCACCCGGCACTGCCACGGCCTGGACTTCCCGACGCCGGCCAAGGACGCCTTCGTGCAGGCCCAGCTGTCGATGCTGCCGCTGGGCATGCGCGACCGGATGCGCATCCACTTCTGCGGCCCGACCGGCGCGAACGCCGTCGACGCGGCGCTGAAGCTGTGCAAGACCGCCACCGGCCGCGGCGACGTGGTCTCCTTCCAGGGCGGCTTCCACGGCAGCAGCCACGCGGCGATGGCGGTGACCGGCCTGGTCGAGCAGAAGAGCCCGGTGCCGAACGGGATGCCCGGCGTGCACTTCTTCCCGTTCTCCTACTGCAGCCGCTGCCCGCTGGACCTCACCCCCGAGCACTGCACCACGAACTGCGTGGCCTACCTGGAGCGGTCGCTGACCGACAGCAACGGCGGCGTGCCGCTGCCAGGGGCGGTGCTGCTCGAGCTGGTCCAGGGCGAGGGCGGCGTGATCCCGGCGACGGTGGAGTTCGCCCAGCGGGTGCGCGCCCTCACGCGGGAGCTCGGCATCCCGCTCGTCGTCGACGAGGTGCAGACCGGCTGCGGCCGCACGGGTACCTGGTTCGCCTTCGAGCAGTACGGCATCGAGCCCGACGTCATCGTGGCCTCGAAGGCCCTCAGCGGCATCGGCCAGCCCGTCGCGATCATCATCTACGACGAGAAGCTGGACACGTGGGCGCCCGGCGCGCACACCGGCACCTTCCGCGGCAACCAGCTGGCCTTCGCGGCCGGCGCCGAGGCGGTCCGGGTGGTCCGCCGGGAGCGGATCCTCGACAACGTCCGGGCCCGCGGGCACCAGATCGACGAGCTGCTCGCGCCGCTGCAGGACCTGCCGTGGGTGCGCGAGGTCCGGGGCACGGGGCTGATGTGGGGGGTGGAGCTCGCCGACCCGGTCACCGGGCTCCCGGCCGGCGCGCTGGCCCGCGGCGTGCAGTCCCGCGCGCTGCGCCGCGGGCTGATCCTGGAGTGCGGGGGCCGCGACGACTGCGTCGTGCGCATGCTGCCCCCGCTGAACGTCTCCGCGGAGGTCGTCGCCCTCGCCTGCGAGATCCTCGTCGACTGCATCACCGCCGCCGACCCGGCGGTCCCGCCCCCGTCGACCGTCCCCCTCGAGCGGCCGCTGCCGGCCTGACCGCGGGCGCCGGCATGGACCTCCGCCCCGCGACGCGGACCGGCCCGCCCTCCTCCGCCCCGGCGTCCCCGGACACCGCCGCGCCCGCGGTCCTCGTCGGGGACCTCGGCCCCGCCGGCGTGCGGTGGGCGCCGGGGCAGCGGCTGGAGCAGGTCTTCGAGGCCACCTGCGATCGGCGACCCGACGCGGTCGCGGTGGACGACGGCGAGCTGCGGCTGACCTACGCGCAGCTCGACGCCCGGGCGAACCGGCTGGCGCACCACCTGCGCCGGCTCGGCGTCGGCAAGGGCGCCCGGGTCGGCCTGCTGTGCGCCGACCCCGTGGCGACCTACACCGCCCTGCTCGGCGCGCTCAAGGCCGGCGCCGCCTACGTGCCCCTCGACCCGGCCTTCCCGCCCGACCGCTGCACCTTCATCGTCGAGGACGCCGGGGTGGACCTGGTCCTCACCACGGCCGGCGGCCGCGACCGGCTCGACGGCGCGGGGGTGCGCCTGCTCGACCTCGACGCCGCCGCCGCGGCGCTGACCGCGGAGGACCCCGGCCGGCCCGCGCGCGACCCGGCGGCCCCGGACGACGAGCTCTGCTACGCCGTCTACACCTCGGGGACGACCGGGCGGCCCAAGGGCGTGGCGGTGGCGCACTCCTCGATCTGCCACTTCGTGCGGGTGGCCGCCGAGGTCTACGGGGTCCGGCCCGACGACCGGGTGTACCAGGGCCTGACGATCGCCTTCGACTTCTCCGTGGAGGAGATCTGGGTCGCGTGGGCGGTCGGCGCGGCCCTCGTCCCCCGCCCGCGCGGTGCGCAGCTGCTCGGTGCCGAGCTGCACGAGTTCCTAGCGCGCCGGCGGGTGACCGCGCTGTGCTGCGTGCCGACCCTGCTGGCCACGGTGCCCGACGACCTGCCGGACCTGCGGTTCCTGCTCGTCTCGGGAGAGGCCTGCCCGCCCGACCTGGTCACCCGCTGGCACCGGCCGGACCGGCGGTTCCTCAACGTCTACGGGCCCACCGAGACCACGGTGACCGCCACGTGGGCGGTGCTCTCGCCGGACCGCCCGGTGACCCTCGGCCGGCCGCTGCCGGGCTACGCGGTCGCCGTCCTCGACCCCGACACCGGGACGGCGCTGCCGGCGGGCGCGCTCGGCGAGCTGGGCATCGCCGGCGTGGGCCTGGCCCGGGGCTACCTGAACCGCCCGGACCTGACGGCGAAGGCGTTCGTGCCCGACGGGCTGGGGCTGCCGGCCAACCCGTCGGGGCGGGTGTACCGCACCGGCGACCTCGTCCGGGTCGTCGACGGGGAGGTCGAGTACCACGGGCGGATCGACCTGCAGGTCAAGGTCCGCGGGTACCGGATCGAGCTGACCGAGGTCGAGTCGGTCCTGCTGCAGGTGCCGGGCGTGGCCCAGGCCGTGGTGGCCCCGCACGAGGGGCCCGCGGGGACCGAGCTGGTGGCCTACGTCTCCCGCCGGCCGGGGACGGGCCCGCTGGACACCGCGGCGGCGTACGCGCACCTGCGCAGCCGGCTGCCCGCGTACATGGTCCCGGCGTACCTCGAGGAGCTGCCGGTCATCCCGATGACCACCAGCGACAAGGCCGACCGCGCCGCCCTGCCGCCGCCGCGGGGGCCGCGCAGCCTCGCCGTCGACACCCCGTACGCGGCGCCGGGGACGCCGCTCGAGGAGAAGCTCGCCGCGATCGTGGCCGGCGTCCTCGGCGTCGACCGGGTCTCGGTCACCGCCCACCTCTTCGACGACCTCGCCGCGAACTCGCTGCTGCTCGCCCACGTCTGCGCGCGCGTCCGGGAGCGCCCCGAGCTGCCCGCGGTGTCGATCAAGGACGTCTACCAGCACCCCACCGTGCGCGACCTCGCGACCGCCGTCACCGGCCGCGCCGCGGTGGGCGCCGAACCCGCAGCCGTCGCCGCGCGGCCGGTCGGGCGGGCGGCGCGCTACCGGCACGTGGTCTGCGGGGCGGCGCAGGCGCTGCTGTTCCTGGCCTACAGCTGGCTCGCCGCCGTCGTCGCCGTCACCGGTCACGAGTGGATCACCACCGCCGACGGCGTCCTCGACTCCTACTGGCGGGCCGCCTTCTTCGGCGCCGGCACCTTCGCCGGCATGTGCCTGCTGCCGGTCCTGGCCAAGTGGCTCCTGGTCGGCCGCTGGCGGGCCGGCGACCGCTTCCCGGTGTGGGGCCCGCGCTACCTGCGCCTGTGGCTGGTCAAGACGCTCATGCGGAGCAACCCGCTGGCGCTGTTCCACGGCTCCCCGCTCAGCGCGCTGCACCTGCGGCTGATGGGGGCGAGGGTCGGCCGGGGGGCCCTGCTGCTCACCAACCACGTGCCGGTGTGCACCGACCTGCTGACCATCGGCGAGGGGGCGGTGATCCGGAAGGAGTCGCACCTCTACGGGTACCGGGTCGTCGACGGCATGGTGGAGCTGGGCCCGGTGCACGTCGGCGCGGGCGCGGTCGTGGGCGAGATGACGGTCCTCGACGTCCACACCGCGATCGGCGACGGCGCCGAGCTCGCCCACGCCTCCGCGCTGCACCCGGGGCAGTCGATCCCGGCGGGCGAGCGCTGGGTCGGCTCCCCCGCCGAGCCCGCCGGCGCGGCGCTCCCCCCGGTGCCCGGCGCCCGGGGCGGCACGCCGCGCCGGCTGGTGTACGGCACCCTGCAGGTGCTCACCGCGATGTTCCTCTGGACGCCGCTCCTCTTCGGCGCCCTCGGGCTCCTGCTGCCGGAGTACGACCAGCTCGGGCGGGTGGGCCTGACCGAGCCCGACTTCTACGCCCTGCACGTCGCCGAGGCCTCGATGCTGTTCTGGGGCGCCGCGGTCGGCGGCCTGGTCCTGGTCGTCGCCCTGCCGCGCGCGCTGCGCCGAGCCCTCGCGCCGGACCGGGTGTTCCGCCTCTACGGCTGGCGCTGGTCGGCGCAGCGCACCGTGTTCCGGTTCACCAACCTGCCGTTCTACACGGGGCTGTTCGGCGACAGCTCAGCCATCCCGCACTGGCTGCGGGCGCTGGGCTGGGACCTCGGCCGCCTGGAGCAGACCGGGTCCAACTTCGGCATGTCGGTGACCCACGAGGTCCCCACGCTGTGCCGGGTCGGCCGCGGCACGATGGCCTCGGACAACATCTCGATGATGAACGCCGAGTTCTCGGCGACGTCGTTCCGGCTCCGCCGCACCGAGGTCGGCGAGCACAGCTACCTCGGCAACGCGCTCGGCATCCCCCCGGCCGCCCGCACCGGCGCCAACGTCCTGTACGCCACCAAGGTGCACGTCCCGGTCGAGGGCCCGGTGCGGCAGGACGTGGGGCTGCTGGGTTCGCCGCCGTTCGAGATCCCCCGCTCGGTCGACCGCGACCGCGAGGACCCCCGCTTCGCCGATCCAGCGGTCCGCCGGGCGGCCCTCGCCGCCAAGAACCGCCACAACGCGGTGACCGCGCTGCTGTTCCTGCTCGTGCGCTGGGCCTACTTCGTCAGCACCACGCTGATCGCCGTCGTCAGCTTCGACCACCACGGCCGGCACGGCGTGCTGGTGGTCTTCCTCGGCCTCGTGGGCGTCGTGGTGTTCTCGACCGCGTACTTCACCGCCGTCGACCGCTGCTTCCGCCCGCGTCGGCCGATGACCTGCTCGATCTACGACCGCGAGTTCTGGCGGCACGAGCGCTACTGGAAGGTCGCCGGCATGGTCTTCGTGCAGATGTACACGGGGACGCCGATCAAGCCGCTGGTGTGGCGGGCGCTGCGCGTGCGGATCGGCAAGCGCGTGTTCGACGACGGCGCCTGGCTCACCGAGCGCAACCTGGTCGAGATCGGTGACGACGTCACGCTCAACCAGGACACCACGCTGCAGAGCCACTCCCTGGAGGACGGCGTCTTCAAGTCCGACCACGTCGTCGTGGGTGCCGGCGCCACGCTCGGCGTCGGCGCCTACGTGCACTACGGGACGACGATCGGCGACGGCGCCGTGCTGGCGGCGGACTCGTTCCTCATGAAGGGCGAGGCGGTCGGGGCCGGTCAGCACTGGGCCGGCAACCCGGCCCGGCCCGCCGCGGGCGGCCCGCCTGCCCCGCCGCCGGCTCCCCTGCCGGCCGCTGCCGGCGGGGCCGCCGAGGCGTTGCTGGCCGAGCTGCAGGCGGCCGAGCTGCAGGCCGCCGGGCGGCCCGCGCTGCCGGCCGACCCCGGTGTCCGGGTCGCGCTGGTGGAGCTCGCCACCTGCCGGCCGCGGCTGGCCGAGCTCAGCGCGCTGCTGTCCGCGGAGGAGCGCGCCACCGCCGAGGCCTTCTCCTCCCCGCACCGGCGCGAGCAGTGGGTCACCGGGCGGGCGCTGCTGCGGCTGCTGCTCTCGGCGGAGGACCCCTCCCGGGCGCCGGCGGACTGGGCGATCGGGCGGTCGGCGACCGACCGGCCGGTCGTGGCCGACGGGCCGGAGGTGAGCCTGGCGCACACCGACGGCGTCGTCGCCGCCGCGGTGGCCCGCGACCGGGCGGTCGGCATCGACGTCGAGCACCTGGCGGCCGGCGCGCCCGATCCGGTGCTCGACTCCGCGCTCACCGACGAGGAGCGGGCCGCGCTGCGGGCGGCGCCGCCGGCCGAGCGCCCGCAGCTGTTCCTGCGCATGTGGACGCTCAAGGAGGCCGTGCTCAAGTGCACCGGCGAGGGGCTCGCCGCCGGTCCGGAGCGGGTCGCCACCTCCCTCGACCCGGTGGGCGCGGCCGGCCCGGTGGTGGAGGCGGGGTTCGCCGGGGCGCCGGACTGCTGGCAGCAGACCTGGACCCGCTCGGGCCGGCCGTACATCCTGAGCCTCGTGACCGGACGGCGCGCGACGGGGACCTGAGGTGGGCCGGCCGGACCGGGTGGGGACGCCCGGCCCGGAGGCCCCCGGCCGGGTGGTGGGTGTGGACCTCACCCGGGGTGCGGCCCTGCTCGGGATGATGGCGACGCACGTGCTCGACACCTTCGACGAGGCCGGCGCGCCCACCGCCACGACGGTCCTCGCCTCGGGGCGGTCGGCGGCGACGTTCGCCACGGTCGCCGGCGTCGGCATCGCGCTGCTCTCCGGCGGCCGGCACCCGGTGCGCGGCCGCGCCCGCGCGGCCACCGCGGCGGGGCTCGCCGTGCGGGCGGTGCTGATCGCGGCCATCGGGCTGCTGCTCGGCCTCACCGACCACGTGCTGGTCATCCTCGTCTACTACGGCCTGCTGTTCCTGCTGGCGATCCCGCTGCTGGGCCTGCTGCCGAAGGCGCTCGCCGCGCTGGCCGCCGTCTTCCTCGGGCTGGGCCCGGTCCTGCTGGTGGCGCTCGAGCGGGGCGGGCGGGACGCCCCCCGCCACGGCAACCCCGACCCCGTCTCGCTGCTCACCGATCCCCTGGGCGTGCTCGGGCAGCTGCTGGTGGGGTTCTACCCGGTCGTCTTCTACGCGGGCTTCCTCTGCGCCGGGATGGCCGTCGGGCGGCTGGACCTCGGCTCCCGGCGGGTCGCCCGGCGGCTGCTCGGCGGCGGGGTCGCGCTGGCCGTCGCGGCGCGGGTGGCGTCCCACCTCCTGCTGCACCCGGGCGGCGGCCTGGAACGGCTGCTGGCCGAGCAGCCGTTCGGCGCGACCGCCCGGGCCGAGGCGCAGCTGCTGTGGAACCCGGACCAGGGCTCGTCGTGGTGGTACCTGGCGCTGGCCGCGCCCCACTCGCACACCCCGCTCGACGGCGCGCACGTGCTGGGGTCGGCGCTGGCCGTGCTCGGCGCGGCGCTGCTCCTGGCCCGGTGGGCCCCGACCCGGCGCCTGCTCGGCCCCGTGGCCGCGGCGGGGACGATGCCCCTGACGCTGTACACCGCGCACCTGCTGGTCCTGGAGACCGACGTCCTGGAGGACCGGCCCGGGACCCTCTACCTGCTCCTGGTGGGCGCCGCCCTGGTGGTCGCGGTGGCCTGGCGGCGGTGGCTCGGCCAGGGGCCGCTGGAACGGCTGGTGGCCGCGGGCTCGGGGGCGGCGCGGCGGGCGGTGCTGCGCCCGGGGGCCGTGCCCGCGGCCTGACCGCGCTCAGAGCAGGCGGCGGCTGCCCTCCGCGACCACCCGGAGCCAGCGGTGGCCGTAGCCCTCGAGCTGCAGCTCGGCCCCGCCCTTCTCCGACAGCGGCGTGGTGCACTCGCGCAGCAGGTCCTCCAGCCGGTGCGAGGCGTCGCAGCCGTCGAGGGTGAGCGGCACCGTGAGCGGCTCGGGACCGAGGTTGTGCAGCGCGACCATCGAGCCGTCGTCCCACCGGACGAGGTGCGCCAGCACCGCCGCGTGCGGCTGCTCGAGCAGCTCGAACTCACCCCACCCGAGCTCCGGGCACTCGCGGTAGCGGCGGACGAGCAGCTTCACGAACGACAGCAGCGAGTCGGGGTCGCGGCGCTGGTCGGCGACGTTGACGTGCTCGGGCGCGAACCCGCCGGTCACCACGGGCGCGGTCAGCCTCCGCGGGTCGGCGGTGGAGAAGCCGCCGTTCGGGCCGGAGGTCCACTGCATCGGCGTCCGGACGGCGTTGCGGCCCTCGGCGTCGAGGTTCTCCCCCATGCCGATCTCCTCGCCGTAGAAGAGCACCGGCGTGCCGGGCAGGGAGAACAGCAGGCTGTAGACCATGCGGATCCGCCTCGGGTCGCCGTCGAGCATGGGCGGGAGCCGGCGGCGCAGGCCGCGGCCGTAGACCTGCATCCGCTCCTCGGGGCCGAACGCGGCGAACACCTCGGCCCGCTCGTCGTCGGAGAGCTTGTCGAGGGTGAGCTCGTCGTGGTTGCGCACGAAGGTGGCCCACTGGCTGTCGGGGTCGACCGGCGGCCGGCCGGTGAGCGCGGTGGCCAGCGGCCCGGCGTCGGCGCGGGCGAGCGAGAGGTAGAGCGCCTGCATCCCGATGAAGTCGAACAGCATGGTCAGCTCGTCGCCGTCGGTGCCGCCGAAGAACTGCGCCTGCTGCTCGTGGGGCAGGTTGACCTCGCCGAGCAGCACCCCGTTGCCGGACCTGCGCCCGACCAGCGACCGCAGGTCGCGCAGGTACTCGTGCGGGTCGGGCAGCGCCTCGGCGCTCGCGCCCTCGGTCTCCAGCAGGAACGGGACGGCGTCGACGCGGAAGCCGGACAGGCCCAGCTGCAGCCAGAAGCCCATCACCTTGGCGATCTCGTCGCGCACCAGCGGGTTGGTGATGTTCAGGTCGGGCTGCTGCTTGTAGAAGCGGTGCAGGTACCACTCGCCGGTCTTCTCGGAGAACTGCCAGACGCCGTCCTCCTGGTCGGGGAAGACCACCTCGCCCGAGGTGTCCGGCGGCGGGTCCGACCGCCAGACGTAGAAGTCGCGGTAGGGCGAGTCCTTGCTCGCCTCGGCGGACCGGAACCAGGGGTGCTTCGCCGAGGTGTGGTTGACGACCAGGTCGGCGATCACCCGCATGCCGCGGTCGTTGGCCGTCCGGATCACCTCGACCAGGTCGCCGTGCGTGCCCAGCCGCGGGTCCACGCCGTAGAAGTCGGTGATGTCGTAGCCGTCGTCGCGCTCGGCGGTCGGGTAGAAGGGCATCAGCCACAGGCAGGTGACGCCGAGGTCGGCGAGGTGGTCCAGCCGCTGGGCGAGGCCGGCGAGGTCGCCGCAGCCGTCGCCGTCCCAGTCCATGAACGTCTCGACGTCGAGGCAGTAGACGACCGCGGTCTTCCACCACAGGTCGGACGTGTCGGTGATCCTCACTGCAGCGCGACCGCGGGCTCGGGGGTGTCGACGTCGAGCTGCGGCAGCACGTGCTCGCCGAAGGCGTCGAGGAAGGCGCGCTGCTCGACGCCGACGTGGTGCAGGTAGACGGCGTCGAAGCCGAGCTCCTGGTACTCCGCGATCCACTCGGCGTGCTGCCCGAGGTCGCTGGAGACCCGGACGACCTCGGCGACGTGCTCCGGCGTCACGTGCGCGCTGGCGAGCTCGAACGCCTGCGGGGTGTCGAGGTCCCAGCACAGCGGCGGCGGGAAGACGTTGCTCCTCCACTCCTGGTGCGCCATGGCCAGGGCCTTCTCCTCGTCGGGGTCGTAGGAGAGGTGCAGCTGCAGGGCGGCGGTGCCCCGGCCGCCGGCGTCGCGGTAGGCGGCGAGGACGTCGCGCAGGGTGTCGTGCGGCTGGTTGATCGTGACCAGCCCGTCGGCCCACTCGGCGTGCCGGCCGGCGGTGGCGGCGGTGACGGCGGGGAGGACCAGCTGCGGCGTCACCTCGGGCAGGGTCCAGATGCGGGCGCGGTCGACGGTGACCAGCCCGTCGTGGGTGACCTCCTCGCCGGCCAGCAGCGCGCGGATGACGTCGACGCACTCGCGCAGCCGGGCGTCGCGGACGTCCTTGCGCGGCCACGGGTCGCCGGTGATGTGCTCGTTCATGGCCTCGCCGCTGCCCAGCGCGACCCAGAAGCGGCCCGGGAACATCGCGCCGAGGGTGGCGATGGCCTGGGCGACGATCGCCGGGTGGTAGCGCTGGCCGGGCGCGTTGACCGCGCCGAACGGCAGCGACGTCGTCGCCAGGGCCGCGCCGAGCCAGGACCAGGCGAACCCGGAGTGCCCCTGGCGGGGGTTCCAGGGCGCGAAGTGGTCGCTGCACATCGCCGCGGTGAAGCCCACCTCCTCGGCGTGCCGGACCGCCTCCAGCAGCTGCGCCGGGTGGACCTGCTCGTGCGAGTTGTGGAAGCCGATCACGCTCACGCGCTCTCCCTACCGGGAAACGCGCCGGTCCGCAGGGTGCGGTGCGCTGCGCAACCAGTCGGCCGCGCCGGGATCAGCTCACCTGATCCGAACGGGTCCTCCCCGGCGCCGCACGGGTGACGCGGCGAGATCGACGATCTCGCACGCCTCGGCCGGCGAAAGCGTGCGAGAGCGCCGATGTCGCCGCGGTCAGGCCAGCAGGTCGGCGACGCGGGCGGGGGCGGTGACGACGTCGAGGTGGTCGCCGGAACCGTCGCCGGCGACCGGCCAGCCGCGGCGCGCCGCCTCGGCGGCGTCGTCGTCGTAGGCCGCCGACAGGTGCACGTAGCGGGCGCCGTCCTCGGGCCACGCGTCCGGCAGGGGGACGGCGACGTCGTAGAAGCCGGCCGGCAGCTCGTGCCCCTCCGCCTCGATCGCGGCCCGCGGCGCGGGATCGGGCACCAGCCGCGCGAACGCGCCCGGCCCCCACCACGTCGTCCACTCGGCGATCCGGCCGTCCCGCACGAGCGGCCGCACCAGCTCCCGCACCCGCGGCGACGGCGCCGTCGCGCCGGCCCGGGACGGCACCGGTGCGTCGAGCCACACGACCTCCCGGGCGCCGACGGCGACGGCGACCGCCGGCAGCGTCGGCCCGGCGCCGGAGAACCCGAGCACCACGTCGGCACGGCCGGTCGCGGTCGCGGCGGTCCAGCGGGCCGGCCAGCCCGCGGCGACGTCCACCGCCGCGCGCAGGTCCGGCACGACGACCGCGTGCCCGCGGGACCGCAGCTCCGCGGCCAGCGGCCCGAGGGTCGCCGGGCCCAGCAGCGGCGGGTGCACGAGCAGCCAGGAGGGCATGTCGCCATCCTCACCCCTGTCGCTGCGGGCATGGACCGGCCGCGACGGGGCAAGGTGCGGGGCATGACGCCGACGACCGACGCGTGGGGCATCGACGCCACCTGGCTGGACGCCAACGACGAGGAGCACGAGGTCGCGGAGGCGACCATCGAGCGGCTGCGGGAGATCATCGGCGAGCCCCCGGCCGACCTCGAGGAGCGCGCGCCGATCGTGGCCCGCCCCGGCGACCCCCTCGAGGTCGACGAGGCCGAGGTCTCCTGCGAGGACGGGCGGACCCGGCACGTCGACGGCCACCTGCCCGACGACTTCCCGCTCGGCTACCACCGGCTGCGCACCCCCGACGGGCGGGAGCGGCGGTTGATCGTCTCCCCCGGCCGCTGCTGGCTGCCCGACGAGCGCACCTGGGGCTGGGCCGTGCAGCTCTACGCCACGCGCGGCCGCGACAGCTGGGGCATCGGCGACCTCGGCGACCTGCGCGCGCTGCGCAAGATGGCCGCGCTGCAGGGCGCGGGCTTCCTGCTGATCAACCCGCTGCACGCCGTCGCGCCGACCACCCCGCAGGAGTCCAGCCCGTACCTGCCGGCCACCCGCCGCTTCCGCAACCCGCTCTACCTGCGGGTGCCCGAGGTGCCCGGCGCCGACAAGGCCGACGTCGGCGACGGCAGCGACCTGAACGCGGCCGAGCTGATCGACCGCGACGCGATCTGGGCCCGCAAGCGGGAGGCGCTGCGCCGGGTGTTCGACGCCGCCGGCGGCGACGACCCCGCGTTCCCCGACTGGTGGTGGCACCAGGGCCAGCCGATGCAGGACTGGGGCACCTGGTGCGCGATCGCCGACCAGCACGGCCCCGACTGGCACACCTGGCCCGAGCAGCTGCGCGACCCCCGCGGCCAGGCGGTGCGCGACTTCGCCGCCGCCCACGAGAAGGACGTCGCCTTCCACGTCTGGCTGCAGTGGTGTCTGAGCCGCCAGCTGGACGAGGCCGCGCACGGCATGACGGTGATCCAGGACCTGCCGATCGGGGTGGCCGGCGGCGGCGCCGACGCCTGGACCTGGCAGGACGTCCTGGCGCAGGGGGCCAGCGTCGGCGCGCCGCCGGACGCCTTCAACTCCCAGGGCCAGGACTGGGGCTCGCCGCCGCTTGTCCCCTGGCGGCTGCGGCTGGCCGACTACGAGCCGTTCGTCCAGTCGATCCGGGCGACCATGGCCGGCGCCGGCGGGCTGCGCATCGACCACGTCATGGGCCTGTTCCGGCTGTGGTGGGTGCCCGGGAACGGGAGCGCCGCCGACGGCGCCTACGTCCGCTACCCCGCCGAGGACCTGCTCGACATCGTCGCCCTGGAGAGCCACCGGGCGCGGGCGCTCGTCGTCGGGGAGGACCTCGGCACGGTCGAGGAGGGCGTCCGCGAGGCCCTGGCCGAGCACGCGATCCTGTCCTACCGGCTGCTGTGGTTCGAGGACGACGACCCGGCGCAGTGGCCGGAGGCGGCGATGGCCGCCGTGACCACCCACGACCTGCCCACCGTCGCCGGGCTGTGGACCGGCGCCGACGTCGAGGAGCAGCGCGAGCTCGGCACCGGCAGCGCCGAGGAGCTGCAGAGCGGCCGCCTCGCCCTGCTGCGCAAGCTCCAGGGGGTGCGCGGCAACGCACGGCCCGCGACCGCGGTCCGCCGTGCCTACGAGCGGCTCGCCACGGCGCCGAGCCTGCTGCTCTCGGCCACCCTCGAGGACGCCGTGGGCGAGGTGCGCCGTCCCAACATGCCGGGCACCACCGAGCGGCCCAACTGGTCGCTTCCGCTGCCCGTCCCCGTCGAGGACCTGCCCGGCCACCCGCTGCTGAAGGAGATCGCCGGCGCCCTGGCGGCACGCCGGTCCTGAGTCGAACGCCTGTTCGAGCCGCGTGCCACACTGCCGGGGTGGCGGGTGGCATGTACCGGGGGGCGGGGCGGTCACTGGGCGAGCGGGCGGCCGAGTCCGGCGTCCGGCCCGGCCCGCCGCCCGCTGCCCCGGCCCGCTCCCGCGAGGACGCCGAGGGCCGGCACTGCTGGGTGCGCGACCCGCCCGACTTCCCCGGGACGTGGCCGGGGCTGCTGGTCGAGTGGCGCCGCCGGGACGGCGTCTGGCAGGGCCGGGTCGTCTACACCGTGCCCGGCCCGCACGGCCCGGTGCTGGTGGAGGCGTGGTTGCCGGCCGCACGCCTGGAGCCGCGTTAGCCCCGCGGCCGTCCGGGCTATGGCTCGATCATGACCACACCGGACCGACCCACGCTCGACGACGTCATGGAGACCACGGAGTCCGCGCCGCGGGACCGCGAGCAGCACGCCAAGGGCTACGACCGGCCCGACGACGACGTGCTGCAGCACCGCACCGAGCAGGAGCGGCAGCTGGTCGGCTCCGACGACGCCGACCCGGCCGGCGCGGAGGACCACTCCGCCGCGGAGTGACCCGTGGCGCGCCTGACGGCCGGCGACATCGCCTGCTGGGTGCTGAAGACGGCGGGCGCGCCACCACCGGCGGCCGGGGAGACCACCCGCTGCGTGCGCCGCTCCTACCGGCTCGAGCTCATGGCGCCCGGGCAGCCGTGCCTGCTGTGGCGCAGCGGCCGGGACCGGCCGGGGGTGCACGCCCTGGGCGTGCTGACCGGCCGCGTGCGCGCCGGCGACGGCGGGCCGGTGGTGCCCGTGCGCTTCACGCCCCTGGCCGAGCCGGTCGACCGCGCCGACCTGCTCGCCGACCCCACCTTCGCCGGCGCCGAGGTCGTGCGGATGCCGGCGGGCAGCAACCCCTCCTGGCTGTCGCCGGCCCAGTACGCCGCCGTGCTCGCCCGGGTCTGACTCCGTCCCCTGGGACCATGGGGCGGTGATCGCGAACCGGCTCCGCTACGGGGCGCTCCTCTGGCTGCTGACCCTCCAGTTCTTCGTCGTCGAGACGATCGCGCAGCTGCGGTGGCCCGGTCCGTACTCCCGCCTCGACCAGGTCGTCAGCGACCTGGGCACGGCCCTCTCCCCCGCGCGGTCGCTGATGAACGCCTCGTTCGTGGTGCAGGCCGCGCTCATCCTCGGCGGGACGCTGCTGCTCGCCCCGGCGCTGCGCAGCACGGCCGGCACGGTCGCCCGTGTGCTGCTCGCCGTCGCCGCGGCCGGCGTGCTGCTGGTCGGCGTCTTCCCCTCCGACGGCAACGCCACGCTGCACGCCGTCGGCGCGGTGGCCCACCTGCTCGGCGGCTGCCTGGCCGTCATCGCCCTGGCCTACGCCGTCCGCCGGCGGTCGGAGGCGGTGGGCACGACGCTCGCGCTGCTGGGCCTGGTGGGCACCGGCCTGACGATCTTCTTCTTCACCGGGGTCGTGGAGTGGCTGGGCGAGGGCGGCACCGAGCGGGTCGGCGCCTACGTCATCCCGATCGGGCTGGCCCTCGCCGGGATGGCGCTGTGGCGGTTCGGCGCCGACGACGCGGCGGACCCGCGGCGCGCGGCGAAGGAGCAGGAGCGCGCCGAGCGGGCCGAGCAGGCCCGGCGCCGCGACGAGGCCCTGGAGGCGGCGGCCGCCCGGCAGGCCGCCGAGCGCCGCACCGCCGATCCGGCCGACCCCGCGGCGGCCGGCGAGCCGGACGACCCCGAGGACCTGTGGGCGGCCACCGAGCGGGAGGACCGCCGCTAGCTCCCGGTGATCGTCAGGACGTCGGACACCGGCCGCCGGCCGCTGGTGACGGGCGTGAGGTCCGCCGGCGGGTAGCCCATGCGCAGCAGCATCTGCGGGTAGCCGACGAGCGACAGCCGCTGCCGCAGGCGGGCGCGGGCGGCCGGCCAGTCCAGCGCCTGGGTGAGCGGCGAGGCCACCAGCCCCTCCGCCGTCGCCAGCAGCAGCACCCGGCCCAGGGCGCGCCCGGCATCCAGCCACGCCGTCCGGTCGTCGCTCTCGGTGCCCATGAGCACCACCGTCGGCCGCTCCACCTCCGGCGGGGGCGCGTCCGGGTCCTGGTCGGCGCGGAACAGCGGGTGCTCGTGCGAGCCGACGGCGAAGTCGCGGACCAGCCAGTTCGACGGCCGGTCCCGCGGGTCCCCGGCCGGCACGGCCTCCAACGGCACGCCGTCGACGGCCGTCGGGTCGGTGCGCAGCCAGCTCTCCAGCTCCTCCAGGTACGCCGGGTCGCCCTGCTCCACCTCCTCGGCCTGGGAGAGCAGGAACACCGTGGCGGTCTCCTCCTCCGAGCGCGTGATCGCCTTGACCCACAGCCCGTAGCCGCCGGCCTCCCGCTGCAGCCGGTCGAGCAGCTCGCCCGGAACGGCCCGCGGCTCGAACGCGGCCCGCACCGTGTGCCGCCGCGGGATGGCGTCGGCGAGGGCGCGGTCCTCGTCGGTGGGGGTGGCCGGGCCGGTCACGCGCAGGGCGGCCAGGTGGTCCTCGTCGGCCGGGTCGGGCAGCAGCTCCACCTCCACGGCGGAACCGGCGGCGCGCAGGGCCACCTCGGCGAAGGCCACCGCGCTGCCGCAGCTGATGACCTGCTGGCGGCGGCTCGGGTCGAGCACCGGCAGCGCCCGCTGCGGGTCGTAGTGGACGTCGAGCCGGTCCGGCGCGGCGGTGAACCGCCACGGCTGGGTGTTGTGGACGGACGGCGCCCGCGTCGCGGCACCCACGACCTGCGCCCAGTCGATCTCCTGCACCATGCCAGCCTGCCTCCCGGGTCGATCGGCTCCGCTAGGTCCTTGGTCCCGACGCATCGTTGCGAAACGCCCGGGTGTGGGGCGCCGCCCCCGCGGTCAGGACCAGGCCATGACGGGTGCCGGATCGCTGGACGCCATCCCCGTCGACGAGTGCTACGAGCTGCTGGGCGCCCACGAGGTGGGGCGGCTCGGCGTCATCGCCGGCCACGCCCGCTGATCATCCCGGTCGACCACACGAGGTGACCGGACGCAGGATCGTCCCCGGCCGGCTGCCCCGGGGCGTCGACGAACGCGCCCACCTCAGAAGGAGGACCACCCCTCCCCCACGCTGCGCACGCTCAGCGCGGGGCCCCGGAGGGCGGCCGTTCCAGCACCTCACCGGACCGGACGACCGCGCGCGGCGGGTCGTGCCGCGCCAGCAGGTCGACGGTGCGGGCCGCGTCGTGCACCAGCAGGTCGGCGGGACCGCCCGCGCGCAGGCCGTAGCCGTCCAGCCCGAGCACCCGGGCCGCCGACGTCGTCACCAGGTCGACCAGCACCTCCTGCTGCGGACCGGAGCGCATGTCGAGCAGGTGCGCGGCGAGGAAGGCGACCTCGAGCAGGTTGTGCCGGCCGAACGGGTAGAACGCGTCCTCGATGTCGTCTTGGCCGAGCGCGACCGCCACGCCGGCGGCCAGCGCCCGCTCGACCGGCAGCGCCACGGAGCCGGTGTGCGGATCGCTGACCAGCCCCAGCCCGGCCCGCCGGACCAGCGCGAGCGCGGCGGCCAGCCGGTCGTCGTCGTAGTGGCCGAGGGCGCGGGCGTGGCAGGCGACCCCCCGTCCGGCGAGCCCGTGCCGCAGCATCGCCTCGGCGAGCATGCCGGTGGTCCCGTAGCGCGGGTCGGGGGCGTCGTCGGTGAGCATCGCGACCGGTAGGCCGCGGCGGGCGGCGAGGGCGCAGGCCCACTCCACGTGCGCGCGCTGGTCGTCGGGCGTCGCCTCGATCCAGGGGATGCCGCCGACGACGTCCGCGCCCAGGTCGAGCGCCTGCTCGACCAGCTCGGCCGCGCCCGGGTCGCGCAGGACGCCGTCCTGGGGGAAGGCGACGACGCGGACGTCGACCCGGCCGGCGAACTCCCGCTTCGCGGCCAGCACGGCCTGGACGCCGGTGAGCCCGGCGGCGGTGTCGACGTCGGCGAAGGCCTGGACGTGCAGCACCCCGTGCCGCAGGCCGTCGTCCAGCGCCCGGCGGATGTTCGGCAGCAGCCGCTCCACCGTGTAGTGCCGCTTGACCGCGCTGGCCAGGTCGATCGCGGCGGCCGAGCCCGCCATGCCGGCGACGGTGTAGGCGCGCAGCGCGGCATCGCCCGCCAACGGCAGCGTGCGGACCTTGTCCAGGTGCAGGTGCGCGTCGACGAAGGGCTCGGTGACCAGACCGCCGTCGGCGGCGACCACCTCCGCCCCCGCGGGCACCGGCCGCTCCCCCGCGGGCACGAGGGCGGTGACCGTGCCGCCGTCGCAGTGGACGTCGACGACGCCGCCGCCGCGCAGCCGCGCCCCGGTGATCACCAGCACGTCGTCATCCTGGCGGGTCAGGACGTCGTCGCGGCCTCCTGCGGCACCGGTACCGGCGGGCGCGGGCGGGCCCGGCGCCGCGAGACCGCGACCCCGAGCAGGCAGACCGCGCCACCCACCACCGCGAGCACCGGCGGGACCTCGTCGAGGAGCAGCCAGCCCATGAGGATCACCAGCGGCGGCACCACGTAGGTGGTGACGCCGAGCCGGCCGGCGTCGGTGCGGGCCAGGGCGTAGGCCCAGGTGCTGAACGCCAGGGCGGTGGGGACGACGCCCAGGTAGACCATGCCGGCGATCGAGCCGGCCGAGGCGCTGCCCAGCTCGCCGACCAGGGCGCCGGACCACGGCAGGCAGCAGACCGTGCCGATCGCGCAGGCGGTGGCGGTGACCTGGAGGCCGGGCAGCCGGCGCAGCACCGGCTTCTGCGCCACCACGCCGATCGCGTACGTGAGCGCCGCCACCAGGCAGAGCACGACCCCGAGCAGGTCGGCCTCGGCGCCGCGGGTGGCCACCCCGATGAGGACGACGCCGGCGAAGGCGACCGCCATGCCGACGACCAGCCACCGCGGGAAGCCCTCGCCGAGGATGATCCCGGCGAACACCGCGATGAGGATGGGGCCGACGTTGACCAGCATCGCCGTGGTGCCGGCGTCGAGGTGGTGCTCCGCGGCGTTGAGGGCCAGGTTGTACACGCCGAACCACCCGACCCCGCAGACCACGAGCAGCCGCCACTCGCCGGCCGTCGGGCGCACCCACCCGCGCCGGGTCAGCAGCAGGCCGAGCACCAGCGTGCCGATCAGGAGCCGGCCCAGCGCCAGCGCGCCCGGCGAGAGGTCGTCGCGGACGCCGCGGATGCCGATGAACGCCGACGCCCACGCGACCACGGTGACGGCCACCGCGGCCAGGACGGGGGCGGTGCGTGCCGGTGCGGTGCGTGCTGGTGCGGAACCCACGGCCGGACCCTAGGTGGCGGTGCCGACGGTCCTCCGGCGGGTTCCGGACGTCGACGTCGTCCTGGCGCTCCCGGTGCGGAGGTCGGCAGTTTCCCTGCGGTCGCGCTACCCGTGCAGGTGCTCGCCGTAGGTGCGCCGGCCGCGCTCGCCCGACGTCGGCAGCGCGGCGCCCTCGCGGACGGCGGCGCTGAGCCTGCCCGGGATGGGGGTGGCCACGACGTGCGCACCGGGCTCGCGGACGGCGGCGTAGGCCCGCGCGAGGTCGGCGACCGCGAGTTCCTCCGGCCCCGCGTACTCGACGACGCCACCGGACGGCGGGCGGCCGACGACGTCGGTGACGTGCTCCGCCACCTCGCCTATGTCGACCGGCTGCACCCGCCAGCCCATCGGCACGGGCAGCACCGGGCCCTTGCGCGCGGAGGCCAGCAGGTCGTCGACGAAGGTGTGGAACTGCGTGACCCGCAGCAGGGTGACCGGCAGGCCGGAGGCGAGCAGCACCTGCTCCGCGGCGAACTTGGCGCGGTAGTAGCCGAACGGGATCCGGTCGACGCCGACGATCGACACGTAGACCAGGTGCCGCAGCCGGTCGCGGTCGACCGCCTGGACGAGCCGCCGGGTGCCGGCGACGTCGACCTGCAGGCTGTCGCGGGGGTCGCTGGCCGTGTGCACGACGACCTCGGCGCCGCGGACCGCCTCGGGCAGGTCGCGGCCCGTCGTGAGGTCGGCGCGGACGCCGCCGGGGCCGGCGCCCCGCCGGGACATCTGCTTGACCGTGTGGCCGGCCCCCTGCAGGGGGGCGATCAGCCGTTGCCCGAGCCGTCCGGTTCCTCCGGTGACGAGTACCTCCACGCCCCGCAGTCTGACCGGCGTCCCTGTGCCGGCGCACCCCTCACCGCCCCGGCGCGCCGTCCCCGCAGCCGCGGATCCCTCCATCCGCGCGGGCCGGCGGCCCAGAACTGTCGTACCCGGTCCGTGGGTCCGGGGTGTGCCGCGGACCTCGGGCTCCTCGACGGTCGAGGGCGTGCTGATCGACTGGTCGCTGGAGCGGCCGGTCACCCCGCCGCGGCTGCCGGTGGCCTGGCTGTCGGAGGAGCAGACCGCCGCCGAGCTGCAGCGGGTGCAGCAGCGCCGGGCCCGGGAGGCCGCCTACGAGGCCGAGCTGGTGCCGCGGCTGGCCGCGCTCACCCCCGACGACGCCGACCCCGCGCCGGGCACACCCGGGGCGCGCAGCCGCACCTGGCGGCAGAGCGAGCCGGAGTTCCCGGCGTGTCCGGATCCTCCCCCGACGAGCTGGGCCCGGTCCTCGGCGTGGGCCGGGGCACCGCCGCGCACCGGGCCCGCCGGGCGCTGACCTGGCGCGACGCCCTGCCCGCCACGTTCGCCGCGCTGCGGGCCGGCCAGCTCGACGAGCGGCGCGGGCAGGTCCTGGCCGACACCTGGCCCGCACCGCCCCGGTGCTGGCCCGGCGGGTCGAGGCGGTCGTGCTGCCCGAGGCGGCCGGGCTGGGCTTCACCGCCCCGGAGCGGCGGATCCTGGCGGTCCTGCTCGAGCTCGACCCGGCCACCGGCAACCCCCGCTGCCTGTGCCGCACCCACCACCGGCTGGGAACCCTGTTCGACGGCTGGGCCTTCGTCAAGGAACCCGACGGCACCCTGCACGTCACCACCCCGTCCGGGGACCACCCGCACCACCCGACCACCCGGCCCCCGCCGACCACCACCGCCCGACCCCGACGACCCGCCAGCGTCCTGATCGACGAGGGCACATGTCGGCCCGCCGAGAAGTCGACGAACCGACATGTGCCCTCGGCTACCGTGCGCGCCGTGATCGTGATCGCGGCGGTCGTCGCGCACGTGCTGCTCGCCGGCCTCACGGTCCTCCAGGTAGCGCTCGCCGCCGGGGCGCCGCTGGGGCACCTCGCCTGGGGCGGCCGGCACCGTGTCCTCCCTCGAGGGCTGCGGATCGCCAGCGCGGTCTCGGTGCTGCTCTACGCGGCGTTCGCGTGGATCATCGCGACCGCCGCCGACCGCGCCGAGGAGGTCGGCGACCACCGGCCCGGCTACCCGCTCGTCTGGGTGCTTACCGCGTACTTCGCCGTCGGCGTGCTCGCCAACGCCGCTTCCCGCAGCCGCCGGGAGCGCTTCGTGATGACCCCGGTCGCGCTGGTCCTGGCGCTCTGCTGCCTCACCATCTCGCTCGCCCTGCCCTGACCGGGGCAGCGTGCCCGGGCGACGTGGCCCCGGGAGCGGCCTCAGGGGGACTGCGAGGGCCCGGCCCGTACCCCGCCTGACGATCGAGCGCCGGCACCTGCCGAGATGGGCGCCGGCGGGTCGAGGGGCCCGAGCGCGACCGCGTGCCGCGCCGGTCAGCGACGCCTAGGCCGGGACCTCCTGGAAGGCGCGGACCTCGATCCGGGCCCCGAGCGCCTTGGACGCCTTCGCGGCCCAGGCCACGGCAGCCTCCCGGTCGGGCGCCTCGACCACCCAGAAGCCGCCGAGGTACTGCGGCGCACGCGTGTAGGGCCCGTCGGCGACGGCGAGGTCGTCGCCCGTGTGGTCGACGGTGACCGCCGTCGACGGCGGGTGCAGCCCACCCGCGAAGACCAGGGCGCCGGACGCCGCCAGCTCCTCGAGGAACGCGCCGGCCGCTGCCAACGCGACCTCCAGCTCGGCGGGGTCCATCGACGCCATCGTGGGCTCCTCGGCCGAGTCGTGCGGCATGGACAGCAGGTACTGCGTCACGGTGGTCCTCCGAGGTCGTCGCGGCGGCCCGTCCGGCCACGCTCACGAGCGGAAGACCCTGCCCGCCGCCGGATCTCATCGGTCGAGGCGGGCCCAGGTGTCGACGCCGCACCCCGGCGCGGCGTTCGGCAGGATGCGGTCGTGGCCTACTCCCCTCCCGAGCCCCACGACCAGGGCGAGCTCGCGGTCGGCGACGGCAACCGGGTCCACTGGGAGGTCAGCGGCAACCCCGCCGGCCGGCCCGCGGTGCTGCTGCACGGCGGGCCCGGCAGCGGCATCTCCCCCGGCATGCGCCGCTGGTTCGACCCGGCCGCGTACCGCGTCGTCGCGTTCGACCAGCGCGGCTGCGGCCGCAGCACCCCGCGCGTGGACGACCCCGCGGTGGACCTGTCCACCAACACCACGCAGGCCCTGGTCGCCGACACCGAGGCGCTGCGCGAGCACCTGGGAGTCGAGCGGTGGACCGTCGCCGGCGGCTCTTGGGGCACCACCCTCGCGCTCGCCTACGCGCAGGCGCACTCCGACCGGGTCGCCGAGCTCGTGCTCTCCGCCGTCACCACCACCACCCGCCGCGAGGTCGAGTGGATCACCCGCGCGATGGGGCGGGTGTTCCCCGAGGCCTGGGCCCGCTTCCGCGACGGCGTCCCGCCGGGCGACCGCGACGGCGACCTCGCGGCCGCCTACGCCCGCCTGCTCGCCGACCCCGACCCCGCCGTCCGCGAGCGCGCGGCCCGCGACTGGTGCGCGTGGGAGGACACCCACGTTTCCCTCGGCCCCGGCTGGTCGCCCGACCCCCGCTTCGACGACCCGGTCTTCCGCGCCGTCTTCGCCCGCCTGGTCACCCACTACTGGGCCGGCGCCGGCTTCCTCCCCGACGGCGCCCTGCTGGCCGGCGCCACCCGGTTGGCCGGCATCCCCGGCCTCCTGAGCCACGGCCGCCGCGACATCAGCGGCCCGCTCGACACCGCCTGGGAGCTGTCCCTCCGCTGGCCCGACGCCGAGCTGGTCGTGGTCGAGGAGGGCCACGGCGGCCCCGGCATGACCGACGCCGTCGTCGCCTTCACCGACCGCTTCGCCGGCCGGTGAGATCGGACGGGTCCGTCACAGCGTGGCGCGCCGTCCGCATCTCACATGCGAGATAGCGTGGCCTGGTGACGGTGACCGACCTCCTTCCCGACACCGCCGACGATCGGGCACACGACGACGTCATGCGGCGGATCGGCCTCCTCGTCCGCGACGCCCGCCGCCACCGGGGGCTCACCCAGCGCGAGCTCGCCGAGCGCCTCGGCACCAGCCAGAGCGCCGTCGCCCGCATCGAGCAGGGCGGCCAGAACCTCACCCTCGAACTCCTCGGCCGGCTGTCGGCGGCGCTGGGCAGCGAGCTGATCAGCGTGGGCCCCGCCGCGTCCACCGGCCCCACCCACCTGCGGGTCACCGGTGGCCGGGCGCTGCGCGGCAGCGTGACGGTCAAGTCGTCGAAGAACGCGGCCGTCGCCCTGCTGTGCGCCGCGCTGCTCAACCGCGGCCGGACGACGCTGCGCAACGTCGCCCGCATCGTCGAGGTCGACCGCATCCTCGACGTGCTGCGCTCGATCGGCGTCGAGGCCACCTGGGACGCCGCCGGCCGCGACCTCACCCTCGTCGTCCCCGAGCAGCTCGACCTCGACGCGATCGACGCCGACGCGGCCCGCCGCACGCGAAGCATCATCATGTTCCTCGGCCCGCTGCTGCACCGGTACGAGCAGTTCCGGCTGCCCTACGCCGGCGGCTGCGACCTCGGCACCCGCACCGTCGAGCCGCACATGATCGCGCTGCGGCCCTTCGGCCTGCACGTCGAGGCGCGCAGCGGCGAGTACCACGCCACCGTCGCTGCGCCCGGCACCCGCAGCCGCACGATCGTGCTGACCGAGCGCGGCGACACCGTCACCGAGAACGCGCTGCTCGCCGCCGCCCGCACCGACGGCACCACGACCATCCGCAACGCCAGCTCCAATTACATGGTCCAGGACCTCTGCCTGTACCTGCAGCTGCTCGGCGTGGGCATCGAGGGCTTCGGGACGACGACGCTGGTGGTGCACGGCAGGCCCGTCCTCGACGCCGACGTCGACTACACGATCAGCGAGGACCCGGTCGAGGCGATGAGCCTGCTCACCGCCGGCATCGTCACCGACTCCGAGCTCACCGTCCGCCGCGCGCCGGTGGAGTTCCTCGAGGTCGAGCTCGCCGTCCTCGCCGAGATGGGGCTGCGGATCGAGCGCTCCGAGGACTACCTCGCCGACAACGGGCACACCCGGCTGGCCGACGTCACGATCCGGCCGTCGACGCTGCGCGCGCCCATCGACAAGATCCACCCGATGCCGTTCCCCGGCCTCAACATCGACAACCTGCCGTTCTTCGCGGTCATCGCCGCGCACGCCGCGGGCGAGACGCTGATCCACGACTGGGTCTACGACAACCGGGCGATCCACCTCTCGGACCTCACCCGGCTCGGTGCCGGCGTGCGGCTGCTCGACCCGCACCGCGTGCTGGTCACCGGCCCGACCCGCTGGTCGAGCGCCGAGGTGGTCTGCCCGCCCGCGCTGCGGCCCGCGGTCTGCATCCTGCTGGGCATGCTCGCCGCCAAGGGCACCAGCGTGCTGCGCAACGTCGACATCATCGCCCGGGGGTACGAGCACCTGTACGAGCGGCTGATCGAGATGGGCGCCGACATCGAGGTCTTCCACGACTGACACCCCGCCCGCGACGATGGGGGCGTGACCGAGCTCGCCGGCTCCGCCGAGACGAGACTGGCACGCCTGCTCGAGCGGCTGCTGACCGCGGCGGAGGCGTCGCTGACCGCCGGCGACCTGGAGCCGGCCCGCGCCACCGCCGAGGAGGTGCGCGCCGTCGACCCGGACAACCGGCGGGCCGCGGCGATCCTGCGCCGGGTGGGCCGGCGGCAGCTCGGCCCGTCCGGCGAGCGGGCGCTGATGACCCTGGTCTTCGCCGACCTGGTCGGCTCGACCCCGCTCTCCGAGCGCGTGGAGCCCGAGCAGCTGCGCGACCTCTACGCGTTCTACCGGAGCGCGGCCCGCGAGGCGGTCAGCCGGTACAGCGGCTCGGTCATGCAGTACGCCGGCGACGGCGTGCTCGCCGGCTTCGGCTACCCCGAGCCCCACGAGGACGACGCCCGGCGGGCCGTCCTGGCCGGGCTGGACCTGGTCGTCGCCGTCCGCGACGCCCGCGCCGAGCTGGACCGCCGCTTCGGCGTGGCCCCGGAGGTGCGGGTCGGCATCCACACCGGCCGGGTCGTGGTGACCGACCTGAGCGCCGACCCCGCCGTCGCCGAGCGCGACTCCGTCGTCGGCCTGGTCCCCAACCTCGCCGCCCGCCTGCAGTCGGAGGCCGCCCCCGGCACGGTGGTCATCAGCGACGTCACCCGGCAGCTGGTGGACGCCGACTTCTTCCTGCAGTCGCTCGGCGAGCGCGGGCTGAAGGGGATCAGCCGGCCGGTCGAGGTCTTCGCCGTCGAGCGCCCCCGGTACGCCGCGGCCCGCTTCCAGGCCGAGCGGTACCGCAAGGCCGGCCTGGTCGGCCGCGACGCGCCCCGGGACCAGCTGCTCGCCTCGTGGCAGGCCCTCCAGCAGGCGCCCGGCACGGCCACCGCCCCGTTCCTCGTCGTCGGCGAGGCCGGCATCGGCAAGTCCCGGCTGGTGGCGGAGGTCCTCGACCGGGTGGAGGCCAGCGGCGGGCGGGTGCTCGGCGCGGCGTGCCTGCCCTACTACGCCAACGTCTCGCTGTGGCCGATCGCGCGGCTGCTCGAGCGCGTGCTCGGCCGCCTCGACGCCGACACCGACCGGCTCGGCTGGCTGGTCGGCGAGCTCACCGCCGCGGGGCTGGACCCGGCGCAGGCGGTCCCCTTCCTCGGCCCGCTCCTCGGCATCCCGCCGACCCCCGAGTACCCGGCGCCGGAGCTCGACTCGCGCGCCTTCCTCGACCAGACCCTCGACCGGCTCGTCGACTGGCTCGCCCGCACCGCCGCCGGCACGCCCCACCTGTTCGTCGTCGAGGACCTGCACTGGGCCGACCCGTCCACGCTGGGGCTGCTGGGCCGCCTCGCCGAGCGCCGTCCCCCCGGCGTCCTCGCCGTGGCCACCACGCGCGACGACTCGGGCATCCCGTGGCTGGAGTCGGTGTGCGTGCTCGAGCTGGGCCGGCTCGACGGGTCCGCCGCCACCCGGCTGGTCGACAACCTCGCGGCCGGCAAGGAGCTGACCGGCGAGCAGCGGGCCGCGATCATCGAGCACGGCGAGGGCATCCCGCTGTTCATCGAGGAGCTCACCCGCTCCAGCCTCGACACCCAGCGCGCCGAGCCGATCCCGCTGCGGCTGCAGGAACTGCTCACCTGGCGGCTGAAGGTGCCCGGCATCGACCTGCGCACCGTGCAGGCCGCCGCCACCGTCGGGCCGACCTTCGACCCCGCCACCGTCGCGGCGGTGCTCGGCGACGCCGACGCGGTCGCCGACCAGCTGCAGGTCCTCGCCGAGGCCGGCATCGTCGACCCGGTCGGGCTCCAGCCGGGCACGTACCGCTTCCGGCACGCCCTGATGCGCGACGCCGCCTACGAGACCCAGGTGCTCGACGTGCGCCGGCAGACGCACGCCCGCGTGGCCGAGGTGCTGGGCGGCCAGGACGCCGAGCCGGCGCTGGTCGCCCAGCACCTCGACCTCGCCGGGGCCGCCGACCGCGCCGCCGGCCTCTACCTCGTCGCCGCCCAGGCCCAGCAGGGCCGCGGCGCGCACGCCGAGGCCACCAAGCTGGTCACCCGCGCCCTCGAGCTGCTCGAGCAGCTGCCGCCCTCCGAGGACCGCGACCTCGCCGAGCTCACGGCCCGGCTGCTGCGCGGGCTGTCGGTGAGCTCCGTCCACGGCTACGCCGCGCCGGTGGTGCAGTCCGACCACCGGCGGGCCGAGCGGCTGGCCACCCGGCTCGGGCGCCCCGAGGTGGTGCCCGCGCTCATCGCGCTCTGGGGCTTCTGGCTCAGCAGCGGCGCCCTCGCCACGGCCCGCGGCATGTACGACCGGCTCACCGGGATGCTGGCGGAGCCGGCCTTCGCCTCCTTCGAGCCCGAGGTGGAGTCCTGCGCCGGCTTCCTGGACTTCCACCAGGGCCGGCTGCGGTCGGCCGAGACGCACCTGCGGCGGGCGCTGGCCGGCTTCGCCGCCCGCCCGGCCGAGCGACGGGTGACCCCCGCCTGGCCGCTGCCCAACGACCCGGTGGCCGCCGTGGCGATCGCGCTGGCCTGCGTGTGCGCCGCCCGGGGGGAGCCGGACGAGGCCGCCCGCCGCGAGCAGGAGGCCTTCGGCCGGGTCGAGGACGTCGACCCGTCGCGCCGCGCGGCCACCGAGGCCTTCGTCACCACGTACGCCGCCTGGATCCGCCGGTTCCTCGGCGACGAGGAGGCCGCCGCCCGGCTCGGCACCCAGGCCCTGGCGATCGGCCAGGAGCACGGCTACGCGCTCTGGACCGCCCTCGGCGAGGCCTGGGCCGCGACCGGCGAGCCGGGCGGGCAGCCGGACCGGGCGTTCCTGGAGCGGGCCATCGGCACCCTGCGGCTCATGGGGCTGGAGGCCTTCACCGCCTCGATGCTGTGCTACCTGTCGCGGCTGGACGAGGCGGCCGGCGAGGGCGAGCGGGCCGAGGAGCACCTCGCCCAGGCGTTCGAGGTGGTGCAGCGCACCGGCGAGGACCTCCACCTGCCCGAACTGCTGTGCCAGCGGGCCCACGCCACGCTCGCCCGCCACGGCGATCCCGACCGCGTGGTCGGCGACCTGACCCTCGCGATGCGGACGGCGAAGTGGCAGGGCGCCCGCACGTCCCGCCTGCGCGCCGCGCTCGACCTGGCCCGCCTGCCCGTCGCCTGCCGCCCGGAGCGCTGGCGCGACCTGCTCGCCGAGGCGCGGCAAGACGTCCCGGCGACCACCCCGGAGACGGTGGCGGCCGACGACCTGCTGGGCCGGTGAGGCTCACCTGCGGGCCCGCGCCTCGCCGAAGTACGCCGGCACGTCCCGGAACCGCAGGAAGGCCCGCCCGAACGCGTTGAGGCGGACGCCGCCCGCGTCCCGCGTGACCATCGACTCGAAGTAGTGGTGCCGGTCGACGCAGGGGTACTCGCGCACCCGGACGTCGGTGAGGCCCGCCGCCCGCAGCGCGTCCGCGGTCTCGCTCAGCGTGGGGCTCCGGACGGCGGCCCACAGCCGGTCGGACGCCGCGATCGCCGCCCGCTCCTCCCCCGTCAGGGGCTCCTCGCGGCAGAAGACGTCCTTGACGTAGACCGTGCCGCCGGGCCGCAGGATGCGGGCGCACTCGCGGTAGAGGGCCGGCAGGTCGGGCGAGTAGCCGGTCACCTCGAACAGCAGCGCCACGTCGAACGAAGCGTCCGGGAACGGCAGCCGGTGGAAGTCGGCGACGCAGACCCGCACCCGGCCGGCCAGCCCGGCCTCCGCGGCCAGCGCCCGCGCCGTCCGGGCCTGCACGGCGGACAGGGTCACGCCGTCGACGACGACGCCGGGGATGGCCTGCGCGATGGCGACGGCCGGTCCCCCCACGCCGCACCCGGCGTCCAGGACGTGGTCCCCCGGTGCCACGCCGGCCAGGTGCGCCAGGTAGCGCGCCGACGCCTCGGGGGCGACGGGGACGCCGGCCGACGGCGCGACCAGCCCGGCCTGCAGCGTGGTGCCGGCCGTCTCGAGGAAGACGGGGCTCCAGCGGTCGTAGAAGCGGGCGATCCGGGCCAGCGCGTCCGCGGTGCCGTCAGCCGAGCCGGACGACACTCGCGTCGCGGATCTGCTCGACGGCGTCCTCGAAGCTCAGCTGCGCGATCTGCTCGAGGACCGGGTGCAGCTCCCGCTGCTCGGCGTCGGTCAGCCGCAGGTCGGGGTGCCGGAGGGCCTCCGCCCGCGTGTCCTCGTGCAGCAGGGCCAGCGCGAAGTCGAGGTCGTCCTGCGCCTTGGTGACCAGCAGCGCCGGCAGCTGCGAGAACAGGGTCTTCTCGTACTCGTCCACGGTCGTCCTCCTCCGGGTCGTCCTCTCCGCGGCGCCCCCCCTCAACCGAGGTCGACGACGCTGGCGTCGCGGATCTGCTCGACGGCGTCCTCGAAGCTCAGCTGCGCGATCCGCCCGAGCACCGGGAAGAGCTCCCGCTGCTCCGCCACCGGGAGCCCCAGCTCCGGGTCCGCGAGCGCGCCCGCCCGGGTCTCCTCGTGCAGCAGGGCCAGCGCGAAGTCCCGGTCGCTCTCGGCCCGGGCCAGCAGCCCCGCGGGCAGCCGCGCGAACAGGTTCTCCTCGTCCACGGTCACGGCCGCGCCCTCCCGGTCGGTGCCCTCCCCGCCGGGTCCGGCGCCCCCAGCCGCCGGACGAACGAGCGGACCAGGCCGTCGTGGAGAGCGGCGGGCAGGCCCTCCAGGGCGGCCCGCCGCTCGGTCAGCCAGGCGTCGGCCCGGGCCGCGACGAGCTCCCGCGCGGCCAGCGCCGACCGCTCGTGGAAGCGGAGGGCCTCGGCGACCCGCCCGTGGATGCGCCCCTGCGCGCGCGGCGTCCCCGCCACCTCGGTCCACAGCCCGTCGGCGGCCGACTCCCCGACGTCCTGCAGCGTCCACGTCCGGTGGCCGTTGCGCCGGTCCCGGAACACGTCGGTGAGGTCGTTGACCAGCTGCGCGGCGGCGGTGGCGGCGAAGACGAACTCCTCCAGGGCCGGTAGCAGCTCCCACCGGCCCGCCCGGTCCAGCAGGGCGGCGGACGGGAGCACGAGCGGCCGGGACTGGGCCAGCAGCTCCTCGAAGACGGCGCGCGGCACGGGGGCCCGCCGGGAGCGCAGCTCCTGCGTCTGCAGCAGGGACTCGCCGTACGCGGTGAGCACCTCCGCCCGCAGCTGCCAGAAGCGCCGGGAGGGGCCGACGACCGGGCCGAGCAGCCGGTCGCACGCGGCCAGGAGCGCCTCGGCGAGGGCGACCAGCGCCGGGTCGTCCCGCGCGGCGGAGTCCAGCCAGTCGTCGTGCGCCCGGACGTGCAGGTAGCCGAGGATGCTGACCCCGAGCACGTCCGCGAGGTCGCCGCCGTCGACGCCGGTGCCCTCCGCGTCCAGCCGGTCGGCGACCCACACGGGCAGCTCCAGGACCGGGTGCTCGAGCGGTCCGGGGAAGGCGTCCGGGTCGGCGCCCACGAGCCCCCGCTCGCGCACCAGCCGGCCGAACGACCGCCGCAGGCGCGCCGGCATGGCGTCGGCGGCGGCGCGCAGGTGCTGGTCGACCAGGAGTCTGGTCTCCCGACGATCGAGCATGGCCGCTCACCGTTCGTCCGGCGCGAGGGCCGCTCACCGTACCCGCGCGCGGGGCGACGGCGCTAGCCTGGCGCAGCCGTGCCGCCAGACACCACGGGAGCGCCCGTGCCGGTCGCGAGGGACGATCTCACCGGCTTCGTGCCGGACCTGCTGGTGCGGCGCCTCGGCGAGGGCCCGCAGCCCCTCCCCGGCCGGCCGCCTGAGGCCACCGAGCTGGTGGTCCTCGGCCTGGACGTCTCCGAGTCGACCTCCATCACGGAGGACCTGGTCCGCTGGAGCCCGGAGGGGCCGGAGGCCGTCGCCCGCGCGCTCGACGACGTGTTCGCCCTCGTCTCCGACGCCGTCGTGGAGCACGCCGGCTCGGTGCTCACCCTGGCCGGCGACGAGGTGGTCGCGGTCTGGCCGGCCGGTGGCCCCGGCGGGCCGGCGGCGGCCGTCCGGGCGGCGCGGGCGGCGGTGGCGGTGCAGGACCGGATCGGCGGGCTGGCGCCGGTCGGTGGCTACCCGATCCGGGTGCGCGCCGGGGTGGGCGCCGGCCCGGCGTGGCTGCTCGACGTCGGGACGGCCGGGGGCCGGCGCGTCTTCGCCCCCGTGGGGCCGGCGCTGGAGGGGATGGCGCGGGCGCAGAAGTCCGTCGCCGCCGCCGAGATCGGCCTGAGCGCGGCGGCCGCCGGCCTGCTCGACGGGAGGGCGACGACGCAGCCGGCCGACGCGCACCCCGGCGTGCGGCGGCTGGTCGCCGTCGACGGGGACGCGGCCGCCGACCCGACCCCGCGCCTCCCGCCCGGCCCCGCCGTCCCCGAGCTGGCCGCCCCTTACGTGCCCGACCAGGTGCGGCTCGGGCCCGAGATCGCGCCGGTGACGGCGGTGTTCGTCTCCCTGCGCGCCCGGCCGGGCGACGACGAGTCGCTCGGGCTCCTCCGCGACGCGACCGAGCAGGCGCTGGAGGTCCTCGGCCGGTACGGGGCGACGGTCGTCGACGCGGGGCAGGACGCCGACGGGCTGACCCTGGTCGCGGGCTACGGGCTGCCGCCCACGGTCCGGGAGCGGGAGGCGGCGCACGCGGCGCTGGCGGGCGTCGAGCTCGGCCGCCGGCTGCGGGAGGTCGTCGAGCACGGCATCGGGATCGCCACCGGCCACGCCTTCTGCGGCGTCTGCGGCAGCCCGGCCTACCGCCAGTTCATGATGGTCGGCCCCGTCGTCAACCTCGCCGCGCGCCTCATGCAGCGCGCGCAGAACGAGGTCCTCTGCGACCCGGTCACCCAGCACCTCGGCCGCGACCGGCTGCGGTTCTCCGGCCACGGCCGGGTCGACGTCAAGGGCTTCGCGGGCCCGGTGGAGGTCTTCCGGCCGGAGTGGCACGAGGCCGACCCCGGCCCGCTCGCGCTGCGCCGCCTGGCCGGCCCGGCCGGCTCGGTGGTCACCCGGGGCCGCGACCGGGAGCGCGAGGAGCTGGCCGGCCGGCTCGTCGCCCTCGGCGCGGGGACGTCGTCCGCCGTGGTCGTGGAGGGCGAGCCGGGCGTGGGCAAGACCCACCTGGCCGTGGACCTCCTCCAGGCCAGCGGCGCCTACGGGTCGGTGACCGTCCTCGCCGGCAGCGCCGACGAGGTGGACCGCCGGCCGTTCTCCGCCTGGCGGCGCGTCGCGGCCAAGGCCCTGGGCCTCACCTCGGTGCGCGACCCCGCCGAACGGGGCCGCCTGGTGCAGCAGCGGCTCGCGCACCGGCCCGACCTGGCGCCCTGGGCCCCGCTGCTGGACGACGTCCTCGAGCTGGCGCTCGACGCCTCCGCGGTGGCCGGGATGACGGGGCCGGCCCGGCGGGAGAACACCGTCCGGCTGCTCACCGGGCTGCTCGCCGACGCCGCGCGGGCGCACCCCCTGCTGGTCCTCCTCGACGACTGCCAGTGGCTGGACTCGGCGTCGTGGGAGCTGCTCCGCGCGGTCCGCCGCGAGGTGTCCCCCGCGATGCTCGTGCTGTTCACGCGGCCGCTGCCCGACGACGGCGGCGGGGCGGCCGACGCCGCCGCCGGGGCCCTCGCCGACCTGCGCGAGCACGGCGCGCTCACCCTGCGCCTGCACCCCCTGCCGGCCGACGCCACGGAGGAGATCGCCCAGGACTACCTGGGGGTGGCGGTCCTCGACGACGCGCTCCGGGAGCTGTTCCGCGGCCGGGTCGACGGCAGCCCCCTGTTCGCCGTCGAGCTGGCGTTCCAGCTCCGCACCGACGAGGTCGTCTCCGTGACCGGCGGCCCGGGCCGCGAGCACGCGCGCCTCGCCGTCCCCCCGGAGGAGCTGGCCCGGCTCCGGCTGCCGGTCCGGGTCGAGGAGGTGTTCCGGGCCCGGCTGGGGGTGCTGTCGGAGCACCAGCGGGCGGTGGTCCGCGCGGCCAGCGTGGTCGGGACGACGTTCGACGAGCGGCGGCTGCGGGGCGCCGACCCGGCGCTGGACCCGGGCACCCTCACCGACGACCTCCGCGAGCTCGAACGCCGGAAGGTGGTCACCGCCGCGCCCGACGGGTGGCAGTTCGTGCACGCGCTGCTCCGCGACGTCGCGCGGCAGTCGTTCCTGCCCTCGGAGCTGCGGCAGCGGCACCGCGCGCTGGCCGAGTGGTACGAGGCCCACGACCCCGGCCCGGCGGACTACGCGCTGCTCGCCCGGCACTGGGCCGAGGCGGGCGACCCGGCGCGGGAGGTCGAGTACCTGGAGGCGGCCGGCACGCACGCGCTGGCGAAGGGGGCCGACGAGGAGGCGGCGGCGCTGCTTCGGACCGCGCTGGCGCGGGCCGCCGAGCCCGCCCCGCTGCCCGGCGTCCCCGACGGCCGGCGCGCCTTCTGGCACGACGAGCTGGCCGAGGCGCTGACCAACCAGAACCGGCTCGACGACGCCGTCGCCCACTTCGCCACGGCGCTCGCGCTGGTGGGCCGGCCGCTGCCGCGCAGCCGCCCCGGCATGCTGCTCCGCCTGCTCCGCGAGGCGATCGTCCAGCTCGGCCACCTCGCCCGGGCGCCCCGGCTGCGGCGCGGGGACGCCGCGGCGCTCGGCCAGGCCGCCTGGATCCTCGCCAAGCTCGCCGAGGCCTACTACTTCAAGGCCGCCGCCCTGCCGTGGGCGGTCGCGGCCCTGGCCTCGGTCAACCGCGCCGAGCGGGCCGGCGAGCAGGGCGTCGCGGCCCCGGCGTACAGCGGGCTGGCGGCCCTCGTCGGCACCCTGCGCCTGCACCGCCTGGCCGCGCGCTACCTCCGCCGTTCGCGCGCGCCGATGCGCTCCCAGCCCACCGGGTCGGCCAGCACCCTCACCCTCGGCGTCCTGCCCGACCGCGCCTGGCAGTACGGCCTCACCGCGACGGTCGCCGAGGCCGTGTACCTGCGCACGATGGACCGCCGCGTCGACGTGGTGCCGATGCTCGACCGGGTCGTCGGGCAGGCGCGGACGCTCGGCCAGGCCCAGGACCTCGAGATCTGCCTGGCCGTCCGCGGCGTGTTCGCCGAGGTGGCGGGGCGGCTGCGCGCGGCGCGCGCCGACTTCGAGGAGCTGCTCCGCTCGGCCCGCCGGCGGGGCAACACCGAGCACGAGGTCTGGGGCACGGCCCTGCTGGTGCCGCTGCTGGTCGACCTCGGCCGCCGGGCCGAAGCCCTGGGGGTCGACGAGGACGCCGCCGAGGTCTTCCGCGAGGAGCACGCGCTGGCCGCGCCGATCTTCGCCGGCAGCCACGTCGAGGCGCTCGTCCTGCGCGGGCGCACGGGCGAGGCGCTCGCCGCCGCGCGGTCGGCCCTGCGCCGGCTCGGCGTGCCGTCGTTCTTCCACCTCCCCGGGCTGACGGCGCTGGCCCGGGGCTGCCTGGAGCTGGTCGGCGAGGACCGCGCCACGGCCCGGCGGGCGGTGCGCGCCCTGCGGCGGTACGCCCGGCTGTACCCCTTCGCCCGCGCCCGCCACCTGCTGCACGCCGGCCGCTACCGGGCCGCGGTCGGCCGGCCGCGGGCCGCCCGCCGGTCGTGGACCCGGGGGGTGCGCGCCGCCGACCAGGCCGGCCTGCTGCTCGACGGCGCCCGGATGCGGTTCCTGCTCGCCGCGCAGCTGCCGGAGGGCTCGCCGGACCGCGCCGCGCACCTCGCCCGGGCCCGCCGGGACGTCGACGAGCTCGGCCTGCGCCGGCTCGCGGAGTTCCGGCAGCCGGCGGCCTGACCGGCCGGCGCCCGGCTCAGCGGCGCCGGGGGAGGACGACGCGGGCCCGGGTGACGCCGCCCTCGGAGGTCAGCGTCAGCCGGCCGCCGTGCTTCTGGGCGACCACCGCCAGCGACGTCGCCAGGCCCAGCCCGGTGCCCTGGCCGACCGGCTTGGTCGTGAAGAACGCGTCGAACGCCCGCGCCAGGACCTCCGGCGGCACCGTCGGGCCGGTGTTGTCGACGTCGACGACGACGGCGGCGTCCTCCCCGCGGGTGCGCACCGTGACCGTGCCGTCCCGCTCGACCGCGGCCAGCGCGTTGTCGAGCAGGTTGGTCCACACCAGCGCCAGGTCGGCCGGCCAGCCCTGGACCGTCTGCGGCCGCGGGTCGAGGTCCTCGACCACCCGCACGCCGGGCGGCACCTTGTGCCGCAGCAGGACCAGCGCCTGCCGCAGGCTCGCGTGCACGTCGACGTCGGTGAGCGACTGGTCGGAGGAGTACGCCAGCGGGCGCACCCCGGAGACGATCCGGGAGAGCTGCTCGGCGCCGGCGGAGATCTCCTCGAGCAGCGCGCCGACCTCGCCGTCGCGGGCGACCTCCCGGACCGCCGCGGTGCGCTGCCCGGCGGGCAGCTCCGCCAGCGCCCGGCCCAGCGCCCCCGGCTCGACGCCCAGCCGGACCAGCTCCGCCGCCGCCTCCCAGCCCCGCTCCACCCCCGCCGCGGCGAGCACGTCGGTGAGCAGCCGCTCGGCGTCGGCTCGGGCGAGGGGGTCCGCCGGCACGGGCACGGTGCCGGCGAGCGGCCGCAGGGGGTTGGCCGCCCCGTCCTGCGGGGCCAGCAGCGTGCGCAGCCGGGCGGCGCCGCGCTGCACCGCGCTCGCCGGGTTGTTCAGCTCGTGCAGCAGCCCCGCCGACAGCGCGCCGAGGGCCGCCATCCGCTCGTGCTGGCGCACCAGGCCCTCCTCCCGGTCCAGCCGCCGGGTGGCGGCCAGGAGCAGGGCGCGCGCCGACTCGGGGTGGGTGAGCAGCTTGTCCAGGGCCTCGGCGCCGATGCGCTGGAGCGTGCTGCGGGTGCGGGCCCGCACGGTGGCCGAGCGGGGCCGGCGGTGGGCGATGCCGAGCTCGCCGAGCAGCTCGCCCGGCCCGCAGACGTTGAGCAGCACCTCGGACCCGCCGACGTCGCGGCTGACCTCCAGCTCCCCCTCCAGGACGACGTACATGGCCTCGGGCGGCGAGCCCTCGGCCATGACGACCTCCCCGGGCGCGACCTCGACGGTGCGGCTGGTCGCCGCGAGGTCGTCGAGGTCCTCGGCGGGCAGCTCGGCGAACAGCCGCGAGCCGCGCAGCGCCGCCCGCACGTCGCGGTCCGGGGCCGAGGTCACCGGGGGGTCACCGCGGGGTCACCGGGTGGCCAGCCGCTGGTGCGCGAAGCGGACCGCCATGGCCCCCTCCCCCACCGCCGCGGCGATCCGGTTGCCCGACCCGTGCCGGACGTCGCCGGCGGCGAACACGCCCGGCACCGACGTCTCGAGCGGCAGCGGTGGCAGCGCCAGCGGCCAGTCCTCCGGCGACGCCCCGAGGTCCATGCCGGTGAGCACGAAGCCCCGCTCGTCGCGGCGGACGACGCCGTCCAGCCAGGCGGTGCGGGGGGCCTGGCCGATGAAGACGAACAGCGCGTCGGCGGCCACCTCGCGCTCGTCGGTCCCGGTCCGCAGGCGCAGGCCCTCCAGCCGCCGCGACCCCAGCGCGCCGGCGACCTCGGTGTGGCTCTCGACGGTGATCTTCTCCGAGGCCTCCAGCCGGTCGATGAGGTAGCGCGACATGGTCGCCGTCAGGTCGCTGCCGCGGATCAGCACGGTGACCGAGGCGGCGAACTGGGAGAGGAAGAGCGCCGCCTGCCCCGCGGAGTTGCCGCCGCCCACCACGAAGACCCGCCCGCCCTCGTGGTCGACGCCCTCGGCCCGGCCCGCGCCGTAGTAGACGCCGACGCCGGTGAGCGCGGCCGTGCCGGGCACGTCCAGGGTGCGGTACTTGACGCCGGTGGCGACCAGCAGGGTGGAGGCGCTCACCTCGCTGCCGTCGGCGAGCCGGACGACGGTGTACGGGTCGACCCGCCGCAGGCCCACCACCTCGGCCGGCACGAGCAGCTCGGCGCCGAAGCGCACCGCCTGCTCGCGCGCCCGCAGCGTGAGGTCCGCCCCGGAGAGCCCGACCGGGAAGCCGAGGTAGTTCTCGATCCGGCTGCTCGTGCCCGCCTGCCCGCCGGGGGCGTTGCACTCGAGGATCAGCGTGGACAGGCCCTCCGACGCGCCGTACACCCCCGCGGCCAGCCCCGCCGGGCCGGCGCCGACCACCACCAGGTCGTAGGCCGCCCGCTCCGCGCGCACCCGCAGGCCGATCCGCGCGGCGACCTCGTGCAGGTCGGGGTGGACCAGCACCTCGCCGTCGTCGAGCACCACCGCGGGCAGCGCCCCCGCGTCGACCTGCGCCACCTCGAGCAGCTCCCGCGCCGAGGGGTCGGTCTCCACGTCCAGCCACCGGTAGGGCACCAGGTTGCGGGCGAGGAACTCGCGCACCTCGTGGGTCGCCGGCGACCACCGGTCGCCGATCACCCGCAGGTTGGCCACGGGCGGGGGCTGCCGCCACGTCTGCAGCAGGTCGTCGAGCACCGGGTAGAGCCGGTCCTCCGGCGGGTCCCAGGGCTTGAGCAGGTAGTGCTGCACGTCCGCGTCGTTGATCGCCTTGATCGCCGCGTCGGTGTCGGCGTAGGCGGTGAGCAGCACCCGCCGGGCGTCGGGGTAGAGCCGCCGGGCGGCCGCCAGCAGCTCCACGCCGCTCATCCCCGGCATGCGCTGGTCGACCAGCAGCAGGGCCACCGGGTCCTCGCGCAGCCGCAGCCGGCGCAGCAGGTCCAGCGCCTGCTCCCCCGAGGCCGCCGTGTAGATCTGGTAGCGCTCGGCGTAGCGCTCCCGCAGGTCGCGTTCGACGGCGGACAGCACCGGGCCGTCGTCGTCGACGGCCAGCAGGGCCGGCTTGCTCATGACGCCTCCTCCACGATCGGTGGGCCGCCGGCACGGCGGGCGGGAGCCGGGCCGGACCGGGGGTCCCCGGGCACGTGCGGGGCGGCGGTGTCCCCGGCGGCGTCCCCGGGGTGGCCCCCGGCGACGTCCTCGGCGGCCTCGACGGCGGCCAGCCCGGCGTCCAGCGCGGCCCACGGACCGGCGGCCGCGCCGGCGGCCCGCTCCCGCGGCTCGTCGTCCTCGCCGAGGGCGAGCCGGATCGCCGCGGCGAGCCGGTCGACGCGCGAGCGCCGCAGCGGCCACATCGTCACGCCGATCGCCGCCCGGGCGGCGTCGGCGGCACCGGCCAGGCGGGCCGCCGCGCGGGGCAGACCGAGGGCGAGGACGAGCCCGGCCAGCCCGTCCAGGCAGTTGGCCAGCCCCTCCTGGTCGCGGACCTGGCGGTGCAGCTCGGCCGCGGTGAACAGCCGTTCGCGGGCCCGCACCAGGTCGCCGGCGAGCACCGCGTCGGCCCCCAGGTGGTCGAGGACGGTGGCCACCAGGTGCTCGTCACCGGTGGCCCGGGCCAGCGCGAGGGCCTCCTCGTGCGCCCGCCCGGCCGCCGGCAGGTCCCCGGCCTGCAGCGCGGCCTCGCCGAGGGGCACCAGCGCGTAGGCCACCGACCAGCCGTCGCCGCTGCGGCGCAGCGCGTCGACGGCCTCGGCGAGCAGCTCGGGCAGCCGCGGGTCCTCCGGTGCCCGCGTGCCGGCCACGCCGACCAGCCCGTGCCCCAGCAGCCAGGGGTCCCGCCGCTCCCGGGCGTCGGCGACGACGGCGGCGAGCAGCGGCGCGGCCTCCTCGCCGCGCCCGCCGGCGATCCGCGCGAGGCCGCGGGCCCAGTGCAGCCGTGCCCGCTCCCCGGGCGGGAGCAGGCCGGCCGAGGGCAGCGCGGCCGTCTGCTCGGCGATCTCGGCGAGCGGGCCGACCAGCCCGCGCGACCACCACCAGCGGGTCAGCGGCGCGGCGATCCGCAGGACGAGGTCGGCGCGGTCGTGCGCCACCGCCCAGCGCAGCGCCGCGAGCAGGTCGGCGGTCTCGGCGTCGAGCCGGGCCCGCCACAGCCGGCGCTCCGGGCCGAGCAGCCCCGCTCCGGCCGACGTGCTCACCCGGGCGAGGTGCTCGGCCAGCCGCCGGCGGACCGCCTCCTCCTCGCCGCGGTCGCGCAGCTGCTGCGCGGCGAAGACGCGGACCAGCCCCAGCATGCGGAACCGCGGCTCCCCCTCCCCGGTGTCCGTGGCGGCCACCAGGCTGTGCGCGACCAGCTCGGCCAGGGTCTCGGCGACGTCGAGGTCGCCGCCGAGCGCGCCGATGGCCTCGGCGGTGTCGAGGGTGCACCCGCCGGTGCAGACCGACAGCCGGGCCAGCAGCGCCCGCTCCGGCCCGCCGAGCAGCTCGTGGCTCCAGACGAGGGTGGCGCGCAGCGTGCGCTGGCGGTCCGGCACGTCCACCTCCGGGTCGGGGAGGTCGAGGACCGGGTCCAGCGCGGCCGACAGCCGGCGCAGCAGCACCGCGGGCGGCATCGTGCGCACCCGCGCGGCGGCCAGCTCCAGGGCCAGGGGCAGCCCGTCGAGCCGGCGGACGACCTCGGCCACCGCCGGGGCGGTCGTCTCGGTGACCGTGAACGACGGGTCGGCGCGGCGTGCCCGGGCGGAGAACAGCTGCACGGCCGGCGCCGCCGTCACCGCCTCGTACCGCCGCTCGCCGGCGGCCGGCACGGGCAGCGGGCCGAGCGGGACGTCGTGCTCGCCGCGCAGGCCCAGCAGGCTGCGGCTGGTCACCAGCAGCTGCGTCCGCGGGCACCGGCTGAGCAGGCGGCCGAGCTCGGGCGCCGCCCCGGCGACGTGCTCGGCGTTGTCGACGACGAGCAGCACGGCCCGCCCCGCCAGCCGGTCGGCGACCAGGTCCAGGGCCGAGCGGACGCCCTCGGCCGGCACGCCCACCGCCGCCGCGACCGCGCCCGGGACCTCGGCGGCGTCCCGGACCGGCGACAGGTCCACCCACCAGACGGCGTCCCGCTCGGCGGTGAGCACCTCGGCGGCCTCGAGCGCCAGCCGCGTCTTCCCCGTGCCCCCGGGGCCGGTCAGCGTGACCAGCCGGACGGTGGGGTCGCGCAGCAGGCCGGTGACCAGCGCCAGCTCGTCGTGCCGGCCGACCAGCGGCGCGGCCGGCGTCGGCAGCCAGGCGGGGGCCAGCCCCGGCGGCGGGCGCGGCCGGGCGAACCGCTCGGAGAGCAGGACGGCGAGGTCGTCGGACACGAGGTCGCCGAGCTGGGCGGCGTCGTCGTAGAACGTGGTGGAGGTGTCGCCCTCGGCCTGCATGCGGTCGATGAGCTCCTGCAGCCGCGGCTCGCGGCCGGGCGCCGAGCGCCGCACGTAGAGCAGCCGGGGCATGCCGGCCGACAGCTCGTACTCGTCCTCCAGCCCGGAGATCTCCATCCCGGGGGCCACCCAGCCGTAGCGCTCCCCGTAGATGCCGACGAAGACGTCGCTCTGGGCCAGGTAGGAGCGGTACAGGTTGCGCGGCGGGTGGGTGCGGGCGCCCAGCTCGAACAGCACGGGGATCAGCCGCAGCCGGCTCACCGCCTCCCGGACGGCGATCCGCTCCTCGGCCAGCTCGACCATCGTCGACGACACGAAGACGCGCAGCCGCTGGTCCGGTGTCGGGATCAGCCTGGCGCCCTCGGCCGCGCCGGGGGGCGGTCCGACCACCGGCCCACCTCCCGCGGGTACGCAGCGGCGTGGTGACCGAGGAGTGTACGGAGACCCGGGTGGGCCGGATAGCCTCGCGGCGATGATCGTGGTGGACGCCGGTGCGGTGGCGGGGTTCTTCGCGCCCGAGCGCCCCGGCCCGCTGATCCACCAGCACGTGCTCTGTTCCGGCGTGGGCCGCTGCGCCGCCGACCGCTGGCCCGGGCCGTCCACCGCGCTGGCCGAGCTGCCGGGCGACAACGTCGCGGTCCGCGGCCTGCCCCGGGTGCTGCCCAAGCTGCGGGGGCTGGTGGAGGCGCCGCCGGAGTGGTTGCCGGTGCTGCGCGAGGTCGACCCCGGCCTCGTCGTCTGGGACCGGCTCGTCGCCGTCCTGCCGGAGTCGGTCGGCGTGCCCGCGCCGGCGGCCGCGGTCCGCCGCCTGGGGGCCGGGGACGCGGCGGCGCTGGAGGGGCTGGACCCGTCGATCGCCTGGATCGGCGAGACGTGGGACGGCGCCGCCGGCCTGGCCGCCTCCGGGCACGCGTGGGCCGCCTTCGACGGCGCGCGGCCGGTGGCGGTGGCCTGCTCCTTCTTCGTCGGGCAGCGCCACGAGGACATCGGCGTGGTGACCGAGCGCGGCTCCCGCGGCCGCGGGCTGTCGCGGGCCTGCGTCGCGGCGCTGGTCGGCGACATCCGCGCCCGGGGGCGCCGGCCCACGTGGACGACCAGCCCCGACAACCTGGCCAGCCGGGCGGTCGCCGCGCGCCTCGGCTTCGTGCACGAGCGCGACGACGTCCTCTACGCCGTCCGCACCCCCGTCCCGCCGGTGGACTGAGCCGCTACCGCTCCTGGTCGGTGGGCCGCACCAGCACCTCGTTCACCGCCACGTGCGGCGGCTGGGTGACCACGTACAGCACGGCGCGGGCGACGTCCTCGGCGAGCAGCTGGCGCATGCCCTCGGCGTACCGCTCCGAGTCGGCGCGGGCCCCGGGCTGGGTGATGTGCGTGCGCAGCTCGGTGTCGACCGCGCCCGGCTCGACCAGCGACACCCGCACGCCGCGCGCGGTCACCTCCTGCCGCAGCGACTCGCTGAAGGCGTTGACCGCCCACTTGCTGGCGTTGTAGACGCCGGCCCCCTTGCGGGCGGTGCGGCCGGCGACGCTGGAGACGTTCACGACGTCGCCGGAGCCCTGCTCGACCATCCCCTCGATCGCCGCCGCGGTCATGTAGAGGACGCCCATCACGTTGGTGGAGATCATCCGGCGCCAGTCCTCGGGGTCGGCGCCGACGATGGTGCCGAGCAGCATCACCCCGGCGTTGTTGACCAGGACGTCGAGCCCGCCGAGCTCGGCCCGGGTGGCCGCCACGGCGTCGCGGCAGGCCTGCTCGTCGGTGACGTCGAGGTCGAGGGGCAGCACGCGGGCGCCGCGGTCGGCCAGGCGCGCGGCGAGGCCGTCCAGCCGGTCCCGGCGGCGGGCGCCGATCGCGACGGCGGCCCCGGCGTCGGCGAGCGCGACGGCGGTGGCCTCGCCGATCCCGGACGAGGCGCCGGTGACCAGCGCGACCGTGCCGGACAGGGGGCGGGCGGGGTCGGTCATGCCGCCAGCCTGCCCGAGGCGCCCGGTCAGCCGGGCGGCAGGGTGACGCCGAAGCCGTGCACGGCCAGGCGCACCAGCACCGGCCCCGGCCGCAGGAGGTCGGCCACGCGCGCGGCGCTGAGGCGCTCGAGCTCCGCGACCCGCCGCCGGTACGCGTCGTCGCCCTCGGCCCGTGCCCGGTCGAGCGCGACGGCGTTGGCCCACACCTTCTGCCGGGCCTCGGTCAGGAACAGCCGGGTGGCCAGGCGGTTCACCGGGGTGAGCAGGTGGTCCAACCACGTGCGCGGGTCACCGGCCCGGCGCAGCTCGAGGTCCTCGGCGCCCACGCGGGAGGCCAGCACGCCGTCGATCCGCCGGTGGTCGCGCTCCCGCCGGGCCAGGACGGCGGGGTCGCCGAAGTGGGCCGGGGGGATCACCCGCGCCAGCGACTGCGGCAGGTCGTTGTTGATGTGCGCGTTGACGCCGAGGAGCACGTGCGCCTCCGGCCGCAGCTGCGCCCGGGCGCCGAAGGCCAGCCGCCAGGGGGCCGGCGGGGAGGCCGGGTCGCGGCGGTGGGCCTCGAGCGCGTCGAGGTAGAAGCCGGCGAAGTCGGTGTCCCACTCGGCCAGCCAGGCCGGGTCCTCGAACCGGCCGTCGTCCAGCGCGGCCCGGACCGCCTCGGTGACGCGCAGGTACGTGCCGAGGAAGAACCGCGCCGGGTCGCGGCCGGCCGTGAGCTCGGCCAGCAGCGCAGACATGCGCGCGATGAGCGCGTCCACCTGTTCGCTCATGCGCCCTCCTCCGCGCCTCAGATCAGCGCGTCGAGCCCGTCGTCCGGCATGACCGCCGCCGGCACCGACTCGATCGGCGGCCGGTGCGGCTGGTCCAGCCCGCGCATGCGGGCGGCGTGCAGTGCCAGCAGCAGGTTCAGCCGCAGCGTCGGGTCGGTGGTGAAGGGCCCGAGCAGCCGCTCCAGCTTCCCGATCCGGTACCGCATCGTGTTGTAGTGGAAGTGCAGCCGCCGGGCCGACTCCGCCACGTTGAGGTTGGTCTCCAGCAGCACCCGCAGCGTCTCGCGCAGGTCGGCGGAGTCGGGGTCGCCGCTGTCGGCCAGGGGGCCGAGCACCTCGTCGACGTAGGAGCGCAGCTCGGTGCTGTCGGGGATGAGCGAGAGCAGCCGGAAGACCCCGAGCTGGTCGAAGTGCGTGACCGCCGAGACCCCGTGGATCTCCTGGCCGACCGACAGCGCCCGCTGCGCCTGCTGGTAGGCGTCGCCGAGGCCGGTGATGTTCGCCGCCGGCCGGCCGATGCCGGTGCCCAGCACGCGGCCGACCCGGCGCAGCCGGGCGTTCACCCGCGAGGTCACCGCCGAGACGAGCGAGGAGATGTCCTCCGGGCTGCGCCCGTCGAGCGGCAGCACCGTGACGATCTCGGTCGACAGCCCCGCGACGGCGGCGCCGGCGACCTCGCCCTCGAGCGCGGCCCGCCACCCGTCGGCCAGCCGGTCGAGGACGTCGAGCGCGCGGGTGGGGTCGGCCTGCGGGTCGGCGACGGTCTCGGTGGCCGAGACCAGGACGACGACGGGCCCGTCGAGCCGCCAGCCGAAGGACCGGGTCTGCGCCAGCGCCCGCTCGGTGTGCCGCAGCGAGCCGCCGACCAGCCGGCGCACCAGGTCGCCCTGGAAGCGCAGCTCCACCGAGTGCACGGCCTGCTGGCGGATGACCGACAGCGCCGACACCATCGCGGCCTGCTCGAGCACGCCCCCGGCGCCGACCATCAGCGGCCCGGTGCGGTGCACCGCGACCAGCCAGCCGTGCCGCTGGTCGCCGGCCATGACCGGGGCGACGGCGTACTCGCCCACCCCGCCGGGCAGCTCGTGGTGCCCGGGCACGAGCAGGATGCCGTCGGCCGGGTTCAGGTCGGCGTCGGCCAGCACGTCGGCCGGGGTGACGACGCTCTGGTCGGCGCGCACGCCGGAGAGCCGGCGCGCCGGGGCCAGCTCGGCCAGCGCGTCGTCGGCGGCGGCGTCGAGCAGCCAGAGCCAGTCGCTGATCTCGGCGACGTCCTCGGGCGGGCCGGCGCTGGTGACGATCTCGCGGTCGGGACCCAGGCCCAGGACGGCGGCGCCCTCCAGGAAGCCGGAGAGCTGGTCGGTCACCTCCGCCAGCCCGCCGCCGGTCAGCGCGACGTCGATGAACTGGTTGTGCATCCGCGAGGTCAGCGACAGCGCCTCGCTCTGCTTGCTGACCACCGCGCCGAGGACCTCGGAGAGGACCTCGTCCATGCGCACGCTCGCCGGCAGCGCCAGCACCGGGAAGCCGCGGCGGTCGGCCTCGGCCAGCACCTCGCCGGGCACCGGCGGCGGGCCCTCGGCCCGGCGGAAGGCGAGCGCGGCGGTGCCCATGGAGACCAGCCGCTCGACCAGCGCCCGGCAGTTCGCCGGGTCGGCCGGGGGCAGCCGGGCGCCGAGGACGACGACGACGTCCGGGGCGGCGACGGCCAGCGGGTCGGCGGGGTCGTCGACCACCATGTGCCGCACCGTGCGGTCCAGCCCCTCGGCGCCCGCCACCACCGCGGCCCCGGTCAGCGCGGGCAGCCGCAGCGCCTCGGCCAGCGTGAGCACCATCCGGTCGTGCCAGGAGGTGCGCTCGGTGAACGGCTGTGGGAAGGTGGCGCGCGCGGCCTGCTGGTTGCGACGGAATGCACTGGAAGCACTACGCTGCGTGGCAGCCGCGAGTGACGAATCACCCTGAGTCACGGGTCATCCCCCTTCAGTTGCCAACCAGACTGCCACATCCCGCGTTGCTGTCAGGAGTGCCCGGTCGCCTCCTGCCATTCTTGGCGAGATCCGCCATACGTGGCCGCGCGACGCGCCGCATAGGTTCGAGACCTGGCTCACCGCAACCCGCTGGATGGTAGGCCGTCACCCGGAGTGGTGAGAGCCACCCCTTCCGTCGGGGTGCGGCGAGCCGGGGCGGGGGCCGACAGCACGGTGCCTCCGTCGACGTCTCCGCCGGAAGGGCCGCCATGCGCACCATCGACGATCTCCCAGGCCCCGGTGGCCGCCGCGCGCAGTCGGAGGCGCCGCCCCGCGGACGCGCCGCCCGCGCCGGCGTCCCCCTGATCCCCCTCCCCCGCGAGTCCGCCCAGGCCGCCGCCCGCACCGCCGTCCCCGCCCGCGCCGCCACCGCCGTCCCGGCCTCCGCGAGCACCGGCGTCGCCGAGCTGCTGCGCGGCCCGGTGCGCCCCGCCCGCGTGCTGATGAGCCTCCCGGCGGCCGTCTACCTGCAGGTGCAGACCGATCGCGGCGGCGACGTCGTCGGCGTGCTCACCAGCGACGCCGCCCGGCTGCCGCTGGGCTGCGTGCTCTTCCGCCCGAGCAACGGCCGGCCCCTGGTCGCGCTGCCCACCGGGGCGCCGGCCGAGGTGGGCGGCGGGCGGATCGTCGTGGGCGACCTGGCCGTCAGCGCGGCCGCCTGGTGGGACCCCCGGCCCCGGCTGCCGCACCCCCGCCCGGCGCTGCTGCCCGAGGGCGTGCGCCAGCTGCGCAACGCGCTCTACGGCGAGGGCGTGCCGCACAGCGCCTTCACCCTCCCCGGCCTGCCCACCGGCCCCGGCGGCCCGCTGGCCGCGCTGCGCGGCGCCGTCCGCCGGGCCGACCTCGACGCGGCGCTGCGCACCGCGGCCCGGCTGATCGGCCTCGGCCCGGGCCTGACCCCGGCCGGCGACGACGTCATGGCGGGCACGATGGCCGGCCTGGTGCTCCTCGGTCACCCGGCCGCCGAGCGCTTCGCCGCCGGTGTGTACTCGCTGGCCGCCGGCCGGACCACCGACCTGTCGCGGGCGCTGCTGCGGCACGCCGCCGCGGGGCGGGTCAGCGGCGAGTACGCCGCCGTCCTGCAGGGGCTGGTCGGCGAGCGGCCGCTGGGCCCGGCGATCGCCGGCCTGCTGGCCACCGGCTCGACCAGCGGCCGCGCGATGGCGCTGGGCCTGTGCACCGCGATCGACCTCGTGGACCGCACCGCTCGCAACCGCTGAGCCCGTCGGCCGCGGCCCCTCGACCCCCGCGGCCGGGGGGCCGTCGCCGTTCCGGGACCGATCACCCGCGCGGTGTGGTCGCCGGCCGCACCTCAGATGCGGGAGGCGTGGATCTTCGTGACGAGGATGGCGCGGGCGCCGAGCTCCCACAGCTCGTCCATCACCCGGTTGGTGTCGCCCTGCGGCACCATGGCCCGCACCGCCGACCAGCCCGGCGTCTGCAGCGGGCTGACCGTCGGCCCCTCCAGGCCCGGCGTGATCGCGGTGGCCTCCGCCAGGATGTCGTTGGGGCAGTCGTAGTCGAGCATCACGTACTGCCGGGCCACCAGGACACCGCGCAGCCGCCGGCGCAGCTGGGCCACGGCCGGGATCTCCTCGGCGCCCTCGCGGCGCACCAGGATCGCCTCGCTGGTGAGCACCGGCTCGCCGATGGTCTGCAGCCCGGCCGCGCGCAGCGTCGTCCCGGTCTCGACGACGTCGCAGACGGCGTCGGCCACGCCGAGCCGGCAGGCGGTCTCCACCGCGCCGTCGAGCTTGACGACGGCGGCGCCGATCCCCTCGGCGGCGAGGAAGCGCTGCAGCAGCACCGGGTAGGCCGTGGCGATCCGCTTGCCGGTCAGCTGCTCGACCTTCTCGATGCCGCTCTCCACCGGGACGGCGAAGCGGAACGACGAGCGGCCGAAGCCCAGCGGCATGACCTCCACCGCGGTGGGGCCCTCGCCGTCCGGCGGCGCGGTCTCCATGAGCATGTCGCGGCCGGTGATGCCGACGTCGAGCGTGCCCGAGGCGACGTAGACGGCGATGTCGCGTGGCCGCAGGTAGAAGAACTCGGTGTCGCTCTCGGGGTCGTAGACGGCGAGGTCCTTGGTGCTGCGCCGCTGCCGGTAGCCGCTCTCGGCGAGCATCTCCGCCGCGGGCTCGCTGAGGACGCCCTTGTTGGGCACGGCGATGCGCAGCACTGGAGGGCTCCTTAGGGACGGAATGGAACGGCCCCGCTGCAGGGGCCCGCCGCGAGCTTGCGAGCGGTGGGGGCAGCGGGGTCCTTCGTCAGAGGTGAGCGTAGACGTCGGCCAGGGTCAGCCCCCGCGCCAGCATGAGCACCTGCACCCGGTAGAGGAGCTGGCTGATCTCCTCCGCGGTCCGGTCGAGCGACTCGTGCTCGGCGGCCATCCACGACTCGGCGGCCTCCTCGACCACCTTCTTGCCGGCGGCGTGCACGCCGTCGCGGACGGCGGCGACGGTGCCCGAAGCCGGGTCCCCGGCGGCGACCTTGCCGGCCAGCTCGGCGAACAGCTCGTCGAAGGTCTTCACGCGCGGCCGTCCCCGGCCGGGGTGACCCGGAAGCCGGTCGGCCGCGCCGGGGTGCGCAGGTCGCGGAGCACGAGCGCGGTCTGCAGCGCGGCGATGGTGGCCTCCCAGCCCTTGTCCTCGGCGGAGCCGGGCAGCCCGGCCCGGTCGCGGGCCTGCTGCTCGTCGTTGGTGGTCAGGACGCCGTTGCCGACCGGCTTGCCGGCGTCGAGCGCCACGCGGGTCAGCCCGGCGGTGACCGCGTCGCAGACGTACTCGAAGTGCGGGGTGCCGCCGCGGACGACCACGCCGAGGGCCACGACGGCGTCGTGCCGTTCGCACAGCGCCTGCGCGACGACGGGCAGCTCCACCGCCCCGGGGACGCGCACGACGGTCGGCTCGGCGACGCCGCAGGCCGCGGCCGCGGCCAGGGCGCGGTCGAGCAGCGCGCCGGTGATCTCGGCGTGCCAGGTGGTGGCCACGACGCCGAGGGTCAGCCCCGCGGCGTCGACCGGCCGCGCCTCGGGTGCTCCCTGACCGCTCACAGCTGCTGCTCCCGCCGGCCGAGCGGCACGTCGGTGCCGGGGACGGTGTCGGCCGGGCCGGCCTCGGTCTCGGGCTCGATGATGTCGAGCAGGTGCCCCATGCGGTCGCGCTTGGTGCGCAGGTAGGCCAGGTTCTGCTCCGTGACGTGGCTGGGCAGCGGCACCCGGCCGACGATCTTGAGGCCGTAGCCCTCCAGCCCGGCCCGCTTGGCGGGGTTGTTGGTGAGCAGCCGCATCGTGTGCACGCCGAGGTCGACCAGGATCTGCGCGCCGGTGCCGTAGTCGCGGGCGTCGGCGGGCAGGCCGAGGTCGAGGTTGGCGTCGACGGTGTCCACCCCGGCGTCCTGGAGCTGGTAGGCCTGCAGCTTGTGCAGCAGGCCGATCCCCCGGCCCTCGTGCCCGCGGATGTAGAGCACGATGCCGCGGCCCTCCTGCGCCACCGCCTCCAGCGCCGCCTGCAGCTGCGGGCCGCAGTCGCAGCGCAGCGAGCCGAACACGTCGCCGGTGAGGCACTCGGAGTGCACCCGCACCAGCACGTCCTCGCCGTCGCCGATGTCGCCCATCACGAACGCAACGTGCTCGCGGTCGTCGTAGGAGCTGGCGTAGCCGACGGCCCGGAAGGTGCCCGGCGCCAGCGGCACCGTGGCCTCGGCGACCCGCTCGACGAGCTTGTCGAAGCGCTTGCGGTAGGCGATCAGGTCGGCGATCGAGATCAGGCACAGGTCGTGCTCGTCGGCGAAGACGCGCAGCTCCTCGCCGCGGGCCATGCCGGTGGGGTCCTTCTCGCTGACCAGCTCGCACAGCGTGCCGGAGGGCCGCAGCCCGGCGAGGACGGCGAGGTCGACGGCGGCCTCGGTGTGCCCCGGCCGGCGCAGCACGCCGCCGTCCTTGGCCCGCAGCGGCACGATGTGCCCCGGGCGCGACAGCTCCGCCGAGGAGGTGGAGGCGTCGGCCAGCAGCCGGATCGTGTGCGCGCGGTCGGACGCGGAGATGCCGGTGCTCACGCCCTCGCGGGCGTCGACGGTGACGGTGTAGGCGGTGCCGCGGCGGTCCTGGTTGACCCGGAACATCGGCGGCAGGTCCAGCCGGTCGGCGTCGGCCTCGGTGAGCGCCACGCAGATGTAGCCCGACGTGTAGCGGACCATGAAGGCCACGAGCTCGGGGGTGGCCAGCTCGGAGGCGAAGATCAGGTCGCCCTCGTTCTCGCGGTCCTCGTCGTCGATGACGACGACGGGCTTGCCGCTCTTGATCGCCGCGAGGGCGTCCTCGATCGAGTCGAGCCGCGTGACGGGCGCGCTCACCGGCGTCCCTCCAGCAGTCGTTCCACGTACTTGGCGATCACGTCGACCTCCAGGTTGACCGGGTCCCCCGGGGCGCGGATGCCGAGCGTGGTCTCGCGCAGGGTGGTGGGGATGAGGCTGACCTCGAACCAGGGCTCGGGGTCGGTCGCGGAGCTGACCGCGCTGACGGTGAGGGACACGCCGTCGACGGCGATCGAGCCCTTCTCGACGACGTAGCGGGCGAGCTGCGGCGGCAGGGCGATCCGCACGACCTCCCAGTGCTCGCTGGGGGTGCGGCTGACGACGGCGCCGACGCCGTCGACGTGCCCCTGCACCAGGTGGCCGCCGAGGCGGGTGTGCGCCGTGACGGCCCGCTCGAGGTTGACCGGGTCACCGGCGGTGAGCGCGCCGAGGCTGCTGCGGGACAGCGTCTCGGCCATGACGTCGGTACCCCAGACGAACTGCCCGCTCGCGGGGTCGGCGTCGTCGGGCCGCACGTCGGTGACGGTGAGGCAGACGCCGTTCACCGCGATCGAGTCGCCGAGCGCGACGCCCTCCAGGACCGTGCGGCCCCGGATGAGCAGGCGGGCGGCCTCCGCCTGGTCCTCGCGGACCAGCAGGGTGCCGACCTCCTCGACGATGCCGGTGAACACGTCACTGCCTCCCGTTCGCGCGCGCGCCGTCCCCAGTGTGCCGGGTGGGGCGCAGCCGCAGTTGCACGTCCCCGCCCAGTGGGGTGACGTCGACGACCTCCAGGGACAGCGCGTCGGCCAGCGTGCCGATTCCCAGGTCGCCCACCAGCGAGGGGCCGGCGCCCAGGAGCACCGGCGCCAGGTGGACGACGACCTCGTCGACCAGCCCGTCGCGGAGGAACGCCGCGGCGAGCGTGGGGCCGCCCTCGAGCAGCACGCGCCGCACGTCGCGGGCGAACAGCTCGTCGAGCACCGCGCGCGGGGTCGCCGCGGTGGTCACCAGCGTGGGCGCGGCGTCGTCGAGGACCCGCGCGGTGCGCGGCAGCCGGCCGCGGCGGTCCACGACCACGCGCAGCGGCTGCCGCTCGGTGGGGCGCCCGGACCGGTCGCGCACGGTCAGCTGCGGGTCGTCGGTGAGCGCGGTGCCGGCGCCCACGACGACGGCGTCGCAGCCGGCCCGGATGCGGTGCACCTCGGCGCGGGCCTCGGGTCCGGTGATCCAGCGGCTGGTGCCGTCGGCGGCGGCCACGCGGCCGTCGAGGGTGGCGCCGACCTTCCACACCACCCGGGGCCGATGCTCGCGGACGCCGGTGAGCCAGGAGGCGAGCGCGCCGTCCTCGGCCTCGGCCCGCTCGACCGGCATCACGACGTCGACGCCGGCGGCGCGCAGCCGCGCCGCGCCGCCCACGGCCAGCTCGGTCGGCTCGGGGACGGCGACGACGACGCGGGCGATGCCGGCGGCCAGCAGGGCGTCGGCGCAGGGGCCGGTGCGGCCGGTGTGCGCGCACGGCTCGAGGGTGACCACAGCGGTGCCGCCCCGCGCCCGCTCGTCGGCCCGCGCCAGCGCCGTCACCTCGGCGTGCGGGCCGCCGGGCGGGGCGGTCGCCCCCTCCCCCACGACCGCGCCGCCGGTGTCGAGGACGACCGCGCCGACCGGCGGGTTCGGGCTCGTGGTGCCCAGCACGCCGGCGCCCAGCTCCCGGGCCCGGGCCATCGCGGCCCGCTCGGCCGCCGAGATCTCCACGCTCAGCCGCGGGACGCCGCGCTCGCCCGCGCGCGCAGCGCGGCGATCGCCTTCGCCGGGTCCTCGGCGCCGTAGACGGCGGAGCCGGCGACGAAGACGTCGGCGCCGGCCTCGGCGGCCTGCTCGACGGTGTCGGCGTTGATGCCGCCGTCGACCTCGACGAACAGCTGCAGGTGCCCGCTGCGCACCAGCTCGCGGGCGCGGCGCACCTTGGGCAGCACCTCGGCCCTGAACTCCTGGCCGCCGAAGCCTGGCTCGACGGTCATCACCAGCAGGGTGTCGAAGTCGGGCAGCACGTCGAGCACGTCGTCCAGCGGCGTGCCGGGCTTGATCGCCAGGCCCGCGAGCGCGCCCGCCGCCCGCAGGTCCCGGGCGACGGCCCGCGGGTCGCCGGTGACCGCCTCGGCGTGCACGGTCACGTTGCGGGCGCCCGCCTCGGCGTAGCCCGGGGCCCAGCGCTCGGGCGCCTCGATCATGAGGTGGCAGTCCAGCGGCACCGGGCTGACCTTCTGGATCGCCTGCACGACCGGCAGCCCGAGGGTCAGGTTGGGGACGAAGTGGTTGTCCATGACGTCCACGTGCAGCCAGTCGGCGTCGGCGACCCGCTGCGCCTCCTCCGCCAGGCGGGCGAAGTCGGACGAGAGCAGGCTCGGCGCGATCAGCGGGGCACGGGACACGGCTGCCGAGTCTAGGTGCGGCGTGATCACCGCCTGCCCTAGCCTGCGGCCGTGGACGACGGGCAGCTCAGCGGCGGGGTCGCCGCCCGCGTGGCCGCGCTGTGCCTCGACCGCCGCGGCCGGGTGGCGGACTGGGCCATCTGCGGTCCCGCCGTCCGCGCCGGGCTGCTGCTCGACCTCGCGCTCGCCGGCCGGCTCGAACACACGCCCGACAGCGTCGTCGTCGACGGGACCCCCACCGGGTTCCCCCCGGCCGACCGGCTGCTCGCCGCGATCGGCGTCGAACCCGAGCGGTCGCTGGACGACTGGCTCGACGAGCGGCGGATCGGCCTGCGCGACCTGGTGGCGGCCGGCGAGGCCTCGGGCCGGTGGCACCGGCGCCGGCTGCGCTTGCGCCGGGACCGGTACGAGGCGCCGGGCCGGGACGACGACCTGGCCCGCGACCCGGGCCGCCCGGGCGAGGGGTGGGCACCGCAGGACGCCTGCGTGACCGCCGTCGCGGCGGCGAGCGGCCTGCTCGACCGCGACCGCGGGCTGGCGGTCGAGCCGCCGGCACCGCTCGTGGCGGCCGCCGGCCCCGCCGCGTGGCTGTGCCAGGCGGTCTGCGAGCACCTGGTGCGCACCGCCGCCCGCTACCGCGCGCAGGCGGGGGCGCTGCGCCGCGCCGACACGGTGGGCCCGGGCTGAGGCGTGCTGACCCCCGACGACCTGCGCACCGCCGCGGCCTGGGCCGGGCGCCGCTTCGCGCTGCTGCCCGAGGCCGACTTCGAGCGGCCGGCCCCCGACTGGACGGCCCGGCGCACGCTCGACCACCTCGTCGACACGATGGAGCTCTACGCGGCGTACGTCGGCACGCGCGCCACCTCGCGGCTCGCCCCGCCGCGGGACGGCGACCCCGGGGCCGGCCGCGCGGAGCTGGCCGCCCAGCTCGCCCTCTCGGCGGACAAGCTCGCCCGGCTGCTCGACGGCATGGCCGACGGCGAGCGCGCCTTCCACCCCTCGGGCTCCGCCGACCGCACCGGCTGGGTGGGGATGGCCTGCACCGAGCTGCTGGTGCACACGCGGGAGGCGTGCGGGCCGGACCCCGACGACGCCGTCCTGGCGGAGCTGGCCGCCGCCGTGGTCGACCGCGTGCTGCCGTGGACCCCGCCGGGCGAGGGCTGGGCGCGGCTGCTGCAGGCGACGGGCCGCGCGCCGCTCGGCGACGTCCCGCCGGCGGGCGCGGACTGGTGGTGGCAGAGCGCGCCCCTGGCGGAGTGGGACGGCGCCCCGCGGCGGCGCACCAGCCCGCCGCAGTGGCGCTGAGCCCCCGGCGGCCCGGCGCCGCCGGGGCCGGTCGCCGGGCGGTGGGTGCGCGTCAGGCGGGCATCCGGAGCAGGGTCTCCCCGGCGCCGTCCCGGAGCAGGAAGAGGACGAGGTGGGCCGGTTCGACGTCGAACCAGCCGTCCCAGCTGTGCGCGCCGGAGTGGGTCACCGTCCAGTCGGCGATCGGCCTCACCTGCCCCGCGTCGTCGACGACGGCGAACTCGCACGTCTGCCCCGGCGACAGCCCGCCGACCTCGAGCTCGTACCGGGTGCCGCCGCCGGCCTCCTCGTACGTCGTCGACGCCCACAGCCCGCCGTCCTGCGCCGAGGCCACCGCCGGCTCCTGCGGCGAGGCGAGGACGACGGCCGCCGTCCCCCCGCCCAGGAGGAGGAGAACGGCCGCCACGGCCGCCCACAGCCACCGCCGGCCGCCCCCCGGCCCCGACGCCGCCTCGGCCGCGACGATGCGGCGCAGCCGCTCGTAGGCCGCCTCGCTGGGCGCCAGCGCCGGGGGTGGCTCACCGGGTTCCTGCACGCCGGCCAGCAGCCGGGGCAGCCCCTCGAGCTCGCGAGCGGCCGGACCGCACACCGGGCACTCCTGCACGTGCTGCGCCATGCGCAGCTGCTCGTCCAGTTCGAGGGCGTCGAGGACGTAGGCCCCGACCGACTGCTCGTGGTCGCACCTCACGCCGTCACCCCCCGTTCCTCGAGGGCCAGCCGCAGCGCCCGCAGGCCGTAGAAGACCCGCGACTTCACCGTCCCCACCGGGATGCCGAGGGCGGTCGCCGCTTCGGAGACGGTACGACCCGCGTAGTAGGTGTGCAGCAGCGCCTCCCGGTGCAGCGGCGCCAGCGAGGCCAGCGCGTCCGCGACCAGCCAGCGCTCCAGCGCCTCGTCGATGCCGTCCCCGACCGGCAGCTCGGCCAGATCCTCGTCGCCCACCTCCGAGGGCCGCGCCCGCCGCGCCCGGTAGTGGTCGATCGCCACCCGGCGGGCCACGGTGAGCAGCCAGGGCCGCGCCGGGCCACGGGCGGGGTCGAGCACCTCGGGGTGCCGCCAGGCCTGCAGGAGGGTCTCCTGGACGACGTCCTCCGCCCGGCCGCGGTCACCGCCGGTCAGCCGGAGCACGAACGCCAGCAGCGGGCCGGCGTGCTCGTCCCACAGCCGGCGCAGGTCGGCCTCCTCGTCGGCGGTGGGGCCGCGGATCCGGCTCCCCCGGCCTCCCCTCACGGGCGCCTCCCTCGCTCGGGCTCACCCCGCTCCACGGCGCGGGCCGGCCGACGGTTCAGTCGCGGTCGGGCAGGGCGATCCACTCCGCCCAGGTGAGGTCGCGGCCGACGTAGCGCGGGGCGCGCAGCGGCCAGTCGCGGGCCAGCCACGCCGGCACGAGTTCGTCGAGCGCGCGCTCGGTGTCGCTGCCGACCAGCCGGTCCACCACCCACCACGACACCTCGGCGTCGGCGTCGCCGGCCTTCTCCGGCGGGTCGACGTAGACGCAGCCCAGCAGCTCCGACTCGTCGTCGGGGAACAGCCCGTACAGGAAGCTCTCGTGCGCGGCGATCTCGCGCGCGTGCCGGGCGAGGTCCTCGCGGTCCTGCTCGACGGTCATGGTCTCCGGCGGCCAGCCCCACGCCTCGCCGTAGAGGGCCCACAGCCGCTTGCGCGAGCCCATCACCGCCGGGTGGTCGATGTCGGTGTCGGCGTCGCTCATCGGGCGCAGGTGCTCGCCGGTGGGCAGGTCGACGCGGAGGGGGTGGTCCCACCCCTCGGGCAGCCAGGGCATGGCGCGCACGGTAGCGCCCCGCCGCGCGGTCAGGGGGTGCGGCGGAGCAGCGCCATGAACATCGCGTCGGTGCCGTGCCGGTGCGGCCACAGCTGCGCGTAGCGCCCGCGGGCGAGCCCGGGGACCTCGGGGAACAGCGGGGCCACCGGCAGCACCTCGACGTCGTCCCGCCCGGCGGCGGCGTCGACGACGGCGGCGGTCTCCGCCGTGTGCGGCGAGCAGGTCACGTAGGCGACCACGCCGCCCGGGCGCACCGACCGCAGCGCGCCGGCCAGCAGCTCGGCCTGCAGCCCCGCCAGCGGGGGGACGTCGTCGGGCGTGCGGCGCCAGCGCACCTCCGGCCGCCGCCGCAGCGCGCCCAGCCCGGTGCAGGGGGCGTCGAGCAGGACCCGGTCGAAGGACGCCTCGGCCCACGGCGGCTGCCGGCCGTCGGCGACGAGCACCTCGACGTCGTCCTCGCCGGCCAGGGCGCGGCGGACCAGCTCCGCCCGGTGCGGCGCGCGGTCGGCCGCGGTCAGCCGCACGCCCGGCGGGCGGACGGCGGCGAGCAGCCCGGCCTTGCCGCCCGGGCCGGCGCACATGTCCAGCCACGCGGCGTCGGGGCCGTCGACCGCCACGCGGGTCAGCGCCAGGGCGGCGAGCTGGCTGCCCTCGTCCTGCACGGCGGCGGTGCCCTCGCGGACCGCCGCCAGGCGGCCCGGGTCGCCGCCGTGCAGCCGGACGGCGAACGGCGACCACGGCCCCGGCTCGCCGTCGGCCTGGCGGGCCAGCTCGTCGCGGTCGACCCGCCGCGCGGCGAGGTGCACCTCGGGGGCGACGTCGTCGGCGGCCAGTGCGGGCTCCAGCTCGTCGTCGCCGCCGAGGGCGTCCCGCCAGGCCCGCACGATCCAGGTCGGGTGGTCGGTAGCCAGGGCCAGGCGCTCGTCGCCGGTGGGCCCGATCGCGGCCAGCCACCCGGCGCGGTCGCCGCCCGCGGCGACCTTGCGCAGCACCGCGTTGACCAGCCCGGAGGCGCCGGTGCCGACGATCGCGCGGGTGAGGTCGACGGTGGTGTCCACCGCGGCGTGCGCCGGGACGCGCAGGTCGACCAGCTGGTAGGCGCCCAGCCGCAGCAGGTCGAGCACGCGGGGGTCGAGCTCGGCCAGCGGCCGGTCGACCAGCCGGGCCAGGACCGCGTCGAGGGTGCCCTGCGCGCGCAGCGCCCCGTAGGCGAGCTGGGTCGTGAAGGCGGCGTCGCGGGGCGCCAACCGCCGCTCGCGCAGCAGCTGCGGCAGCAGCAGGTTGGCGTAGGCGTCCCGGGAGGTGACGGCGTCCAGGACGTCGTAGGCGGTCAGCCGGGCGCCGTCGAGCTCCCGGCGGGGCGCCGGCCGGCGCGGTCGCCGTCCCGGCCGCGGACCGCCGCCCGGGCGGCGGGGCGGGCGCGTCATCCGAGCCGCTCCCCCGCCTCCGGGCGGGCGCCGCGGGCCCAGTCGGCGGCCGGGAGCACCCGCTTGCCGGCCGGCTGCACGGACTCGAGCACCACCGGCCCGTTGCCGGTGCCGACGAACACCTCGCCGGAGTCCACGAGCAGCTCGCCCGGCGCCAGGTGCGGGCCGTCGACGACCAGGCCGACCGGGCCCACCCGCATGCGGTCCCCGCGCCAGGTGGTCCAGGCGCCCGGCGCCGGGGTGACGCCGCGGATCCGCCGGTCGACCACGTGCGCCGGCAGCGCCCAGTCGATGCGGGCGTCGGCGGGCTCGATCCGCGGCGCCAGGCTCACGCCCTCGGCCGGCTGCGGCCGCGGCTCGAGGGCACCGGCCGCGATGCCGTCGAGGGTGGCGACCAGCAGCCGGGCGCCGCTGACCGCCAGCCGGCCGAGCAGGTCGCCGGCGGTGTCGCGGGGGCCGATCGGCTCGGTCAGCGTGCCGAACACCGGGCCGGTGTCCAGGCCCTTCTCGATGAGGAAGGTGGAGGCGCCGGTGACCTCGTCGCCGGCCATGATCGCGTGCTGCACCGGCGCGACGCCGCGCCAGGCCGGCAGCACCGAGAAGTGCAGGTTGACCCAGCCGTGCCGCGGGATCCGCAGCGCCGCCTCCGGGATCAGCGCCCCGTAGGCCACCACCGGCACGCAGTCGACGGCGAGGTCGGCCAGCCGCGCCCGGAAGTCGGGGTCCCGGGGCGACGCCGGCTGCAGCACGGGCAGGCCGGCCGCGTCGGCCCGCTCCGCGACCGGCGAGCGGCTCACCCGCCGGCCGCGGCCGGCGGGGGCGTCGGGCCGGGTGAGGACGGCGACGACCTCGTGGTCGGAGGCGAGCAGCGCCTCCAGCGAGGGCACGGCGGGCGCCGGCGTCCCGGCGAAGACCAGTCTCAGTGCGGGCTCACCTTGACGACCGGCCGAGGCTCGCCCGCCGGCAGGTACGCCTGCTCGCCGACCCACTCGGCGTCGCGGAGCACGGCCAGCGCGGCCTCGCGCGCCTCGGCGTCGAGCCGGTCGACGAACAGCACGCCGTCGAGGTGGTCGACCTCGTGCTGGACGGCGCGGGCGAGCATGTGCGAGCCCTCGACGCGGATCGGCTCGCCGTGCATGTTCCACCCGGTGGCCGCGACGTACAGGTGCCGGCGGCAGTCGAAGCGGAACCCGGGGATCGACAGGCAGCCCTCGGGGTCGACCTGCTCCTCCTCGCCGATCGGCGTCACCTCGGGGTTGACCAGGTGCCCGACCTCGCCGTCGACGTACCAGGTGAACACCCGCAGGCCCACGCCGATCTGCGGGGCCGCGAGGCCGGCGCCGCCGGCGGCGTGCATCGTGTCGGTCAGGTCGGCGACGAGCCGGCGCAGCTCGGCGTCGAAGTCGACGACCGGTTCGGCCTTGCGGCGGAGGACCGGGTCGCCCATCAGGCGGATCGGGGTGACGCTCACCGATCCAGGGTATGCGGGCGCCTGCCTAGGCCAGCGCGGCGGCCACCGCCGCCTCGACGTGCAGCTGCGTCGTCGGGAACACCGGCAGGTCGACGTCGCCGGCGCCGACGAGCAGCTCGATCTCGGTGCAGCCCAGCACCACGCCCTCGGCGCCGCGGCCGGCCAGCCGGTCGACCACCTCGCGGTAGGCCTGCCGCGACTCCTCGCGGACGACGCCGAGGCAGAGCTCCTCGTAGATGATCCGGTGCACCTCCGCCCGGTCGGCGGCCTCGGGGACGAGCACCTCCAGCCCGTGCGCGGCCAGCCGGTCGACCAGGAACGGCTGCTCCATCGTGAACGCCGTCCCGAGCAGCCCGATGCGGCCGATCCCCGCGGCGCGCACGGCGTCGGCGGTGACGTCGCCGATGTGCAGCAGCGGCACCGCCAGCACGTCGGTGAGCGCGTCGGCGACCCGGTGCATGGTGTTGGTGCACAGCAGCACGACGTCGGCGCCGGCCGCCTCGACGGCCTTGGCGTCGGCGGCCAGCAGCTGCCCCGCCCGGTCCCAGTCGCCGGCCACCTGCAGCCGCTCGATCTCGGCGAAGTCCACCGACAGCAGCACGCAGCGGGCCGAGTGCAGCCCGCCGAGCCGCTCGCGCACCGCCTCGTTGAGCAGCCGGTAGTACAGCGCGCTGCTCTCCCAGCTCATCCCGCCGAGCAGGCCGATCGTCCGCACGGGCGCCATCACATCAGCTCGAGCGGGTCGAGCTGCACCCGCACGTGCTCTGTGACCTTCCTCGCGCTGCGCACGCCCTGCACCTCGGCCAGCGCCCGGGCCAGCGCCAGGCCCTCGCCGCGGGGCACGCGCACCAGGTAGCGCTCGCGCTCGCCCTCCTGGCCCGGACGCGGCGGCTCGGGGACGGGGCCGAGCAGCTCGGCGTCGGCGGGCAGCCGGGTGGCGTCGAGGAACTCGGCCAGCGCCGCGGGGGTGCCCGAGATCGCGGCCATCCGGGTCACCGGGGGGAAGCCGAGCTCGCGGCGGTCGGCCAGCTCGCGCGCGGCCAGCCACGCCGGGTCCCAGCGGACCAGGGCCTGCACCACGGGGTGCGCGCCGTCGGCGGAGACGACGACCTGCCCGCCGGCGCGCACCAGCGTCGCGGCGTTCATCCAGCGGCGCAGGGTCTCCTCCCCGGCCCGCAGGTCGGCCCGGCCGAGCAGCGCCCACGAGTCGAGCAGCAGCGCGGCCCCGTAGCCGCCGTCGGCGACCGGCTCGGCGCCGGGCGTGGCGACGACGACCCCCGGGCCGCCGGGGACGGTGGCCAGGACGCCGGAGCCGCGGCCGGAGACCCGCACGGTCGCGCCCGGGAACGCCCGGCCCAGCTCCTCGGCGGTGCGGGCGGCGCCGACGACGGAGGCGCGCAGCTTGGTGCCGTGGCAGTGCGGGCAGTCGAAGGTGGCCGCCGGGCGGGCGCACCACCGGCAGGCCGGCACGCGCGAGCCGCCCGGACCGGGGGTGGCCGAGATGCCCAGGGGGCCGGAGCAGACCGCGCAGCGCGCCGGGGCGCGGCAGCGGGCGCACGACAGCCCGGGCGCGTACCCGGCGCGGGGCACCTGGACCAGCACGGGGGCGCCGTCGGCCAGCGCCTGCCGGGCCACCCGGTGGGCGAGGCTGGGCAGCCGGGCGGTGCGCGCGGCGGGGTCGCGGGCGAGCTCGGCGTCGTCGCCCAGCGCCTGCACCCGGGGCGCGGCCGCCCGCAGCGTGGCGCGGTCGGCGGCGAGCTCGTGCGCCCAGCCGGACTCGACCAGCAGAGCCGCCTCGGCGGTGCGGGCGGTGGCGGCGACCACGGCCGCGCACGAGGCGAGGTGGGCGCGGTGCACGAGCACGTCGCGGGCGTGCGCGTAGGGGGCGCGCGGTTCGGCGTGCAGGTCGTCGCCGTCGTCCCAGATCGCCACCAGGCCGAGGTCGGCGACCGGGGCCAGCGCCGCCGCGCGGGTGCCGAGCACCACCTTCGCCGTGCCGCGGGCGGCCTCGAGGAACCGGCGGTAGCGAGTGTCGGGGGCGGCGTCGGCGCGCAGCACGACGAAGGAGCCCTTCGGCAGCACCTGCTGGGCCGCCGCCTCCAGCCGGTCGAGGTCCTTGCCGTCGGGGACGACGACGAGCGCGCCGCGGCCGCCGGAGAGCGCCGCCCGGCACAGCTCGGCCAGCCGGGCGGGCCAGTCCTCCCCGGGCAGCGCCGTCCAGACCGCCCGGGCGGGGGCGCCGGACGCGATCGCGTCGACGAGCATCGGCCCGGTCGGGTACCGGGCGAAGCCGGCCGGGTCGGGCGGCTCCGGCGCGGGCGGCGGCTCGGCCGGCGGGCGCTTCTCGGCCGAGGCCCGGCGCGGCGGGATCGCCAGCCGCAGCACGTCGGTGACCGTGCCGCCCCAGCGGTCGGCGATCGAGCGCGCGAGGGCGGCCACCTCGGGGGTGAGGACCGGCTCGGCCGAGACCACCCTGGCCAGCGGCGCCAGCCTGCCGGTGTGCTCGGTGGTGTCGCCCAGCTCGAGCACGAACCCGTCGACCAGCTGCCCGGCGAAGCGCACCCGCACCCGGCAGCCGGGGCGGACGTCCTCGGCCAGCTCGTCGGGGACCGCGTAGTCGAACGGCCGGTCGAGGTGGGCCAGCGGCACGTCGACGACGACCCGGGCGACCCGCAGGCCGCTGCGGGTGCCCGGGTCGGCGTCGGTGGTCGCGACCGCGGTCAGGGGGTCTCCGTTCGGGCCGGGAGCGGTGATCGGCTCCCAGTCTGGCCGCCGCTACCGACGCTTCAGGCCCCGACGGCCGCGCGCAGCGCCTCGGCGCGGTCGACCCGCTCCCACGGGAAGTCGCCGTCGGTGCGGCCGAAGTGCCCGTAGGCCGCGGTCGGCCGGTAGATCGGCCGCAGCAGGTCGAGGTCGCGCACGATCGCGCCGGGGCGCAGGTCGAACACCGAGGTGATCGCCTTCTCCAGCACGTCGTCGGGGACCGTGCCGGTGCCGAAGGTCTCGACGAAGAGCCCGACGGGGTGCGCCGCGCCGATGGCGTAGGCCACCTGCACCTCGCAGCGCCTGGCCAGGCCGGCCGCGACGACGTTCTTGGCCACCCAGCGCATCGCGTAGGCGCCGGACCGGTCGACCTTCGACGGGTCCTTGCCCGAGAAGGCGCCCCCGCCGTGCCGCGCCATGCCGCCGTAGGTGTCGACGATGATCTTGCGGCCGGTCAGCCCGGCGTCGCCCATGGGGCCGCCGATGACGAACTTGCCGGTCGGGTTGACCAGCAGCCGGAACCCGTCGGTGGGCAGGTTCAGCGCCGCGAGCTCGGGCTCCACGACGAGCTCGCGCACGTCGGGGGCGAGCAGCTGCTCGATCGAGATGTCCTCGGCGTGCTGCGAGGAGACGACCACGGTGTCGACGGCGACCGGGCGGTCGTCCTCGTACACCACGGTGACCTGGGTCTTGCCGTCGGGACGCAGGTAGGGCACCGAGCCGTCCTTGCGCACCGCGGACAGCCGGCGCGCCAGCCGGTGGGCCAGCGCGATCGGCAGCGGCATCAGCTCGGGGGTCTCGTCGGTGGCGTAGCCGAACATCAGGCCCTGGTCGCCGGCACCCTGCCGCTCGATCTCGTCCTCGGCCGAGCCGGAGGTGCGCGCCTCGTAGGCGGTGTCGACGCCCTGGGCGATGTCGGGGGACTGCGAGCCGATCGAGACGCTCACGCCGCAGGAGGCCCCGTCGAAGCCCTTGCGCGAGGAGTCGTAGCCGATGCCGAGGATGGTCTGCCGGACGATCTCGGCGATCTCCACGTAGCCAGCGGTGGTGACCTCGCCGGCGATGTGCACCTGCCCGGTCGTGATCAGGGTCTCGACCGCGACCCGGCTGCGCGGGTCCTGCTCGAGCATGGCGTCGAGGATCGAGTCGCTGATCTGGTCGGCGATCTTGTCCGGGTGGCCCTCGGTCACCGACTCGGACGTGAAGAGGCGGCGTGGCACTCGGTTCTCCTTGGGTCGTCGGGCGGGTGCGGCGGCATCCCGCCGGGCGGAACGTTACCGTCGCGGCGGCGCGGGTCGCGGGTCAGCCGTCGGCCGGCCGGGCCGACCGGGCGCCGATCGCGGCCCAGATGCCCGCCGCGACGGCGTCCTTGCTGCCGCGCGGGATCTCGGTGGCGGTGCCGTCGGCGGCCAGGACGACGGCGGCGTTGTCGGGCCGGCCGAAGGCCTGACCGGCGGAGACGTCGTTGACCACGAGCAGGTCGCAGCCCTTGCGCGCCAGCTTCGCCCGCCCGTGGGCGAGCACGTCGCCGGCGGCGTCCCCGGTCTCGGCGGCGAAGCCGACGACCACCTGGCCGGGTGCCCGCTCGGCGACCAGCTCGGCCAGGACGTCGGGATTGCGCACCAGCGGGATGCCGCTGGGCTCGTCGGCGCTGCCCTTCTTGAGCTTGGTGGCGGCCACCGTCTCCGGCCGGAAGTCGGCGACGGCGGCGGTCATGACGACGACGTCGGCCTCCTTCGCCTCGGCCAGCACCGCCGTCCGCAGCTCCTCCGCCGTCCCGACCGGCACGACCCGCACCCCGAACGGGGCCGGCAGGTCGACGTTCGCGGCGACGAGCACCACCTCGGCGCCGCGCGCGGCGGCGACGCGGGCCAGGGCCCAGCCCTGCCTGCCCGAGGAGCGGTTGCCGAGGTAGCGCACCGGGTCCAGCGGCTCGCGGGTGCCGCCGGCGCTGACGACGACCCGGCGGCCGGCGAGGTCGGGGGCCAGCGCGTCCGCGCCGTGCTCGAGGACGACCAGCGCGAGCGCGGCGACGTCGGCCGGCTCGGGCAGCCGGCCGGGGCCGGAGTCGGGGCCGGTCAGGCGGCCCACGGCGGGCGGCAGGACGACCGCGCCGCGGCGGCGCAGGGTGGCGACGTTGTCCTGCGTGGCCGGGTGCAGCCACATCTCGGTGTGCATCGCCGGGGCGAACACCACCGGGCAGTGCGCGGTGAGCAGGGTGGCGGTGAGCAGGTCGTCGGCGCGACCGGCGGCGGCGCGGGCGAGCAGGTCGGCGGTGGCCGGCGCGACGACGACGAGGTCGGCGGTCTGGCCGATCCGCACGTGCGCCACCTCGGGGACGTCGTCCCAGACCGCGGTGGTCACCGGGTTGCCGGACAGCGCCTCGAAGGTGGCGGCGCCGACGAAGTGCAGGGCGCCGGGGGTGGGGACGACGCGGACGTCGTGCCCCGCCTCGGTGAACTGGCGGAGCAGCAGGGCGGCCTTGTACGCGGCCACGCCGCCGCTGACGCCCAGCACGATCCGGCTCATGGGCTCCATCATCCCGATACGACGGAGCACCCGGCACGGGGTGCCGGGTGCTCGGTCATCAGTTGGGGCGAGCGGCTCAGTTCTCGCCCGCGGTGTGGGTCAGGAGACCCTCGTTGATCTCGCGCAGCGCGATCGACAGCGGCTTCTCCTGGGGAGCGGTGTCGACCAGCGGGCCGACGTACTCCAGCAGGCCCTCGGAGAGCTGGCTGTAGTAGGCGTTGATCTGGCGCGCGCGCTTGGCGGCGAAGATCACCAGGCCGTACTTGCTGCTGGTGCGCTCGAGCAGCTCGTCGATCGGCGGGTTGGTGATGCCCTCGGGGTGGGGTGCGACTCCGGACACGTGCGGGCAGGCTCCTCAGTCGGTGGTGGGAGCGCCGGCCTCCCGGCACAGACCGGGCGCGGGCGCAGTCAGCAAGCCTACCAACTCGTCGGCGGCCCGGGCCACGTCGTCGTTGACCACCACCACGTCGAACTCCCCCGCGGCGTCGAGCTCGGCCTGGGCGATGGCCAGCCGGCGCTCCTGGACGGCGGCCGGCTCGGACCCGCGACCGGCCAGCCGGCTCACCAGCTCCGCCCACGACGGCGGGGCGAGGAAGACCAGCTGCGCCTCCGGCTCGCGGGCCCGCACCTGGCGGGCGCCCTGCAGCTCGATCTCCAGCAGAGCCGGCGCCCCGGCCGCGAGCCGTTCGCGGACCGGGGCGACCGGGGTGCCGTAGCGGTTTCCTGCGTACTCGGCCCACTCGAGCAGGCCGTCCTCGGCGATCAGCCGGTCGAACTCCGCGTCGTCGACGAAGTGGTAGTGCACGCCGTCGACCTCGCCGGCGCGGCGGGCCCGCGTGGTGGCCGACACCGACACCCACACGTCGGGGTGCCGGCGCCGGACCTCCGCGATCACGGTGCCCTTGCCCACCCCGGAGGGGCCGGAGAGCACGGTCAGCCGTGCCGGGGTGCCATGTGCCACGCCCCGATCCTGCCGCCCGGTCTCGTCCGCCCGTCGCCCGGGGTCGGGTCAGGTGGCGACCTTGTCCCCGCCGAACTCCGCCTCCAGCGCCTTGCGCTGGTTGGCGCCGAGGCCGCGCACGCGGCGGGTCGGCGAGATCTCCAGCCGCTCCATGATCTTCGCCGCCCGCGCCTTGCCCACGCCGGGGAGGGACTCCAGCACGGCGGACACCCGCATCTTGCCGATCACCTCGTCGGTCTCGCCCTGCTTGAGGACGTCACCGACCGTGGCGCCCTTGCTCTTGAGCCGCTCGCGGAGCTCGGCGCGGGCCTTGCGGGCCGCGGCGGCCTTCTCGAGAGCGGCGGCACGTTGTTCGGGGGACAGGGAAGGGAGAGGCATGGTTGCGACCCAATCGTGTCGTCGCCGGCGGTCTGGACCCGGCGGGTCGGGTGGTGCTTCTTGCGGTGCCGGGCCCGTCGTACGGGCCCGGCGGTCAACCTAGTTCCCGGCATATCCGCTGGTCACGCGCCCTGCGGCGAAGATCGTCGGCATTTCGGGCCCGGTCGTTCACCCGCCGTTCCGCCGTTCGGTGACCCTGCGTCATCTCCCCAGGTCAGCGCGTTTCGGGACGATTGCGTTCCGTAGTGGTTGCGCCCTGCACCTGTTCGACACGCCGGACGCGACACGCCGATGGGTGACGTCGCGGTGACCCGGCAGCGGCTCTGAGCAGGGACTTTGGACCCACTCCACCGACCGCGGCCGTCGCCGGCGAGAAGGCAGTCCGTGCCGGCGGGAGAGGGAGGAGCACCGCCGGCGCGCGGCTCACCGCGCCAGCTCGTCGGTCCAGCGGTCGGCGGCGGCCCGCAGCGCCCCGGCGTCCGGGCCGGCGGCGAGCACGTCGCGGGAGACGGTGGGGACGACGGCGCCGTCGCGGCCGAACAGCCGGCGCAGGTCGGCCACCGAGCCGCCCTGGGCCCCCAGCCCGGGCGCGAGGACCGGGCCGCCGAGGCCCGCCAGGTCGACGTCGAGCTCGGGCAGCGTGGCGCCCACCACGAGGCCGAACGAGCCGGAGCCGTCCTCGGCGTTCCACGCCCGCACGGTGTCGACGACGACCTGCGCGGTGGTCCGCTCCCCCACCAGCGCGTGCTGCAGCGTGCCGGCGTCGGGGTTGGAGGTGCGGGCCAGCACGAACAGCCCGCCGCCGCACCGCCGGGCGGTGTCGACGGCCGGCCGCAGCGAGCCCGGGCCCAGGAACGGGTTGACCGTCATCGCGTCGACGGCCAGCGGGTGCCCGGGGTCCAGGTAGTCGGCGTAGGCGTCCATGGTCGAGCCGATGTCGCCGCGCTTGGCGTCGAGCAGCACCAGCGCCCCGGCCGCCCGGGCCCGCGGGACGGCGTCCTCCAGCACGGCCAGGCCGCGGGAGCCGTGCCGCTCGTAGAACGCCAGCTGCGGCTTGAGGACGGCGACGTGGCCGGCGAGGGCGTCGACGACGGCGTCGGTGAACCGGGCCAGGCCCTCCGGGCTGTCGGGCAGGCCCCACCTCTCGAGCAGCAGCACGTGCGGGTCGATGCCCACGCACAGCGGCCCGCGGGCGGCCCCGGCCTCGGCCAGGCGGGCCCCGAACGGCGGCGTCACCGGTGCGCGTGCCCGACCGCGTCGGCGAGCGAGCCGAACCCGCGCGCGGCGAGGGCGTCGGCGAGCTCGGCGTGCACCCGGGCCACGGCGGAGGGGTCGTTGAACACCGCCGTCCCCACGCTGACCGCGCTCGCGCCGGCGAGGACGAACTGCAGGGCGTCCAGGCCGCTGCGGATGCCGCCCATGCCGAGGATCGGCACGTCGGGCAGCGCCTGGTGCACCTGCCAGACGCAGCGCAGCGCGACCGGGCGGATCGCCGGGCCGGAGAGCCCGCCGGTGACCCCGCCGAGCACCGGCTTCATCGTGTCGGGGTCGATGACCAGCCCGAGCAGGGTGTTGATCATCGACAGCCCGTCGGCGCCGGCGTCGGCGCAGGAGGCCGCGACCGCGACGATGTCGGTGACGTCGGGGCTGAGCTTGGCGTAGACGGGGTGGGCCGGGTCGGCCGCCTCGCGCACCGCCCGGACGACGTCGGACGCCGCCACCGGGTCGCAGGCGAAGACCTCGCCGCGGCTCTCGACGTTGGGGCAGCTGATGTTGACCTCGAGGCCGAGGACGCCCGGGACGCCGCGCAGGCGGGCGGCCAGCTCGGCGAAGTCCTCGACGCGGGTGCCGGCGATCGAGACGAACGCCCGGGCGCCGCGCTCGGCCAGCCAGGGCAGCTCGTCGGCGAGCAGTCCGTCGATGCCGGGGCCCTGCAGGCCGATCGAGTTGAGCATGCCGCTGGGCGTCTCGGCCATCCGCGGCGTGGGCCGCCCGGAGCGCGGGCGCAGCTGCACCGACTTGGTCACCACCGCGCCGACGGCGGCGAGGTCGACGAACGGCTCCAGCTCGCGGCCGAAGGACGAGCAGCCCGACGCGGTGAGCACCGGGCTCGGGATCTCGGCCTTGCCCAGCCACGTGGTCATGTCGACGGCGGTACCACCGGGATGGCCATCTCGGTGGTCGGACGCGGTCGCGGTCATGCCGGCAGCACCCCCATCGCGTCGGCGCCGACCACGTCGGCGGGCAGGGAGCCGACGTCGGCGAAGCGCACCCGGTCGCCGCCGAAGACGGGCCCCTCGGTGCAGGAGCGGGAGAAGCGGGTGCGCCCGTCGGCGCCGACGACCGGCAGCACGCAGGTCATGCAGACCCCGATGCCGCAGGCCATGGCCTCCTCCACGGCGACGTAGGAGGGCAGGCCGGCCGCGGTGGCCCGCTCGGCGACCGCGCGCAGCATCGCCATCGGCCCGCAGGCGTAGACGATGCCGACCTGCCCGAGGAGCTGGGCCATCGCGTCGGTGACCCGGCCGCGCTGCCCGGCGCTGCCGTCGTCGGTGGTCACGGTCACCGGGCCGTGCGCGCCGAGCTCCTCGACCGAGGAGAGCCGGTCGGCGGTGGCGGCGCCGCTGATCGACAGGACCGGCGAGGCGGCCGAGCGCAGCCGCGCGGCCAGGCCGACGAGCGCGGCGGAGCCGTACCCGCCGCCCACCAGCAGCGCGGGGTGGCCCCGCGGGGGCAGCGGGAACGGCCGGCCGAGCGGGCCGACGACGTCGACGCGGTCCCCCGGCCGCAGCTGCGTCAGCCACGTCGAGCCGGTCCCGTGCGGGGCGACGACGACGGTGACCCGCCCGTCGCCGGTGCCGGCGATCGCGATCGAGCGGCGCAGCAGCGCGGCCGACAGCGGCCCGCCGACGGCGAACGCCACGAACTGGCCGGGTTCGGCCGCCGCGGCGATCTCGGGCGCGTCGAGGGTGAGCTCGACGTAGGCGGCGACCGGCCGGCGGGCGACCACCTCGGCCGCGCGCTGCACCGGCCGGTTGCCCGCCGGCGGCGCCGGCTCGGTGAGCAGCGATCCAACACCGTGGCCGTTCCGGTGGGTCATGCGCGGCGCCCGTTCAGGGAAGCGTGGACCTCCTGGAGGCTGCGCACGCCCAGCTCGCCGGCCCGCAGCGCCTCCACCGCCTGCACGGCCGCGGCGATGCCCTGCACCGTGGTCATGCACGGGATGCCGGCCGTGACCGCGGCGGTGCGGATCTCGTAGCCGTCGAGCCGCGGCCCGCTGTTGCCCGGGGCGCCGAACGGGGTGTTCATGACCAGGTCGACGTCGCCGGCGGCGATCCGCTCGACGACGTTGCCGGGGCCCTCGCTGTACTTGCCGACCACCTCGCAGGCCACGCCGTTGCGGCGCAGCACCTGCGCGGTGCCGGCGGTGGCCAGCACCCGGAAGCCGAGGTCGGCCAGCCGCTTGACCGGGAAGATCGCCGAGCGCTTGTCGCGGTTGGCGAGCGAGACGAACACGGTGCCGGAGGTGGGCAGGTCGCCGTACACGGCGGCCTGCGACTTCGCGAACGCCGTCCCGAAGCCGGCGTCGAGGCCCATGACCTCGCCGGTGGACTTCATCTCCGGGCCCAGGACGGTGTCGACGTTCTGCCCCTCGACGGTGCGGAAGCGGTGGAACGGCAGCACCGCCTCCTTGACCGCGATCGGCATGTCCTCGGGCAGGTCGGTGCCGTCGCCGGTGGCGGGCAGCACGCCGGCCGCGCGCAGGTCGGCGATCGTCTCCCCCACCGCCACCCGGGCCGCGGCCTTGGCCAGCTGCACCGCCGTCGCCTTGGACACGAACGGCACCGTGCGGCTGGCCCGCGGGTTGGCCTCGAGCACGTAGAGGATGTCGTCCTTGACCGCGTACTGGACGTTCATCAGCCCGCGCACGCCGATCCGCGCCGCCAGCTTCTCCGTGGCCGCGCGGATGCGCACCAGGTCGGCCGAGCCGAGCGTGATCGGCGGCAGGGCGCACGCCGAGTCGCCGGAGTGGATGCCGGCCTCCTCGATGTGCTCCATGACGCCGCCGAGGTAGAGCTCGGTGCCGTCGTAGAGGGCGTCGACGTCGATCTCGACGGCGTCCTCCAGGAACCGGTCGACCAGCACCGGGTGCTCCGGGCTGACGTCCGTGGCCTTGGCGATGTAGCTCTCCAGCGTGACGTCGTCGTAGACGATCTCCATGCCGCGCCCGCCGAGCACGTACGACGGGCGGACCAGCACGGGGTAGCCGATCGTCGCGGCGATCTCCCGCGCCTCCGGGAACGTCGTCGCGGTGCCGTGCTTGGGGGCGAGCAGGCCGGTGTCGGCCAGGACCCGGGAGAAGGCGCCGCGGTCCTCGGCGGCGTCGATCGCCTCGGGCGCGGTGCCCAGCACCGGGACGCCGGCGTCCTTGAGCCGCTGCGCCAGGCCCAGCGGGGTCTGCCCGCCGAGGGTGCAGATGACCCCGGCCACCGGCCCGGCGGCGCGCTCCGCCTCGACCACCTCGAGGACGTCCTCGAAGGTCAGCGGCTCGAAGTACAGCCGGTCGGCGGTGTCGTAGTCGGTGGAGACGGTCTCGGGGTTGCAGTTGACCATCACCGCCTCGTAGCCGGCGTCCTTGAGCGCCATGACCGCGTGCACGCAGGAGTAGTCGAACTCGATGCCCTGGCCGATCCGGTTGGGCCCCGAGCCGAGGATCAGCACCGCGGGCTTCTCGCGCGGCTCGACCTCGGTCTCCTCGTCGTAGGACGAGTAGTGGTACGGCGTGCGGGCGGCGAACTCGGCCGCGCAGGTGTCGACGGTCTTGTAGACCGGCCGGACGCCGAGGCGCCAGCGCAGCCGCCGGACGCCGTCCTCCCCGGCCAGCTCGGGGCGGAGCGCGGCGATCTGCCGGTCGGAGAGGCCGTGCCGCTTGGCCCGGCGGAGCAGCGCCTCGGTCAGCGCGGGGGCGTCGCGCAGCTCGTTGCCGACCTCCTGGACCAGCGCGATCTGGTCGACGAACCAGGGGTCGAAGCCGCTGGCCTCGGCCACCTGCTCCACCGTCGCCCCGGCCGCCAGCGCCTGCTCGGCGACGTACAGCCGGCCGTCGACGGGGGTGCGCAGCGCCTCGAGCAGCTCGTCGGCGGACCGCTCCTCGGCTCCGCCGGTCCAGAACCCGGCGACGGACGTCTCGGTGGACCGCATCGCCTTGCCCAGGGCCTCCGGGAAGTTGCGGCCCAGGGCCATGACCTCGCCGACGCTCTTCATCGTCGTGGTCAGCCGCGGGTCGGCGCCGGGGAACTTCTCGAACGCGAACCGCGGGATCTTCACCACGACGTAGTCCAGCGCCGGCTCGAACGCCGACGGGGTGACCCCTGTGATGTCGTTCGGGATCTCGTCGAGCGTGTAGCCGATCGCCAGCTTCGCGGCGATCTTGGCGATCGGGAACCCGGTGGCCTTCGACGCCAGCGCGCTGGACCGCGACACCCGCGGGTTCATCTCGATGACGACCAGCCGCCCGGTGTCCGGGTGGACGGCGAACTGGATGTTGCAGCCGCCGGTGTCGACGCCGACCGCGCGCAGCACGGCGATGCCCACGTCGCGCATCCGCTGGTACTCGCGGTCGGTGAGGGTCATCGCCGGGGCGACGGTCACCGAGTCGCCGGTGTGCACGCCCATCGCGTCGATGTTCTCGATCGAGCAGACGACGACCACGTTGTCGCTGCGGTCGCGCATGAGCTCGAGCTCGAACTCCTTCCAGCCGAGCACCGACTCCTCGATCAGCACGGTGTGCACCGGGGAGTCGGCCAGGCCGTGCGCGGCCATCCGCCGCAGCATCGCCTCGTCGGTGGCGAAGCCGGAGCCGAGGCCGCCCATGGTGAACGACGGCCGGATGACCACCGGGTAGCCGACCTCGGCCGCGGTCTCCAGCGCCTCCTCGACGCTGGCGCACACCCGCGACCGGGGGGCGTCGGCGCCGACCGAGCGCACGATCTCCTTGAACAGCTGCCGGTCCTCGCCGCGGTTGATCGCGTCGACGTCGGCGCCGATGAGCTGGACGCCGTACTTCTCCAGCACCCCGTTCTCGTACAGGCCGATGGCGATGTTGAGCGCGGTCTGCCCGCCGAGGGTGGCCAGCAGCGCGTCGGGGCGCTCCTTGGCGATGACCCGCTCGACGAACTCCGGGGTCAGCGGCTCGACGTAGGTGGCGTCGGCGACCTCGGGGTCGGTCATGATCGTGGCCGGGTTGCTGTTGACCAGGCTGACCCGCAGCCCCTCGGCCTTGAGCACGCGGCAGGCCTGGGTGCCCGAGTAGTCGAACTCGCTGGCCTGGCCGATGACGATCGGCCCGGAGCCGATCACCAGCACGTGCGAGATGTCGTCCCGCTTGGGCACTACCGATCAGCTCCATGGGTGAGGTGGGGGGCGGCCGCGGCGCACGAGATCCGCGCTCTCGTGGTCATCGGGCCCGCCGAGGCCACGAGATCGCAGATCCCGGCGGGCGAGGGGCGGTGCGGGGCGCTCACCGGTCCCGCTCCCCCGTCGAGCGCTCGACCACGGGCGGCGGGCTGACCGCCTCGCCGTCCCCGCGGTTGTGCGCCATCAGGTCCACGAACCGCTGGAACAGCGGCGCGGCGTCGTGCGGCCCGGCCGCCGACTCCGGGTGGAACTGCACGCTGAACGCCGGCGCGTCCAGCAGCCGCAGCCCCTCGACGACGTCGTCGTTGAGGCCCACGTGGCTGACCTCGACCCGCCCGAAGGGGGTGTCGGTCGGCCGGTCGAGCGGGGCGTCGACGGCGAAGCCGTGGTTGTGGCTGGTGACCCGGACCGTGCCGCTGACCCGGTCGAGCACCGGCTGGTTGAGCCCGCGGTGGCCGAAGCGCAGCTTGTAGGTGCCCAGGCCGAGGGCGCGGCCGAGGATCTGGTTGCCGAAGCAGATGCCGAACAGCGGCCGGCGCGCCTCGAGGACGCCCGTGACCGCCGCGACCGCGTAGTCGGCGGCGGCGGGGTCGCCCGGGCCGTTGGAGAGGAAGACGCCGTCGGGGCCGGCGGCGAGCAGGTCCTCGGCGGTGGCCGTGGAGGGCAGCACGTGCGTCTCGACGCCGAGCTCGGCGAGGTGGCGCGGGGTGGCGGTCTTGATGCCCAGGTCGAGCGCGGCGATGGTGAACCGCTTCTCCCCCACCGCCGGGACGACGTAGGGCTCGGCGGTGCTCACCGTCGGGGCCAGGTCGGCGCCGACCATGCCCTCGGCGGCGCGCACCTCGTGCAGCAGCGCCTCGGCGTCGAGCTCGGTGGAGATGCCGGCGCGCATCGCGCCCCGCTCGCGCAGGTGGCGGGTCAGCGCGCGGGTGTCGATGCCGCTGATGCCGACGACGCCCTGCGCGGCCAGCTCGTCGTCGAGCGTGCCGGTGGCCCGCCAGTTCGCCGGGCGGCGGGCCGGATCGCGGACGACGAACCCGGCCACCCAGATGCGGCGGCTCTCGTCGTCCTCGTCGTTGACCCCGGTGTTGCCGATGTGCGGGGCGGTCATGGTGACGATCTGGCCGGCGTAGCTCGGGTCGGTCAGCGTCTCCTGGTAGCCGGTCATCCCGGTGGCGAACACCGCCTCGCCGACCGTCGTCCCGACCGCCCCGTAGGCCGCGCCCCGGAACGTCCTGCCGTCCTCGAGCACGAGGATCGCTTCCCTCAACGAACTGCCTTTCCGTCGATCACCCGGCGAGATCGGCGATCTCGCGCGGTATGCCCGCCGTGCGCGTACGAGATCGCCGATCTCGCCGTTCCGGGGCGCTGGGGCCCGGGCGTCACCGGACCGCCTTCCCGTCCAGGACCGTCGCCTCGCCGCGCAGGAACGTGGCGACCACCCGGCCGGGCAGCTCCCGGCCGGCGTAGGGGCTGTTGCGGCTGCGGCTGGCCAGCGCGGCCGGGTCGACGGCAGCGCGGTGCGCCGGGTCGAGCAGCAGCAGGTTGGCCGGCTCGCCGACGGCGAGCGGGCGGCCGTGCTCGGCCAGGCGCCCGATGGCCGCCGGGCGCACCGACATCCGGTCGGCGACGCCGCGCCAGTCGAGCAGGCCGGTCTCGACCATGGTCTGCACGACCACGCCGAGCGCCTGCTCCAGCCCCAGCATGCCGGGGCGGGCCAGCGCCCACTCGCACTCCTTGTCCTCCACGGCGTGCGGGGCGTGGTCGGTGGCGACGGCGTCGATCGTGCCGTCGGCCAGCGCCGCCCGCAGCGCCTCGACGTCCTCGTCGGTGCGCAGCGGCGGGTTGACCTTGAACACCGGGTCGTAGCCCTCGACGCACTCGTCGGTGAGCAGCAGGTGGTGCGGGGTCACCTCGGCGGTCACCTGGACGCCGCGGCCCTTGGCCCAGCGCAGGATCTCCACCGAGCCGGCGGTGGAGACGTGGCAGACGTGCAGCCGCGCCCCCACGTGCCCGGCGAGCAGCACGTCGCGGGCGATGATCGACTCCTCGGCCGCGGCCGGCCAGCCGCCGAGGCCGAGCCGGGCGGAGCGGTCGCCCTCGTTCATCTGGGCGCCGACGGTCAGCCGCGGCTCCTCGGCGTGCTGGGCGACGACGCCGTCGAAGGCCTTGACGTACTCCAGCGCGCGGCGCATGAGGGCCGGGTCGGCGACGCACTTCCCGTCGTCGGAGAACACCCGCACGCGGGCGGCGGAGTCGGCCATGGCGCCGAGCTCGGCCAGCCGCTCCCCGGCCAGGCCGACGGTCACCGCGCCGACCGGGACGACGTCGACCAGCCCGGCCTGCCGGCCCAGCCGCCAGACCTGCTCGACGACGCCCGCGGTGTCGGCGACCGGGTCGGTGTTGGCCATGGCGTGCACCGCGGTGAACCCGCCCAGGGCGGCGGCGCGGCTGCCGGTCTCGACGGTCTCGGTGTCCTCGCGGCCGGGCTCGCGCAGGTGGGTGTGCAGGTCGACCAGGCCGGGCAGCGCGACCAGCCCGTCGGCGTCGACCACCGCGGCGGTCGGGACCGACAGCCCGGCGCCGACCGAGGCGATGACGCCGTCCTTGAGCACGAGGTCGACGGGGTCCTCGCCGTAGAGGCGGGCCCCCTTGATCAGAACGGTCACCGCGTCATCCCCCCGCTCCGCCCGGACGTCCGCTTCCGCGCCGTCGCTCGATGCTCGCTCACCGGGGAGCTCCCCCGAGCAGCAGGTACAGGACGGCCATGCGGACGCTGACGCCGTTGCCGACCTGCTCGACGATCGTCGAGCGGACCGAGTCGGCCACCTCGGCGGCGATCTCCATGCCGCGGTTCATCGGCCCGGGGTGCATGACGATGGCGTCGTCGGCGAGGGCGGCCATCCGGACGGCGTCGAGGCCGTAGCGGCGGCTGTACTCGCGGGCGCTGGGGAAGAACGAGGCGTTCATCCGCTCGGCCTGCACGCGCAGCATCATCACCACGTCGGCCTTGGGCAGCACGGCGTCGAGGTCGTAGCTGACCGCCACCGGCCAGCTGCCCACGCCCACCGGCAGCAGCGTCGGCGGCGCGACCAGGGTCACCTCGGCGCCGAGGGTGTGCAGCAGCCGGACGTTGGAGCGGGCCACCCGGCTGTGCAGGACGTCGCCGACGATCGCCACCCGCACGCCGTCGAGCCGGCCCAGCCGGTGCCGGATCGTGTAGGCGTCGAGCAGCGCCTGGGTGGGGTGCTCGTGCGTGCCGTCGCCGGCGTTGACCACGCTGCCGCGCACCCAGTGCGCCAGCCGGTGCGGGGCGCCGGAGGCCGAGTGGCGGACGACGATGGCGTCGCTGCCCATCGCCTCCAGGGTCAGCGCGGTGTCCTTGAGGCTCTCGCCCTTCGACACGCTGGAGCCCTTGGCCGAGAAGTTGATGACGTCGGCCGACAGCCGCTTGGCGGCCAGCTCGAAGCTGATGCGGGTGCGGGTGGAGTCCTCGAAGAAGAGGTTGACCACCGTGCGGCCGCGCAGCGTCGGCAGCTTCTTCACCTCGCGGCCGGCCAGCGCCGACTCGATCTGCGCAGCGGTGTCCAGGACGAGCGTGGCGTCGTCGCGGTCGAGGTCGGCCGCCTCCAGCAGGTGTCGCTTCACCTCGCGGCCTCCCCCTCGGTCAGCAGCACCTCGTCGACGCCGTCCACCTCGGTCAGGTGCACCTTCACCGACTGGCTGCGCGACGTGGGCACGTTCTTGCCCACGTAGTCGGCGCGGATCGGCAGCTCGCGGTGGCCGCGGTCGACGAGGACGGCGAGCTGCACCGCCCGCGGCCGGCCGAGGTCGCGCAGCGCGTCGAGCGCGGCGCGCACCGAGCGGCCGGAGAACAGGACGTCGTCGACGAGCACGACGAGGCGCCCGTCGATGCCGGCGTCGGGCACCACCGTCGACTCCAGCGCCCGGACCCCGCGCATGCGCAGGTCGTCGCGGTAGAGGGTGATGTCGACGGTGCCGACGTCGATCGCGGTGCCGGAGAAGGCCTCGACGCGGGCGGCGAGCCGGCGGGCCAGCGGGGCGCCGCGGGTGGGGATGCCGACGAGGACGAGGTCGGCGAGGTGGTCGCCGGACTTCTCGATCAGCTGGTGGGCCATCCGGTCGACCACGCGGGCGACGTCGGTGGCGGAGAGCAGTGCTCCCGGGGTGACGGGGGCAGCCGGGGACGAGCCGGCCATCAGGCCTCCTTCCCCGCCTCACGGGACGGGTCGTTAAAGGAGCGGGTGGACCGGCGTCCACGGTACTGCACCGCGCCCGCTCCCCCGACCGGGTGCCCCGGAACCGGCGCACCGGCTGACGCTGCGTGAGGGGTGCGTGGCGAGGTACCCGCAGAGGGGACGGACCTGCCAAGGTGTGTCTGCTGTTGCGTACGAGCAGTGACCAGTACGCTCAGTCACCGATGAGCACCCATGCCGACGACGGACAGTGAGCAGGACGCCATGAGCACCGACTACTCACGGGCCCTGGGGGCCCGCCTCCGCGCCATCCGCAACCAGCAGGGCCTGTCGCTGCAGGGTGTGGAGGACAAGTCCCACGGCCGGTGGAAGGCCGTCGTCGTCGGGTCGTACGAGCGCGGCGACCGGGCCGTGACCGTGCAGCGGCTCTCCGAGCTCGCCGTGTTCTACGGCGTGCCGGTCTCCGAGCTGCTCCCCGACCCGCGACCGAGCTCCGCGGTCACCTCCACCACGAAGATCGTGCTCAACCTCGAGTCGCTCGGCTCGCTGCCGGCCGACGAGGCCGGCCCGCTGGCCCGCTACGCCTCGACCATCCAGGCGCAGCGGCACGACTACAACGGCAAGGTCCTCTCCATCCGGGCCGAGGACCTCAAGTCGCTGGCGATCATCTACGACATGAGCCCCGACGAGCTCACCTCGAAGCTCATCGAGTGGGGCGTGCTCAACCCCGGCATGGAGGGCATCGCCGGCGGCGGGGACGACGACGAGGACCCCGACCCGCACTGGGAGCGCCGCCGCAGCCCGCGCTGACGATCACGTCGTCGCCCTACCGGGCGGCAGGGCGGCCACGTGCCGTACCCCGGCCGAGCTGAGCCCTGCCGACGACACGGTCGGGAGGCCTCCGGCCCCGCACCCGCGTCGTCATGCGGGACCCTGCCGTGCCGGTTCCGCCCGTTCCGCCCGCTGCCGTGCCAAGGTGCTCGCCATGCCCGCGGTGGAGATGACGGGGGTCACCAAGAGCTACCGGCGACGCGGCCGGCCCCCGCAGAAGGCGCTCGACGGCCTGGAGCTGCTCGTGGAGTCCGGCGGCGTGCACGGGTTCCTCGGGCCGAACGGCTCGGGCAAGACGACGACGATCCGGGTGCTGCTCGGCCTGGTCGCCGCCGAGGCCGGCGAGGTCCGGCTGCTGGACCGCCCGGTCCCCGAGGCGCTGCCGGCGGTGGTCCCCGACGTCGGCGCGCTGGTGGAGACCCCGCTGTTCTTCCCCGGCTTCTCCGGCCGGCTCAACCTGCGCCTGCTGGCCGAGGCGGCCGGCGTGCCGCGCGCCCGGGTCGAGGAGGTCCTCGAGCTGGTCGACCTGCGCGAGCGCGCCGACGACCGCTTCAAGGGCTACTCGCTGGGCATGAAGCAGCGGCTGGGCATCGCCGCGGCGCTGCTGAAGGAGCCTCGGCTGCTGATCCTCGACGAGCCGAGCAACGGCCTGGACCCGGCCGGCATCCGTGACGTCCGCGAGCTGATCCGGCGGCTGGGCACCGACGGCCGGACGACGGTGCTGCTCTCCTCCCACCTGCTCGCGGAGATCCAGCAGGTGTGCGACTCGGTGTCGATCCTGGCGCGCGGCCGGCGGGTGGCCAGCGGCCCGGTCGCCGAGGTGCTGGCCAGCCGTTCCACCGGGGACGTGCGTGTGCGCGTGCCGGAGCCCACCGCGGCCGCCGCCGTGCTGGCCGGCGCCGGGTTCGCCGTCTCCGCCGGCACCGACGCCCTGGTCGTCCACGCCGTGGCCAGCCCGGGCGAGATCACCCGCGTGCTCGCCGAGCACGGCCACTACCTCGAGGAGCTCACCCCGCTGAGCGCCGACCTGGAGAGCGCCTTCCTCGCGATCACCGGGGACCAGTCGTGACCGCCGGCCCCGAGGCCCCGGCCGCTCCCCTCGGCGGGCTGCTCCGCGCCGAGGCGCACCGGTTCCGGGCCCGCCGGTTCATCCAGGTCCTCCTCGCTCTGCTGCTGCTCGGCTGGCTCACCGCCGTCGTCATCGGGCTCACCCAGTTCGGGCATCCGACCGCGGACGAGCTGGCCGCGGCGCGGCAGCAGCAGGCGGCGAACGTCGCGGCCTCCAACGAGGGGCGCCAGCAGTGCCTCGCCGACCCGGGCCTGCCCGACGACGTCCCGCCGGAGCAGGTCTGCGGTCCGCCGATCACGGCGGACGACCTGCCGCTGGGCATGTTCCTCGACGAGGCGCCCTTCTCCTTCGTGGCCGAGGCACGGGGCGGCGCGCTGGGCTTCGCCGCGGCGGCGGCGGTGCTCGCGTTCCTGCTCGGCGCCACCTGGATCGGCGCCGAGTGGTCGACCCGGTCGATCGTCGCGCTGCTGTTCTGGGAACCCCGGCGGTACCGGGTCATGGGGGTCAAGCTGGGAGTCCTGGCCGTCGGCGGCGCCGCCCTCGGCGCGGTCGCCCAGGCCGCGTGGCTGGCGATGGCCGGGATCCTGTCGGCGGTGGCCGGGGACGGCGCCACCCCGCCGGAGGGCTTCTGGTCCGACCTGGTCGCCCTGCAGGGACGGGCCGTCGTCCTCACCGTGCTGGCGGCGCTGGCCGGGTTCGGTCTGGCCAACCTGATCCGCAACACCGGCGCCGCGCTGGGCGCGGGGTTCGTCTACTTCGCCGTCGTCGAGACCGCGATCCGCGCGCTGCGCCCCACGTGGCAGCCGTGGCTGCTGACGAACAACGCCGTCGCGCTGGTCAACCCCGGCGGGCTGCGGCTGTTCCTCGAGGAGGGCCGACCGGACGCCGACGGGTTCGCGACGATGACCGAGTACCTGGTGGGCAACCTGCAGGGCGGCCTGGTGCTGGGCGCGGTGACGGCGGCGCTGGTCGCCGCCGGTGTGGCGCTCTTCGCGCGCCGGGACCTGCACTGACCGCGGACCCGCACCAGCTCCCGGGCGCCCGCGCGATCCCCGCGGCACCATCGGTCACCGGCGGCCGACCCGGCCCCTCCGGGGCGGTCAGCGGCCCGGCAGGCGCCACCGCGGCACCCGCGGCGCCGTGACGTCCTCGTTGTCGACCAGCACGTGGGCCCGCGTCTCGGGGTCGGCCTCCGCCCGGTACAGCTCCTGGGCGGGCAGGTAGCGGGCGCGGTAGCGGCGCTCGACCTCCTCGGCCGACCCGAACCGCGCCGCGTCGTCGAACGAGTCGCGGTAGCACCCCTCCGGAGAGAGCTCGCCGCGGCGGTAGCGGTGCTCGCGCGGGTGCAGGAACCCGTCACCGCGGACGCGCGCGGCGCCCAGCAGCCCGGCCAGCCGGTCGGCGAGGGTGGTCTTGCCGGCGGCGTCCGGGCCGTCGATGCCGACGACGCACGGCGACCGCTGCGCCGACAGCCGCCGGACCGCCTCGGCGAGGCGGTCCGGCAGGCCGGTCACGTCACACCTGGGCGGCGGCGATCGCTGACAGGACGCCGTTGACGAACGCCGGTGAGTCGTCGGTGGACAGCGCCTTGGCCAGCTGCACGGCCTCGTCGATCGCCACGGCGTCGGGCACGTCGTCGGCCCACAGCAGCTCGAAGGTCGCCATGCGCAGGATCGCGCGGTCGACGTCGGGCAGCCGCTCCAGCGTCCAGCCCCGCGCGTGCTCGTCGACCAGCCGGTCGATCTGCGCGGAGTGCTCGACGACGCCCTCCACCAACCGCACGGTGTACTCGTTCACCGGCGGCTGGCCGGCGCCCACCTCGTCGGCGAGCTGCTCGCGCCGGTCCCGGCCGCGGAGGTCGGCCGCGTACAGGACGTCGACGGCGCGCTTGCGCGCCTTGGAACGTGCGGCCATCAGCGTGCGGGGATCAGTTCGCGCGGCCGAGGTACCGGCCGTCGCGGGTGTCGACCTTGAGCCTGTCGCCGGTGTTGACGAACAGCGGCACCTGGATCTGCGCCCCGGTCTCGAGGGTGGCGGGCTTGGTGCCGCCGGTGGAGCGGTCGCCCTGCAGGCCCGGGTCGGTGTGCTCGACCACCAGCTCCAGGGTCACCGGCAGCTCGACGTAGAGGGGGGTGCCCTCGTGCACGGCGACGACGACCTCGGTGTTCTCCAGCAGGTAGTTCGCGCCGTCACCGACGGTCTCCGCCGGGACGTGGATCTGGTCGTAGGTCTCCAGGTCCATGAAGACGAAGTCGCTGCCGTCCTTGTACAGGTAGGACATCGAGCGCTTGTCGACCGTGGCGGTGTCGACCTTGGTGCCCGCGTTGAACGTCTTGTCGACGACCTTGCCCGAGAGCACGTTCTTGAGCGTGGTGCGCACGAACGCGCCGCCCTTGCCCGGCTTGACGTGCTGGAACTCGGTGACGGTCCAGAGCTGGCCGTCGAGGTTGAGGACCATGCCGTTCTTGAGGTCGTTGGTGGTAGCCATCTAGAGGACCAGCAGTTCCTTGCTCGTGAGGGTCAACAACTCGGGTCCGTCCGCCGTGACGACCAGCGTGTCCTCGATCCGGACACCGCCGTGACCGGGCAGGTAGACGCCCGGCTCCACGGTGACGGCCATGCCGGCGGCCAGGGTACCCGCGCCCAGCGGGCCGATGCCCGGCGCCTCGTGGATCTCCAGGCCGACGCCGTGCCCGAGCCCGTGGGTGAAGTGCTCGGCGTGGCCCGCGGCGGCGATCACGTCGCGGGCGGCCTCGTCGACGGCGACGACGTCGGCGCCCACGGCGAGCGCCGCCCGGCCGGCGGCCTGCGCCTCGGCCACCAGCGCGTAGACCTCCCGCTGCCAGTCGGCCGCCGCCCCCAGCACGAGCGTGCGGGTCATGTCGGAGTGGTAGCCGTCGACGGTCGCCCCGAAGTCGAGCTTGAGCAGGTCGCCGTCGCGCAGCTCGGTGCGGTCGGGCCGGTGGTGCGGGATGGCCGAGTTGGCCCCCGCGGCGACGATCGTCTCGAAGGACGGCGCCTCGGCACCCAGCGCCAGCATGCGCGCGTCGAGCTCGCGGCCGACCTCCAGCTCGGTGCGGCCCGGCCGCAGCGCGCCCTCCGCGGCGAGCTCGGCCAGCGCCCGGTCGGCGATCGCGCAGGCCCGGCGCAGCGACTCGACCTCGGCGTCGTCCTTGACCGCCCGCTGCGCCTCCACCGCGCGGCGGATGCTGGCCAGTTCGGGCAGCGGGCCGCCGGCGGCCGCGTCGGCGAGCACCGCCTCCAGCGCGGCCAGGCCGTCGACGGTGAGGTGGTGGCTCTCGTAGCCGATCCGGCCCGCGCCGCGCCGCACCGCCTCGGCGGCCAGGCCGGCCACCGTGTTCCGGTCGACCAGTAGCTCGACGTCGGGCACCTGGGTGCCGGCCTGGGTGGTGTACCGGCCGTCGGTGCCGAAGAGGTCGGCCCCGTCGGCGCGCACCAGCAGCGCGCCGTTGGAGCCGGTGAAACCGGTCAGGTAGCGCACGTTGAGCAGGTTCGTCACCAGGACGGCGTCCAGGCCCCGCTGCGCGGCGGTGGCCCGCAGCACGTCGCGGCGCTGCGCCGTCCTCACCGTGCCCCCCGTTCGGCTCCGCGCTCGCTCCGCTCCTCGCTCGCAGAGCTCGCTGCGGTGCTCACTCGCTGCCGCCTCACCGGATCCCCCGCAGGGCCATCCACTGCAGCGCCAGCACGTACCCCTCCACGCCCAGCCCGGCGATGACGCCGTCGGCGACGCCGGAGACGTAGGAGTGGTGCCGGAACTCCTCCCGCTTGTGGATGTTGGTGATGTGCACCTCGACCAGCGGCGCGTTCAGCCCGGCCAGCGCGTCGCGCAGGACGACGGAGGTGTGCGACCACCCGCCGGGGTTGAGCACGACCGGGTCGCGGGCGTCGGCCGCGGCGTGCACCCAGCGGATGAGCTGGCCCTCGTCGTCGGTCTGCCGCACCGCGACGTCCATCTCCAGCTCGTGCGCGGTCTTCTCGACCACCTCCACCAGCTGGGCGTACGTCGTCGAGCCGTAGATCTGCGGCTCGCGCAGCCCCAGCCGGCCGAGGTTGGCACCGTTGAGGACCTGGATCGTCACGCGTTCTCCTCGCACACGGCCGCCCAGGCGGCGTCGAGCCAGGCCTGGTCGGGGTCGGTCAGGATGGTCGGGTTGCCCAGCCCGTCGAGGACGACGAAGCGCAGCGAGGCACCGCGGGCCTTCTTGTCCACCCGCATCACCGCCTGCAGCCGCGCCCAGTCGCCGGCGTAGCGCGTGGGCAGCCCCATCCGGTCGACCAGCGAGCGGTGCCGGTCGACGTCCGCGGCGGTCAGCAGCCCCGCCTGGTGGCCCAGCGCGGCGGCGAAGACCAGGCCGACGGCGACCGCCTCGCCGTGCCGCCAGCCGAAGTCCTCGACCCGCTCGATCGCGTGGCCCAGGGTGTGCCCGTAGTTGAGGAACTCGCGCCGCCCGGTGTCGAAGAGGTCCTCCCCCACGGCGTCGGCCTTGACCCGCACCGAGCGCTCGATGAGCTCGGCGGTGCCGGCCCGCCCGGTGGGGTCGGCCTCCAGCAGCTCGAGGATGCGGCCGTCGGCGATGAAGCCGCACTTGACCACCTCGGCCAGACCCGAGCGGAACTCCGGCTCCGGCAGGCCCGCCAGCAGGCCGGTGTCGGCCAGCACGGCGGCCGGCGGGTGGAACGCCCCGACCAGGTTCTTGCCGGCCGCGGTGTTGATGCCGGTCTTGCCGCCGACGGCCGCGTCGACCATGCCGAGCAGGCTGGTGGGCACCTGCACGACGCGCACGCCGCGCGTCCAGGTGGCGGCGAGGAACCCGGCGAGGTCGGTGACCGCTCCCCCGCCGACGCCGACGACGGCGTCGGAGCGGGTCAGCCCCAGCCGGCCGAACTCCTCCCACACCTGCGCCGCGACCTGCGCGGTCTTGGCCGCCTCGCCGTCGGGGACGACGACCGCCTCGGCGGCCACGCCGGCGGTCTGCAGCGCCTCGACCGCGGCGCCGGCCGCCGCGGCCAGCGGCGGGGCGTGGACGACCGCGGCGCGGGCCGTCCCGGCCAGGACCATGCCGAGCTCGGCGGCCGCGCCGGGCCCGATGACCACGTCGTAGGGCTTGTCGCCGGCGACGGTGACCACGCGCCTCACGGCGTGGACCTCGCGGCGTGCACCAGGGCGCTCACGTCGGCGATCACGTCCCCGGGCTCGCGGCCGCCCGTGGCCACCGTGTGCGTGGACACCTCGTCGTAGAGCGGCGCGCGGGTCTCCAGCATCTGCCGCAGCATCGCGCGGGGGTTCACGCCGAGGATCGGCCGGTCGCGGGAGAGCCCCACCCGCTTGGCGGCCGAGGGCAGGTCGACGTCGAGCCAGACCACCGTGCCTCCGGCGCGGCCGTAGGAGACCAGCAGCTCCCGGGTGGCCGCACTGGTCACCGCGCCGCCGCCCAGGGCGAGGACCCCGTCGTGCTCGGCGAGGGCCCGGGCCACCGCCTGCTCCTCCAGCGCCCGGAAGTGCGGCTCGCCGTGCTGCACGAACAGGTCGGCCACCGTCGCGCCGGCGACGTCCTCGATGTCGGAGTCGGTGTCGCGGAAGGCGACCCCGAGGATCTCGGCGACCCCGCCGCCCACCGTCGTCTTCCCGCTCGCCGGGGGGCCGACGAGCACCAGCACGGGGCCGCTCACCGGATCGCGAGGGTGTCGAGGTAGGCCCGCGCGTTGCGGCGGGTCTCGGCCACCGAGTCGCCGCCGAACTTCTCCAGCGCCGCGTCGGCCAGCACCAGGGCGACCATCGCCTCGGCCACGGCGGTGCCGCGCGGCACGGCGCAGGCGTCGCTGCGCTGGTTGATCGCCACCGCCGGCTCCCCGGTGGCGACGTCGACCGTGGCCAGCGCGCGGGGCACGGTGGAGATCGGCTTCATCGCCGCGCGCACCCGCAGCACCTCGCCGTTGGTCATGCCGCCCTCGATGCCGCCGGCCCGGTCGGTGACCCGCCGCACCCGGCCGTCCTCGCTCACGATCTCGTCGTGGGCCACCGAGCCGCGGCGGCGGGCGGTCTCCAGCCCGTCGCCGACCTCGACCGCCTTGACCGACTGGATGCCCATGAGCGCGGCGGCCAGCCGGGCGTCGAGCCGGCGGTCCCAGTGCACGTGGCTGCCCAGGCCCGGCGGCAGGCCGTGGACGACCACCTCGACCACGCCGCCGAGGGTGTCGCCGTTCTTCCGGGCGTCGTCGATCTCGGCCACCATGAGCTCGCTGGTGGCCGGGTCGGCGCAGCGCACCGGGTCGTCGTCGATGCGCGCGCCGTCCTGGGGGCCCGGGACGACGCCGTCGGGCACGGTGACCGGGCCGATGGCGACGACGTGGCTGACCACCTCGGCGCCCAGCGTCTGGCGGAGGAACGCCTGGGCGATCGCGCCGAGCGCCACCCGGGCCGCGGTCTCGCGGGCGCTGGCGCGCTCGAGCACCGGCCGGGCGTCGTCGAAGCCGTACTTCTGCATGCCCGCGAGGTCGGCGTGGCCGGGCCGCGGCCGGGTGAGCGGGGCGTTGCGCGCCTGCCCGGCCAGCACCTCGGGGTCGACCGGGTCGGGCGACATGACCGTCGTCCACTTGGGCCACTCGGTGTTGCCCACCTGGACGGCGATCGGCCCGCCCATCGTGAGCCCGTGGCGCACCCCGCCGGTGAGCGTCACCTCGTCCTGCTCGAAGGACATGCGGGCGCCGCGGCCGTGCCCGAGGCGGCGGCGGGCCAGGGCGGCGTCGATGTCGGTCCTCCGGACCTCGACGCCGGCCGGGAGGCCCTCGAGGATGGCGGTGAGCTGCTGGCCGTGCGACTCACCGGCGGTCAGCCAGCGCAACATGGCCGAGAGTCTAGAAGGACCCCCTTCCTCCCCTTCCCCCGCGAGCTCGAGCGGGTCCTGGACGGGGCCCTACAGCGGTCCCGCGGCGGCGAGCGCGAGCACCGCGCCGACGAGCAACGGCGGGCCGAACGGCAGCGCGGTGCGCCAGCCGACCCGCCGCAGGGCGAGCAGCAGCAGCGACACCCCGGCGCCGATCAGCAGCCCCGCGAACACCCCGGCGAGGAGCACGCCCCAGCCCACCCAGCCCAGGAGCAGGCCGAGCAGCCCCAGCAGCTTGACGTCGCCGAAGCCGAGCCCCTCCGGCGAGGCGAAGGCGCCGAGCGCGGCCAGGCCGAAGGCGGCGGCCGCGGCCAGGGCCGCCCGCAGCAGCGCGGACCAGGTGCCCAGCAGGGCGGCGTCGGCGACCAGGGCGGCGGCGCAGACGGCGTAGGAGGGGAGGGTGACGACGTCGGGCAGCCGGTGCGCGGCGAGATCGGTGCCGGCCAGCACGAGCGCCGCGCCGGCGGCCCAGACGTAGGCGGCGGTGGCCGGGCGGGCGCCGGTCAGCAGCACCGCCCCGGGCACCAGGACGGCGGCGAGCAGCGCGGTGCCGACCACGGCCGGCACCGACGGCCGGGCGGCGGCGTCGCGGGCCGCCAGCCGGGCGGCCGTCCGCGCCAGCCACGGCCCCGCGCCCAGGCCGGTGAGCGCGGCGAGGAGCAGCCCCACGGCGTCAGCGGGCGTCGAGCGCGGCGCGCATCTCCGCGATCGGCGCGGGGTGCCCGGTCATGAGCTCGACCTGGGCGGTGGCCTGCCACAACAGCACCTCGAGACCGCTGATCACGGTGCCGCCGGCGCCCGCGATCCGCTCCGCCAGCGGCGTCGGCCACGGGGCGTACAGGACGTCGAGCACCGTCTGGCCCGCGCGCCAGCCGAGGTCGAGCAGCGCCGGCTGGGCGCCGATCGGCACGGTGCTGACGACCACGGGGGCGTCGACCACGGTCCCGGCGAGCGGGGTGACCTTCGCGGTGACGCCGAGCGTGCCGAGCACGCGGGCCAGGTCGGCGGCCCGCGCCGGCTCGCGGACGGCGACGTCCACCTGCTCGGCGCCCAGCGAGCAGAGCGCGACCGCGGCCGCGACGGCGGTGCCGCCGGCGCCGACGATCGCCGCGTGGGCCACCGACTCCACGCCCCCGAGCTGGAGGGCCATGCCGATGCCGGTCACGTCGGTGTTCTCCGCGCGCCAGCCCTGCTCGGTGCGGACCAGGGTGTTGGCCGCCCGCAGCAGCCGCGGCAGCGGCTCGACGACGTCGGCGGCCTCGGCGGCCGCCTGCTTGCACGGCATCGTCACCGAGAAGCCCCGCCACTCCTCGCCGAGGCCGGCGAGCAGCGTCGGGACGTCCTCCGCGCCCAGGTCGAGCGCGTCGTAGGTCCAGTCGGTCAGCCCCAGCGCGGCGTACGCCGCCCGGTGCAGCAGCGGCGAGAGCGAGTGGCTGACCGGCCGGCCGATGACGGCGGCCCTCACGGCGCGCCGTCCGGCCGGCCGGTCGCTCCGGCCGTCATCCCCCGGGGTTCTCCCGCAGCCACTGCTGGAACAGCGCCACGTTCGCGGCGTGCTCCTCGGCCGTCGCCGCGAACCGGGTCTCCCCGGTGTCGGGGTTGACGACGACGAAGAACAGCCAGTTGCCGTCGGCCGGGGCCAGGACGGCGCGGACGGCCTGCTCGCCGGGGTTGTCGATCGGACCGGGGGGCAGCCCGGCGTGCAGGTAGGTGTTGTACGGCGACGGGTTGGCGCGGTCCTCCGGCGTCGTGGTGATCCCGGTCTTGCCGGTCGCGTAGTTCACCGTGGTGTCGAACTGCAGCTGCATGCCGCTGTCCAGCCGGTTCTGGATCACCCGGGCCACGCGGGCCATGTCCTCGGCGGTGGCCGCCTCGGCCTGCACGAGGCTGGCCTTGGTGAGCACGGTCAGCCGCTGGTCCTCGGGCACGCCGAGCTCGTCGAGGAGCTGGGTGGTGCGGGCGATCATGGCGGCGAGGACGTCGGCGGCGGTGTCCCCCGGCTCGACGTCGTAGGTGGCCGGGAACAGCCAGCCCTCGAGCATCCCGTTGGCGTAGGGGGGCAGCCCGAGCGCGGCCGGGTCGGCGGCCGCGGCCTGGAAGTCGGCCAGCGGGATGCCGGTGGCCTCGGCGGTGCGCTCGAGGGTGGTGCTCGCGCGCAGCCCCTCGGGCACGGTGACCCGCGAGACCTGCCGGGACGCGGGGTCCAGCAGCAGGTCGAGGGCGGCGGCGCCGCTCATCTGCAGCCGCATGCGGTAGACGCCGGCGGTGATGCCCATGGCGGCGGGCTCGGTCTCGGCGGCGTCGACGAACGGGCCCACCGAGGCGATCACGTCGGCGTCGACGAGGGTCCGGCCGATGTCGCTGAGCGTGTCGCCGTCCTGCACGCGGATGTCGACGCTGCCGGTGCCCTGGCCGGGGTAGTCCTCGGCCACGAACAGGCCGAGCAGCTTCTGGCCACCCAGGAAGATGCCCGCGCCCAGGGCGCAGAGCACCAGGAGGGCCACCAGGACCGCCAGCGGGCGGCGGCGCCGCCGGCGCCGGCCCTCGTCGGCCACGAACGGGATGTCGTCGTCGTGCAGCAGGTCGTCGTCGTGCGGCTCGTCGTCGAGGGCGTCGGGGTGCTCGTCGTCCAGCTCGTCGAGGTGCTCGGCCGGTCGTGCCTCGGCCCCGCGGCGGCGCCGGCGGCCGCGCGGCTCCTCGTCGACGTGCGCGCCGATGACCTCCAGCCCGCCGGTCTGCTCCTCCCAGACCTGCGGGTCGACGGCGTGCGCCTCGGTGGCGTCGTCGTCGGGGCGCTCGTCGGGGCGCTCACCGGGCAGCGCGGGGCGCAGCGGCTGGGCCTGGGTGGCCTGGTCGTCGTCGCCGCGGCGGCCGAGCTTCGACCAGGCGCCCGGCGGCGGGGGCGGGAGGGGGGCGGAGGGGTGCCGGCCGCTGTCGTCGGCGCCGTTGCGGCCCCACCCGGGCGCGGGGTCGTCCCCGGACGGGCGGGGCTCCGGCCGCTCGGGGCCGCCCCGGTGGCGCCACTCGACCGGCACCGGGCCGGTGTCCTCGGCGTCGCGGTCGAGCAGGCCGGAGACCCGGCGCACGCCGCCGGTGGAGGCGCCGGCCAGCCGGTCGGCCCGGCGGGGCTGCCGCGCGACCGGGAGGGCCGCCGTGTCGTCGTCCCAGCGGTCGGCCCCCCACGGGGAGCGCTGCTCCCGCGGGGCGCGGCCGGGGGTCGGCTCGGCGGTGGGGTGCGGTGGCCAGGAGGCCGGGACGCTGCTCGCGGGGTCGTCGGGCGACGCGTGCCGCCCGCGCGGTCGCGGCGCGCCCGGCCCGGTCACGAGGAAGACCTCCGCGAATCGAGGAAGTGTTGCAGGATCACCACGGCGGCGGCCTGGTCGATCACCGAGCGCTGGGCGCGGCTGTCGCGGCCCGCTTCCCGGAGGGAGTTGGCGGCGGTCACGGTGGAGAGCCTTTCGTCGACGAGGTGCACGGGCACGTTCCCGATGCGCCCGGCCAGTGCCCGAGAGTAGGCCGTGGCGTCCTGCGCCGAGGCCCCCGACGCACCTGACAGGTGCCTCGGCTCTCCCACCACCACCTCGGTCACCTCGTGTTCCGCCACGAGGGCGGCCAGGCGGTCGAGGTCGGCCTCGTCCGCGGCCCGCTTGACCGTCTCCAGCGGGCTGGCGAGCGTGCCGGTGACGTCGGACAGGGCGACGCCGACCCGCACCGTGCCGACGTCGATGCCCATCACGCGCCCGTTGCGGCGGGCCTGCCGCGGGGGCACCGTGAGCCCGCCCGGCAGCCCCTTCGACAGGTCGATCTCGGCGGTCTCGTGGGAGACCGGCGGGAAGCCCCGCGACAGGTCGATCTCGGTGGTCGGGTGGTACTGCTGCTGCCCGGGCGTGGCACGGGGCCGGGCGGGCGGGACGGCGGGCAGCTTGCGCTTGCGCTCCCCGACCGGTCCGGTGTCCTCCGGGTTGTACTCGCTCATCTCTACCTCCCGACGGCGGCCGCGACCGCCTCTTCTCCGGCCTTGAGCGCTGCGGGGATCCCCGCGGCATCGGTGCCGCCGCCCTGGGCCACGTCGGGCTTGCCGCCGCCCTTGCCGCCGACGTGGCCGGTGGCGAGCGTGACGAGCTCGCCCGCCTTCAGCCCCCGCTGCACCGCGGCGGGGTTCAGCGCCGCGACCACCGCCACCTTGCCGCCGGCCCCTGACGCGAGCAGGACGACGGCGGGCCGGTCGTTGCCCAGCCGGCCGCGCACGTCGAGGGCCAGTGTGCGCAGGTCGCCGCCCGTCAGGCCGTCGGGCGCGCCGGTGACCACCGCGACGCCGTCGACGTCCTTCGCCTGCTGGGCCAGGGTGGCCGCGGCGGCGAGGGTCTGCTGGGCGCGCAGCTCGGCGAGCTCCTTGTCGACGTCGCGCAGCCGGGCCAGCATGCCGCTGACCCGCTCGACGAGCCCGTCGGTCGGGGTCTTGAGCAGGTCGCCGAGCTGGCGGACGAGGTCGCGCTCGCGCGCGAGGTAGCGGAAGCCCTCCAGGCCCACCACCGCCTCCACGCGGCGCGCCCCGGAGCCGACCGAGGACTCGCCGGTGAGCGCCAGCGTGCCGATCTGCGCGCTGCCGCGCACGTGCGTGCCGCCGCAGAGCTCCCGCGACCAGGGGCCGCCGATCTCGACGACGCGCACCTGCTCGCCGTAGGTCTCGCCGAACAGCGCCAGCGCACCGATGGCCTGGGCCTCCGGCAGCGACATGTAGGTCGCGCTCACCGGGTGGTCGGCGCGGACGGCGGCGTTGGCGACGTCCTCGATGTCGTGCCGCTGCTGCTGGGTCAGCGCGCCCTGCCAGGCGAAGTCCAGCCGCAGGTAGCCGGGGCGGTTGTAGGAGCCCGACTGCAGCGCCTGCGGGCCGAGCACCTGGCGCAGCGCCGCGTGCACCACGTGGGTGCCCGAGTGCGCCTGGCAGGCCGACAGCCGCCACTCGCGGTCGACCTCGGCGACCAGCTCGGCGCCGGGGCGCAGCTCGCCCTCGAGGACGCGCACCTGGTGGGCGACCAGGCCCTTCACCGGCCGCTGCACGTCGAGCACCTCGGCTCGGCCGCCGTCCCAGACCAGCTCGCCGGCGTCGGCGACCTGGCCGCCGGACTCCGCGTAGAAGGGCGTGCGGTCGAGCACGACGCGGGTGACCTCCCCCGCCGCGGCCACCGCGTCGCCGTCCTCGTCGAGGTCGGTGACGACGCCGAGGACGCGGGAGTCGGTGCGCAGCGTGGCGTAGGCCTGCCAGTCGGTGGGCCCGTGCTCGGCCAGCAGCCGCTGGTAGGCCTGGACGCCGGCCGTGCCGGTCTTCTTCGCGCGGGCGTCGGCGCGGGCGCGGTCGCGCTGCTGCTGCATCAGGCCGCGGAAGCCCTCCTCGTCGACGGTGACGCCCTGCTCGGCGGCCATCTCGAGGGTGAGGTCGATCGGGAAGCCGTAGGTGTCGTGCAGAGTGAACGCCTGGTCGCCGGTGAGCCGCGGCGTCCCGGCCCGCTTGGCCGCGGCGACCGCCGTGTCGAACAGGGTCGTCCCCGACACGAGGGTGCGCCGGAAGGCCTCCTCCTCGGCGTAGGCGACCGCGGAGATGCGCGCGAAGTCGCCGGCCAGCTCCGGGTAGCTCGGGCTCATCGCGTCGCGGGAGACGGGCAGCAGCTCGGGCAGGGTGGCCTCGTCGACGCCGAGCAGCTTCATCGAGCGGACGGCGCGGCGCAGCAGCCGGCGCAGGACGAACCCGCGGCCCTCGTTGCCGGGGGTGACGCCGTCGCCGATGAGCATCAGCCCGCTGCGCACGTGGTCGGCGACGACCCGCAGCCGGACGTCGGCCTCGTGGTCCTTGCCGTACTCGACCCCGGCGAGCTCGGCCGCGCGGCGCAGCACCGGGGCGACCTCGTCGATCTCGTAGAGGTTGTTCACGCCCTGCAGCAGGTAGGCGACCCGCTCCAGGCCCATGCCGGTGTCGATGTTCTTCTTCGGCAGGTCGCCGACGATCGTGAACTCCTCCTTGGAGCGCACGTCGTCGAGCTGGTACTGCATGAAGACGAGGTTCCAGATCTCGAGGAACCGGTCCTCGTCGACGACCGGGCCGCCGTCCCGGCCGTGCTCCGGGCCGCGGTCGTAGTAGATCTCGCTGCACGGTCCGCCGGGGCCGGGCTGGCCGGTGTGCCAGTAGTTGTCCTTCAGCCCGCGGCGCTGGATCCGCTCCTCGGGCAGGCCGGCGATCCGCTTCCACGCGTCGGCGGCCTCGTCGTCGTCGAGGTAGACGGTGACCCAGATGCGATCGGGGTCGAAGCCGAGCTTGCCGTCGGCCTGGGAGCCGGTGACCAGGTCCCAGGCGTGCTGGACCGCGCCCTCCTTGAAGTAGTCGCCGAAGGAGAAGTTGCCGTTCATCTGGAAGAACGTGCCGTGGCGGGTGGTCTTGCCCACCTCCTCGATGTCGAGGGTGCGCACGCACTTCTGCACGCTGGTGGCCCGCGGGTACGGCGCGGGCTCGCGGCCGGTCAGGTACGGGATGAACGGCACCATGCCGGCGACGGTGAACAGCAGCGACGGGTCGGGCGACACCAGCGAGGCGCTGGGCACGACGGTGTGGCCGCGTTCCGCGAAGTGCTCGAGGAAGCGGCGGCGGATCTCGGCGGTCTGCATTCGGCTCTACTTCAGCTCGGGCGGGGCCGGGCGGCCCCGGATGTCATCTCTCGGCGGCGTGCCGGCCGGGCAGCGCCAGCTGGTCACGGGTGGGCAGCGGGGCGTCGAGACCGGTGCCGGCGCGCAGCTCGGCCTCGCGCTCGGCGGCGGCGGCCCGGACGTCGGCGCCGAAGTCGCCGATCGCCTCGGCGAGCTCGCGCAGCCCGTCGGCGAGCGAGCCGAGGATCCCGGCGGGGGTCATCTTCTCCGCGGCGGCGGACAGCTTGCGGACGACGAGGGCGCCGATGGTGATGCCCATCGCGAGCCAGAACAGCCGGCGCATCAGGCGGCCCGCCGGGCGGCCCGGCGCGTGCGGCGCGCCTCGCGGTCGCGGCGCTCGGCCTCGGCGATGGCCTGGCCCTCGCGCTTCTTGCGGGCGGCGCTGCGCACGCCGTAGCTGAACGCGGCCACCTTGATCAGCGGGCTGCCCAGGGTGGCGGCGACGACGCTGGACAGCGCGGCGACGTTGCTGGACACGTTGGCGGCGTTGCCGGTGATGTCGTCCACCCGCTCCAGGTTGCTGTTGACGTGCGCCACGGTGGTGCCGGCCTGCGCGAGGATCGGCGCGGCCTGCTCCCGGGTCTGCCGGATCGTCAGCGTCGTCTCGTCGAGCACCCGCCCCAGCTTGAGCAGCGGGATGGCCAGCAGCAGCACCAGCAGCACCAGGGCAAGGGCTGCGATGAGTCCGGCCCACTCTCCTGCGGACACGCGGTCTCTCCCTGTCGTCGCGGCGGCGCCGGGCGGACGAGGCGGCCCGGCGTGTGGTCACAGTAGTCGCGGGCCCCGGCGCCCGTTCGGCAACTGCCCGGGCGTCAGCGCGCGCGCCGGAGGATCGCGCGCAGCTTGGCCAGGCGCGCGCCGATGGCCGCCTCGGCTCCCCGGCTGGTGGGGCGGTAGTAGTCGCGGCCGACGAGGGCGTCGGGCGGGTACTGCTGCGGCACGATGCCGTCGGGGTGGTCGTGCGGGTAGACGTAGGTCTTCCCGTGGCCGAGCTTCTTGGCGCCGGCGTAGTGCGCGTCGCGCAGCCCCGGCGGCACGGGGCCGGCGAGCCCGGCCCGCACGTCGGCCACCGACTCCCCCATCGCGACGGTGATCGCGTTCGACTTGGGCGCGGTGGCCAGGTGGACGACGGCGTGGGCGAGCGGGAAGTGACCCTCCGGCATGCCGATGAAGGCGACGGCCTCGGCCGCGGCCACCGCCGTCTGCAGGGCCGTGGGGTCGGCCATGCCGATGTCCTCGCTGGCCGAGATCACCAGCCGCCGGGCGATGAAGCGCGGGTCCTCCCCCGCCTCCACCATGCGGGCGAGGTAGTGCAGCGCGGCGTCGACGTCGGAGCCGCGGATCGACTTGATCAGCGCGCTGGCGACGTCGTAGTGCTGGTCGCCCTGCCGGTCGTAGCGCACCGCGGCCTGCGCCACCGCCGTCTCCAGCGTGTGCAGGTCGATCTCGGTGGCGCCCGCGGAGACCGCCGCCCCCGCGCCCGACTCCAGCGCGGTGAGCGCCTTGCGCCCGTCGCCGCCGGCGATGCGGACCAGGTGCTCCTCGGCCTCGGCGCTGAGGGTCACCGCGCCGTCCAGGCCGCGGTCGCTGGTGAGCGCCCGGTGCAGCAGGGTGCGGACGTCGGCGTCGTCGAGCGGCTGCAGCGCGAGCACGAGCGAGCGGGACAGCAGCGGGCTGACCACGCTGAAGAAGGGGTTCTCCGTGGTGGCCGCGATCAGGCTGACGATCCGGTCCTCGACCGCGGCCAGCAGGCTGTCCTGCTGCGTCTTGGAGAAGCGGTGCACCTCGTCGATGAACAGCACCGTGCGGCGGCCGGCGTAGGTGAGCTCCCGCTTGGCCGCGGTGATGACCGCGCGGACCTCCTTGACGCCGGAGTCGAGCGCGGACAGCTGCACGAACTGCCGCTTGGTGGCCAGCGAGATGACGTGGGCGAGCGTGGTCTTGCCGGTGCCGGGCGGGCCGTAGAGGACCAGCGACATGGGCTCGTCGGCCTCGACCAGCCGGCGCAGCGGCGAGCGCGGGCCGAGCAGGTGCTGCTGGCCGACGACCTCGTCGAGCGAGCGCGGCCGCATGCGCACGGCCAGCGGCGCACCCGGGTCGACCCCGCCGGTCTGCTCGGCGGGCTCGTCGAACAGCGATGTCACGGTTCCCGACGCTACCCGCGGGGCACGACGCTCCCCGTGCAGCAGCGACGCATCGGCGGGGTGCAGGTCAGTGCGATCGGGCTCGGGGCGATGCCCCTGTCCACCAAGGAGGACCGGCCGTCGCCGGCCGAGGCCGAGGCGGTGGTGCACGCCGCGCTGGACGCCGGGGTGACGCTGATCGACACCGCCGACGCCTACGCCCGCGACGAGGCCGAGTTCGGGCACAACGAGACGCTGGTCGCCGCCGCGCTGCGCTCGTACGGCGCGTCGACCGACGAGGTGCTGGTCGCGACCAAGGGCGGGCACACGCGGCGCGGCCGCGACTGGGAGCTCGACGGGACGCCCGGGCACCTGCGCCGGGCCTGCGAGGCCTCGCTGCGCCGGCTCGGGGTGGAGGCGATCGGGCTCTACCAGTTCCACCGGCCCGATCCCGCGACGCCGTGGGAGGAGTCGATGGGCGCGCTGCGCTCGCTGCACGACGACGGCCTGGTGCGGATGGTCGGCATCTCGAACGCCTCGGTCGACCGGATCGACGCCGCGCGGGAGATCTGCGGCGAGGCGCTGGTGAGCGTGCAGAACCAGTTCTCGCCGGGCTACCGGTCCTCGCACGGCGAGCTGGAGCACTGCGCGGCGCACGGGCTGGCGTTCATCCCGTGGAGCCCGTTCGGCGGGGTGTCGGCCGCGGGCTCGCTGGACGCCGCGGCGCCCGCCTTCGCCGAGGTGGCCGAGGAGCTCGGGGTGTCGGTGTACCGCGTGACCCTGGCCTGGCACCTCGCGCAGGCCGACGTCGTCGTCCCCATCCCGGGCGCCTCCCGCGTGGCGTCGATCCGCGACTCCGCCGAGGCCGCCCACCTGCAGCTCTCCGAGTCCCACCTGGCCCGCCTGAACGCGGGTTGATCATCGGCTCGTTGCCGCTCGGGGCGGCGTGTCCGCGCGTGTCGGCGGCATCGACCCGACGATCACCAACCGGCGGCCGGCGTCCACAGGCGGATGAGCCGTCCCCAGATCCGTTCGGGTCCCCCTGGTCGGTGGGGCCGGCCGGGACGGTGCCCGCATGGACGACGCCGTGCTCCCTCCCGTCTACACGTGGCAACAGGCCCGGGGGGGGGGGGGGGGGGGGGGGGGGGGGGGGGGCGGGGGGGGGGGGGGGGGGGGGGGGGGGGGGGGGGGGGGGGGCGTGGGGCGGGGGGTGGGG
>NZ_JBJGYO010000012.1:0-124202 GCF_054050035.1 Geodermatophilus sp. SYSU D00815 | reverse complement strand
CGCAGAGCGCCGCCCAGCAGGCCCAGGCCGCCGCCGACCAGGCCGAGCTCGACCGGCGCGCCGCCGAGGAGGCGGCCGCCGCCCAGGCCGCCGCGGAAGCCGCGGCCGCGGCCGAGGCCGCCGCCGCCGCGGAGGCCGCCGCCGCCGAGCAGGCCGCCGCGGCCGAGTCCTCCGCCGCCGCCGCGCCCGCCCCGGGCGGCTCCTACCAGGACTACGCGCTGTCCAAGCTGGGTGGCGACGCCTCCGAGTTCGCCTGCCTCGAGAAGCTGTGGGGTCGGGAGAGCGGCTGGAACCCGAACGCCCAGAACCCCACGAGCACCGCGTACGGCATCCCGCAGTTCCTCGACTCGACCTGGGCGAGCACCGGGATCGCCAAGACCTCCGACCCGTACCGCCAGATCGACGCCGGGCTGATCTACATCGAGAACCGCTACGGCTCGCCCTGCGGCGCCTGGTCGCACTCCCAGTCGACCGGCTGGTACTAGAAGGACCCCTCTGCCCCCCGCGCCTCGCACGCTCGGCGCGGGACCCCGCAGAGGGGCCGTTCCAGTCCGTCGCCAGGCTCGGCGCGGGACCCCGCAGAGGGGCCGTTCCAGCCCGTCCCTGGAAGGGCCGCCCTGAGAGGCGGCCCTTCCGGCGTCCGGGGGAGGATGCCCGCATGCGCGGATGGCTGACCGGTCTCGCGATCGCCGCCGCCGTCCTGCTGGCCACGTGGGCGCTGCTGATCCTGCTCGCCCGCCGGCTGCCCGAGGGCACCGCCAGGGACCTCGCCCGGTTCCTGCCCGACTGCGTCACCGCGGTCCGGCGGCTGCGCGCGCACCCCGCCGTCCCGCGCCGCGCGAAGGTGGTCGTCGGTCTCGCCGGGCTGTGGGTGCTCTCGCCGGTCGACCTCATCCCGGAGTTCCTGCCGGTCATCGGGCCGCTCGACGACGTCGTGGTCGTCGCGCTCGCGCTGCGCTACGCCGCCCGGCAGGTGCCCCGCGACGTCGTCCTGGCGGCCTGGCCCGGCAACCCCCGGCTGGTCGAGCGCCTGCTCGGCCCCTCGATGGAAGAGGCCACGTGACCGACGCCCGTTGGTGGACCAGCGCCGTCGTCTACCAGATCTACCCGCGCTCGTTCCAGGACTCCGACGGCGACGGCATCGGCGACCTCGGCGGCATCCTGCAGCGCCTGGACCACCTGGCCGACCTCGGCGTCGACGTCGTCTGGCTCTCGCCGGTCTACCCGTCGCCGCAGGCCGACAACGGCTACGACATCTCCGACTACCAGGACGTCGACCCGCTGTTCGGCAGCCTGGCCCGGCTGGACGAGCTGATCGCCGCCCTGCACGGTCGCGGCATCAAGCTGGTGATGGACCTCGTCGTCAACCACACCAGCGACGAGCACCCGTGGTTCGTCGAGTCGCGGTCGTCCCGCACCTCGCCGAAGCGGGACTGGTACTGGTGGCGGCCGCCACGGCAGGGCATGGCCGCCGGCGCCCCGGGCGCGGAGCCGACCAACTGGGCGTCGTTCTTCTCCGGTCCGGTGTGGGAGCTCGACGAGGCCAGCGGCGAGTACTACCTGCACCTGTTCGACCGCAAGCAGCCCGACCTCAACTGGGAGAACCCCGAGGTCCGGCAGGCGGTGCACGCGATGATGCGGTGGTGGCTCGACCGCGGGGTCGACGGCTTCCGCATGGACGTCATCAACATGATCTCCAAGGACGTCGCCCCCGACGGCCACCTGCACGACGGGCCCCCGATCCCCGGCACGAGCCTCGGCGACGGCTCCGCGTCCTACCTGTGCGGGCCGCGCATCCACGAGTACCTGCACGAGATGCACCGCGAGGTCTTCGCCGGGCACGGCGAGAAGCTGCTGCTGGTCGGCGAGATGCCCGGGGTCACGGTCGAGGAGGCCCGGCTGTTCACCGACCCCGCGCGGGCCGAGGTGGACATGGTGTTCCAGTTCGAGCACGTCGGGCTCGACCACGGGGTCAGCAAGTGGGACCTGCGGCCGCTGCGCATGCGCGACCTCAAGGCATCCTTCGGCCGCTGGCAGGCCGGGCTCGCCGACGTCGGCTGGAACTCCCTGTACTGGGACAACCACGACCAGCCGCGCGCGGTCTCTCGCTTCGGCGACGACTCGCCCGAGCACCGCCGGAACTCGGCGACCTGCCTGGCCACGCTGCTGCACCTGCACCGCGGGACGCCCTACGTCTACCAGGGCGAGGAGCTCGGCATGGCGAACCACCCGTTCGCCGGCATCGAGGACTTCCGGGACGTCGAGTCGGTGAACCAGCACGCGACGGCGGTCGCGGCGGGGGAGGACCCGGAGGTGGTGCTCCGCGGCCTGCGGGCGATGAGCCGCGACAACGCGCGCACGCCGGTGCAGTGGGACGCCTCGCCGTCGGCCGGCTTCACCACCGGGACGCCGTGGCTGCCGGTGAACCCCGACCACGTCGAGTGGAACGCCGCGGCGCAGCGCGACGACGGCGCCTCGGTGCTCGCCCACTACCGGCGGCTGATCGCCCTGCGCCACGCCGAGCCCGTGGTGGCCCTGGGGAGCTTCACGATGCTGCTGCCGGACTCCGACGACGTGTACGCGTTCACCAGGGAGCTCGACGGCGACCGGCTGCTGGTGGTGTGCAACGTGACCAGCCGGCCCCGCCCCATCGGCGAGCTGCTGCCGGAGGCGCCCGGCGCCGAGCTCGTGCTGGGCAACCTCCCGGTCGCCGACCCCGCGGTGCTGGCGCCGTGGGAGGCGCGCGTCCTGCGCCCGCGCTGAGGCCCCGCCCGGTCCGCGGCGGTGCCGGCCTCTGTGCCCGCTTCGACCGTTATCCCCAACATCGACGCGCCAGAATGGCGCCGGTGCGGTTCAGGGGTGGGCGGGACCGCCGAGGTGGATGAGCACCACGCCGGCGACCACCAGCCCCACCCCGAGCCCCTGCCAGGCCGTCACCGGCTGGCCGAGGAAGGTCGCCCCGATGGCGAGCACCAGCAGCGTGCCGACCGCCGACCAGATGGCGTACGCCAGCCCGACCGGCACCGTCTTCACGACCTGGGCCAGCAGCAGGAACGACGTGGCGTAGCCCGCGACGACGACGAGGCTGGGCAGCAGCACCGTGAACCCGGCGGTGCGGGGCAGCAGCGAGGTGGCCAGCACCTCGGCGGCGATCGCCCCGGCCAGCATCAGGTACCCGGTGGCACCGCCCTCCCTCACGGCGGGAAGGCTAGCGGCTCAGTCCCAGTAGTCGTGGTGGTGGTGGTGATCCCAGCCGCCGCCGAGGTCCGCGGCCGAGGCGGTGGCCGCGGCGGTGAGCGCGATGACCAGCATCAGGGCCACCAGGAGCCCGGCGAGCAGGACCACGCGGCGGCGGGTGCGGTCGGCGGCGGCCCACGAACCGGCGCCCAGCACCGAGGTGCGCGCCTGCAGGGCGGCCGTCGACGCCAGGGCCCGCCACCCCGGGGCGACCGGCGCCGGGTCGGGCAGGTCGGCGGTCAGCGGCGGCAGGTCGTCGACGTACCGCGCGGCGAAGGCCGCCGTCGTCCGCTCGTGGCCCTCGTCGATCGAGAGCATGCCGGCGGCGACGGCGTCGTGGATCCGGTGCACCACCGCCTCCCGCTGGGCATCGGAGGCCCGCATCCTGGGGCCGGGGCCGGGCGTGGCGGCGGTGCCGTCGTCGGTCGGTGCGGTCATCGCGAGCTCCCCTCCTGCACGATGGCCAGAGGGTGCCCCCCGTACCTGTGCGGGCGCTGTGGATCGCTGGCTACCGTCGGCCGGTGACCGTTCGGATCGGCACGTCGGGGTGGAGCTACGATCACTGGGACGGGGTGCTGTACCCGCCCGGCACGCCGCCGTCGGCCCGGCTGGGGCACTACGTCCGGCGCTTCGACACCGTCGAGCTGAACGCGAGCTTCTACCGGTGGCCGCGCACGGCGACGTTCGCCTCGTGGCGGCGCCGGCTGCCGCCGGGCTTCCAGCTGTCGGTCAAGGCCCCGCGCGGGCTCACGCACGCCAAGCGGCTCTACGCGCCGGAGGCGTGGGTGCCGCGGTTCCGCGAGTGCTGGCACGAGCTCGGCGACAAGCGGGCGGTCTTCCTCGTGCAGCTGCACCCGGCGCACGAGCGCGACGACGCCCGACTGGACTTCTTCCTCGCCCAGCTGCCCGGGTGGATGCGGGTGGCGGTGGAGTTCCGCCACCCGAGCTGGCACGACGAGGGCGTCTACGCGCTGCTCGAGCGGCACGGCGCCGCGTACGTGGTGATGAGCGGGGCGAAGCTGCCCTGCGTGCTGCGGGCCACCGCGCCGTTCGTGTACGTGCGCATGCACGGGCCCGACCCCGCCCACCTGTACGCCGGCTCGTACTCCGACGAGGACCTGCGCTGGTGGGCCGAGCGGGTGCGGGAGTGGGCGGGCCAGGGCCGCGACGTGCTCGTCTACTTCAACAACGACGGGTTCGGCCACGCGGTGCGCAACGCGGAGACGCTGCGCGCGTTCGTCTAGCCCTCGACGAGGGCGGCCAGCCGGGCCAGCGACTCCCGCCAGCCGAGCTCGTTGTCCTCGGGCCGGACGACGTCGGGCAGCCCCTCGTGGACGGCGACCAGGTCGGTGCCGCCGCCGGCGCCGTCGGTGAGCGTCACCGTGATCGTCATGGCGCCGCGCAGCGCGGGGTCGTCGCTCTCGAACTCGTCCACCTCGACCACCCGCTCGTCGGGCACCAGCTCGGCGAACCGCCCGGAGTACGTGTCGGTGCGCTCCGTCGTCTTGCCCACGCCGTCGGGGCCGGTGTAGGTGAGCGAGACGCGCAGCCGACCGCCCTCGCGGGGCTCCCACTGGTGCACCCGCGAGGTCATGCCCGGCGGCACCTTCCAGCGGGCGACGGCGTCGCGGTCGAGCAGCGCCCGGTAGACCGCCGGCCGCGGCGCCGCGATGTGCCTGGTCACCCGCGTGGTCCCCACGGGGTCACCTCACCACCCGCGGAGCGGCGCGCACCAGTGCGACGGTGAGGCCGGCGACGACGGCGCCGGTCGCGTTGAGGAGGGCGTCGAGCGGCGAGACCACCCGGCCGAGGGGCAGCGCCCACTGCAGCAGCTCGATCCCGGTACCGGCGGCCAGCCCGAGCACGGCCAGGACCGGCAACCGGCCGAGCTCCGGCCGGCGCAGCACCGCCAGGGCGGCGGGCACGGCGAGCAGCGCGAGGTTGCCGGCCAGCTGCACCACCGTCGTGGGCGAGTCGAGGCCGGTGAGGTACCAGCGCAGCTCCGACGCCGGCGACCCCCACGACCAGCCGGCGCCGTCGGGCGTGAGGGTGAGCAGGGCGACGACGGCCAGGGAGGCCAGCAGGGCTGCGGTCAGCGCGGGGCGGCGGTCGGCCATGCGGCCCACCCTGCACCGGCTCGCTGTGCGGTCCCTGTGCGCGCCGGGGCCCACCCCCGCGTGCTCAACGCGCCACCGGGCCGGCCAGCGGGACCCGCGTCGGGTCGTCGAACACCGCCTCCAGGGCGACGTGGGCGCCGCCGCGCACGGCGGCGGAGAACCCGAGCGTCGACAGGACCACCCGCGCCCCCGCGGTGCCCGGTGCGAAGACGCCCGCGTCGAGTGCGGCGGCGACCGGGGCGGCCAGCCACCGCCCGAGCTCGGCGAAGTAGCCGCCGAGGACCACGACCCGCGGGTTGAACAGGTTGATCAGCACCGCCGCCCCGGCGCCCAGCCCGGTCCCCACCCGCTCGAGCGCGGCCAGCGTGCGCGGGTCGCCGCTCTCCGCGCGGCGGGCCACCTCCGCCAGGCGGGCCTCGAGGTCGCGGGAGGCGTCGTGCACCGGGTCGTCGGGATCGGCGGCGCCGCGCAGCAGGGCGGCGAGGCCGACGACGGTCTCCCAGCAGCCGCGCCGTCCGCACCCGCAGACCAGCGCGGGGTCGCCCAGGGCGGTGTGCCCGACCTCGCCGGCCAGCCCGGCGCAGCCGCGCAGCAGCCGGCCGGCGACCAGCACACCGCTGCCGACGCCGACCTCGCCGGTGAGGTACACCAGGTCGGGGGTGCCGGCCTCCGAGCCCATGACGAACTCCGCGATCGCCGACAGGTTGGCGTCGTTCTCCACGTGGACCGGCACCTCACGGCCCAGCCGCTCGCGCAAACCGGCGGCGACCGGGACCTCGCGCCAACCGAGGTTGGGCGCGAAGGTGACCACCCCGTCGGCGCTGCTGACCAGGCCCGGCAGCGCCGCGGTGAGGCCGGCCGGGGTGGCGCCGCGCCTGCCGGCCGCGGCGATCGCGTCGGCGGCCAGCAGCGCCACCTCGTCCAGCGTCCGCTCCGGGCCCAGGGCCGGGACGTCGAGGGCGAGCCGGGACTCGAAGAGCACCTCGCCGCGCAGGTCGAGGACGAGCGCGGCGGCGTAGTCGACGTTGAGCTCGACGCCGACGCCGCACACCGTGCTGCCGTCCAGGTGCACGACCAGCCCGGGCCGGCCGACCGAACCCGCCCGCTCCACCTCACCGGGGCAGACCAGCCCCCGCTCGGCCAGCTCGGCGACCAGGCTGGAGACGGTCGCCTTGTTCAGCCCGGTCTCGTCGGCGATCCGGGCGCGGGAGCGGGGCCCGTGGTCGCGCAGGTGCCGCAGCACCAGGCCGAGGTTGCTCCGCCGGACGGCGGCGGTGTCGGCGGGCCGGCTGCGCGGCGGCGACCCCTCCGGGTAGGGCGAGCGCGCGTCGAACATCGGGCTCCTCGTCCTGGGCGACGGTCGCGCGCCGGCCGTACCCGCGCGGGGGCGCGGCCGACACGGGACGCGGCCGTCAGTGGCCCGTCGCGGCCGCCCGCCGGCGGGCGAGCGCGTCGACGCTGGCGGCCAGCAGCAGGACGCCTCCGGTGATGACGAAGTTCAGGTACGCCTCGACCCCGAGCAGCCCGAGGCCGTTGGCGATGATCGCCACGACCAGACCGCCGAGGACGGCGTCGCGGACCCGTCCCCGCCCGCCGAACAGGCTGGTCCCGCCGATGACGGCGGCGCCGACGGCGTAGAGCAGGGTGTTGCCGGCGCCCGAGCCCGGCGTCACCGAGCCCAGCCGCGAGGCGGCGGCGATACCGCTGATCGCGGCCATCGTCGAGGCGATGACGAAGACCGACACGCGGATCCGGGTGACGTCGATGCCGGCCCGACGGGCGGCCTCCGCGTTGCCGCCGACCGCGTACACGTGCCGGCCGTAGCCGGTGCGGCTGAGCAGGAAGGTCAGCGCCAGCAGCAGGACCAGCACCAGCGGCACCGCGTAGGGCACGCCGGCCAGGTCGACCGCGGCGGCCAGCGCCCGGTCGACGCTCAGCACGGCGGTCACCCCGAGCACCACCGCGGCGATGACCCCGCAGCGGACGAGCACGATCGCCAGCGGCTGGTGCGCCAGGCCGCGCTCCCGCTGCCGCCGCCACCGGTTGAGCTCCAGCGCCGCGTAGGCGAGCACCACGAGCACGGCCAGCGTCCAGCCCAGCCAGACGGGCAGCGTCTGGTTGCTGATGCCGTTGATGACCGGGTCGCGCACCGGCACGGTCCCGCCCTGGCCGATCAGCCGCAGGGTGACGCCCTGCCAGCCGAGGAACAGCGCCAGCGTGACCACGAACGACGGGATGCCGATGACGCCGACCAGGCTGCCGGTGAACAGCCCGATCAGCAGGCCGACGGCGAGCGCGGCCAGCACGGCCACCCACCACGAGGCGCCCGACTCGGCGAGCAGCTGGGCGAGCACCGCGGCGCAGACGCCGCTGACGACGCCGGCGGACAGGTCGATCTCGCCGAGCAGCAGCACGAACACCAGGCCCATCGCGAGCAGGGTGATCGGCACCGCCTGGACCAGCAGGTTGGTCAGGTTCAGCGGGGTCAGGAAGGTGTCCGGCCGCAGGATCGTGAAGAGGATCCCGAGCACGACGATGCCGAGGACGGCGGGCAGCGCCCCGAGGTCGCCGCCGCGGACCCGGTCGACGTAGGCGCGGACGACCGCGCCGACCGAGTCGGCGGTGCGGTCGCCCTCGAAGCCGGGCGGCGCCGCGCCGGGCTGGTCGCTGGTCGTGGGCAGCGTGTTGCTCGACATGTCCTACACCCCTGCCTCGGCGACGGCGGGCGCGATGCCCAGGTTGCCCGAGCGGCCGGCGGTGATCAGCTCGATCACCTGGCTGCGGTCGACCTCGGAGACGGGCACGTCGGCGGCGACGCGGCCCAGGTACAGGGCGGCGACGCGGTCGGCCACCTCGAAGACGTCGACCATGTTGTGGCTGATGAAGATCACCGCGTGCCCGGTGTCGGCGAGCCGGCGCACCAGGTCGAGCACCTGCCGGGTCTGCGCCACGCCCAGCGCGGCGGTCGGCTCGTCGAGGATGACCAGCTTGGACTCCCAGAGCACCGCCTTGGCGATGGCGACGGTCTGCCGCTGGCCGCCGGAGAGGCTGGAGACCAGCTGGCGCACCGACTTCAGGGTGCGGACCGACAGCCGGGCGAGCGTGTCGCGGGCGGCCTGCTCCATCGCGGCCTCGTCCAGGACGATGCCGTTCTTGCGCTCGCGGCCGAGGAACATGTTCTGGACGACGTCGAGGTTGTCGCACAGCGCGAGGTCCTGGTAGACGACCTCGATCCCGAGGCCGGCAGCGTCGCGGGGGCCGCCGATGTGCACCTGGCGCCCCTCGAAGAGGAACTCGCCCGAGTCGACGGCGTGGGTGCCGGCGATGCACTTGATCAGCGTGCTCTTGCCCGCGCCGTTGTCACCGACGAGCGCGGTGACCTGGCCGCGGAAGACCCGCAGGGACACGTCGTGCAGCACCTGGATGGCGCCGAAGCTCTTGTTCACACCGCGCAGCTCGAAGGTGGGGACCTCCGCGCCGGGTGTGCCGTCCTCGGGACGGGGCGGGGGAACGGACACGTCCCTCCTTCCTGGGGCAGGGGGAGCGGGGGACGCCGGCAGGCCGGCAGTGTGCGCCGCCGGGGCGTCCCCGCAGAAGGGGGGACGCCCCGGCGGACCGGATCGGATCAGGAGATGCCGAGCTCCGTGCACGCGGCGGCGAACTCACCGGTGCACAGCTCGTCGGCGGTGACGAAGCCGTCGTCGACGACGTCGGAGACGTTGTCGCGGAAGATCGACACCGGCTCGAGCAGGACCGACGGCACCGACCGGCCGCCCTCCGGGTCCTCGGCCTCGCCGTTGGTCTCGGCCTCCTCGCCGTTGATCAGCGCGATGGCGAGCTCGGCCAGCGCGTTGGCCTCCTCGGCGATCGGCTTGTAGACGGTCATGCACTGGTTGCCGGCGAGGATGTTCTGCAGCCCCTCGGTGGTGGCATCCTGACCGGTCACCGGCACCTGGCCGGCGACGCCGTTGCGCTCGAGGACGCCGATGACCGAGTTGGCCAGGCCGTCGTTGGCGGCGAGGACACCCTGGATGTTGCCGCCGGCCTGCGTGTACATCTGCTCGAAGATCGTCGCCGCCTGCTGGTTGTCCCAGCCCGGCACCGCCTGCTCCGCCACCTGCGTGTAGTTGGTGATCGGGTCGAGCACCTCGTGCGCGCCCTCGGAGAAGAGCGTGGCGTTGTTGTCGTCGGGGGAGCCGTTGAGGAAGGCGATGTTCGCCGTCGTGGTCTCGCCCAGGCACTGCGCCAGCCCCTCGCCCTGCAGCCGGCCGACCTGCGTGTTGTCGAAGGACACGTAGTACTCGGCCGAGCCGCCGAGGGTGAGCCGGTCGTAGTCGATGGTGGCCACGCCCTGCTGGGCGGCCTGCTGCTGGATCTGCGCGCCCGAGGCGCTGTCGAGGTTGACGATCGCCAGCACGGTCACGCCACCGGTGATCATCTGCTCGGCGATCGTGGCCATCCGCTGGGCGTCGCCCTCGGCGTTCTGGATGTCGTACTCGACGCCGGCCTCGTCGAAGGCGGCCTCGAGCAGCGGGCGGTCCGCGGTCTCCCACCGGACCGAGGACTCGGTGTCGGGGAGGATCACGCCGACCTTGCCGGCCGCCTCCCCGCCACCGCCGCCCCCACCGCCGTCCCCTCCGCCGTCGTCGTCCCCGCCGCCGCAGGCGGCCAGGCCGAGGACGAGCGTCGTCGTCAGTGCCATCGCCAGGGGGTGCCGTCGCGCCATGGTCCGTCCCGCCATTCGTTGGGGTCACCGAGGAAATGCGCGGGCAATACTGGAGTGACCACAACTGTGACCGCAATCACATCACCGCTTCCGTTGCCGGACCGTGACACAGCCCGCGGCGACCGGGCGAGCGCCCCCTCCTGGGGTGCTCCTCGGTGGCCGGGCGGCGGGCACGCCGTGGGCGCCCGCCGCGTTCGTCGGTCAGGAGCCACCGTCGGAGCCGGGTCGCCTGGACGCGGTCACAGGGCGGGCACAGCGGGGCCACATCCGCCGGGCGGACCGTGGGACGACCGAGAGGAGGCGCCCGTGCGAACGACCGAGGCCCCGCGCCCGTCCGGGGGCGCCGCGGGAACCGGCCGCCCGGTGCTCGTCGTCATCGGCGGGCTGCCGGGCAGCGGCAAGACGACGCTGCTGCGCCGGCTGCTGGCCGGCGCGCCGCCCGGCGTCACCGGGTTCGACTCCGAGCAGGTGGCCGAGCGCCTGCGCGCCGCCGGCGTGCGGCTGCCCTACCGGCTGCTGCGGCCGTGGGTGCACCTCTGGCACCGGTGGCGGGTGCTGCGGGGCATCCGCTCCGCCGAGCCGGTCGTCGTCCTCACCGACCCGTGGACCCGTGCGGGGTGGCGCGACGCGGTGCTCAGCGCCGCGGCGCGGGCCGGCCGCACGGTCCGGCTGGTCCTGCTGGACACCCCGGCGCCGCTCGCCGCGAGCGGTCAGGCGGCGCGGGGGCGCAGCATCTCCTCCCGCTCGATGCGCCGGCACGTCGCCCGGTGGGACGACGTCCTGCGGGCCGCGAGTGGTGACGGGCCCGCGGGCATCGCCTCGGCGGTGGTGCTGGACCGGCCGGCGGCCGACCGACTCCGGCTCGCCGAGCTGCTGGCCACCGCCGGCTGAGGCGTCCGGCGAAGTCCCAGCCGCCGTCCAGCGACGTCACCGGCGGGTGGCACAGCCTGGGTCCCGATCCCGTCCCGGACCCGGAGGAGAAGCGTGGCCCAGCCGAACCGACCGATGTGCGAGGGGCGCCCGCTGCCCCGGCCCGCCGAGGAGGTCGTCGACCAGGGGCTCGCCTTCGACCGGGGGACCTACCTGAGCCGCCGGCGCGTGCTCCAGTTCCTCGGCCTCGTCGTCGTCGGGGACGGGGACGGGGACGACGACGGCGGCCGGCGAGATCCCGGACGAGACCGCCGGACCGTACCCGGGCGACGGGTCGAACGGGCCCCACGTGCTGGAGCAGAGCGGGGGCGTGCGCAGGGACACCCGGTCGAGCTTCGGCGAGTACAGCGGGACCGCCGAGGGCGTGCCCATGACCCTGGAGCTCACGATCGCCGACCTCGCGAACGGCGGCGTGCCCTTCGAGGGCGTGGCGGTCTACGTCCGGCACTGCACCCGCGAGGGCGGCTACTCCCTCTACTCCGAGGGCATCACCGACCAGAACTGCCTGCGCGGCGTCCAGGTCGCCGACGCCTCGGGGAAGGTGTCCTTCACCAGCGTCTTCCCGGCCTGCTACGACGGCCGGTGGCCGGCTGACCGGCGGGCCGCCGTGAACCTGGGACCCGTCGAGATCGGCCTGATCGTCCTGGCCGTCATGCTGCCGTTCGGCTACCGGGAGCTGCCCGACGCGGCCCGCTCGGTGCGCGTCCTGGAGACGGAGGTCGGCGGGCCGCCGGGGCCCGCGACACGCGAGGCGGGCGCGCCGGCGGTGAGCGACCGCCCGGCGGGGTAAGGGGGGACGGTGTCCGCGCCGTCCGTGAACCGCGCCCCCCGGCCCAGCAGCCTGGCCGACGTCCTCGACGTGGTGCTCGACAAGGGCATCGTGATCGACGCCTACGTCCGGGTGGCGCTGCTGGGCATCGAGCTGGTGACCGTCGACGCCCGCGTCGTCATCGCCAGCGTCGACACCTACCTGCGCTTCGCCGAGGCGGTGAACCGGCTCGACCTCTACCCGGGCGAGCAGCCGAAGGGGCTGCCCGGTCTGTTCGAGGAGGGCGTCGAGAGCGCGGCGAAGACCGTGGTCAAGAGGAAGCTGTCGCACCCGTTCGGTTAGGACCCGCATTCCCGGGCATGGAGGCGGCACCATGCGTGCGATGACCTACCGCGGCCCGTACAAGATCCAGGTCGCGGAGAAGCCCGACCCCGTGATCGAGCACCCCAACGACGCGATCGTGCGGGTCACCCTCGCCGCCATCTGCGGCTCCGACCTGCACCTCTACCACGGCCTGATGCCGGACACCCGGGTCGGGCACACCTTCGGCCACGAGTTCATCGGGGTGGTCGAGGAGGTCGGGCCGTCGGTGCAGAACCTGCAGGTGGGGGACCGCGTGATGGTCCCGTTCAACATCTTCTGCGGCTCGTGCTGGTTCTGCGCCCGGGGCCTGTACTCCAACTGCCACAACGTCAACCCCAACGCCACGGCGGTCGGGGGCATCTACGGCTACTCGCACACCACCGGCGGGTACGACGGCGGGCAGGCGCAGCGCGTGCGGGTGCCGTTCGCCGACGTCGGCCCGGTGCGGATCCCCGACTGGATGCACGACGAGGACGCCGTCCTGCTCACCGACGCCGCGGCCACCGGGTACTTCGGCGCGCAGCTCGGCGAGATCGCCGAGGGGGACACCGTCGTCGTCTTCGGCGCCGGACCGGTGGGGCTGATCGCCGCCCAGTCGTCGTGGCTGATGGGCGCCGGCCGGGTGATCGTCGTCGACCAGCTCGAGGAGCGCCTGGAGAAGGCGCGCAGCATGGCCTACGCCGAGACGCTGAACTACAACGAGGTCGACGACGTCGTCCTCGAGCTGAAGAAGCAGACCGACTTCCTGGGCGCCGACGTCGCGATCGACTGCGTCGGCGCGGAGGCCGACGGCAACCTGCTGCAGCACCTGACCGCGGCCAAGTTCAAGCTCCAGGGCGGGTCGCCCATCGCGCTGAACTGGGCGATCGACGGGGTGCGCAAGGGGGCCACCATCTCGGTGATGGGCGCCTACGGGCCGATCTTCAGCGCGGTGAAGTTCGGGGACGCGATGAACAAGGGCCTCACCCTGCGGATGAACCAGACGCCGGTGAAGCGGCAGTGGCCGCGCATGTTCGAGCACGTCCGCAACGGCCACCTGACGCCGCGGGCGATGGTCACCCACCGGTTCCCGCTCGAGCACATCGCCGAGGCCTACCACGTGTTCTCCGCCAAGCTCGACGGCTGCATCAAGCCGCTGATCCTGCCCAGCGCGGCCTGAGAGGGGACCGGAGCGTGCCCATCGACGACATCCCGAGCGCCTACGTCCGGGAGCGGCGCACCCCTCCGCCCTCGCGCGAGGAGCTGCGCGCCCGCATCCCCGGATGGGGGGCCGACCTCGACCCGGCGGACCGACCGTCGCACCCCAAGCTGCGCTACGCGCCCGAGGAGTCCGGCGCGCACTGGGACTTCCCCGAGCGGCAGCCGGAGAAGTGGCCGCGCGAGCGCTCGATCGAGCACGCGTTCGTCACCCCGGTCTTCGGCACGGTGCAGCCCCCGAAGGGCCTGTCGGGGGCGATCCGGAAGTACGCCTACGGCCGGTTCAGCGAGGGGCGGGCGGCCCACTGGCTGCTGCTGATCGCCGCCGACCGGGTCGACGCGTGGGAGGAGCACCTGCGCTCGTTCGCCACCCTGCGGCCGGACAACCCGGTCACGCAGACCGGCGTGAAGGCGGAGTTCTCGCACCACGGCCTGGCCTCGCGGGTCGGCCGGGGACGCACCGACGTCCGGCACCAGGTGCTGGACCCGGTCCTCGTCGCCGGGCCGTGGGTCCTCGGCGCGGTCGTCGCCGTCCGGGGCGGCCGGCGGCTGGTGCGGGCCCTCGCGCGCTGACAGTCTGGGCGGCGGCCGCCGTCCGCTGCCTCGAGCCGAGGGAGACCCGATGATCTTCATCACCGCCAAGTTCCGCATCCGCCCCGAAGACGCCGACGCCTGGCCGGAGATCAGCAAGGCGTTCACCGAGGCCACCCGCGCCGAGCCGGGCTGCCTGTGGTTCGACTGGTCGCGCAGCCTGGACGACCCGGACCAGTACGTGCTGGTCGAGGCCTTCCGCGACGACGAGGCGGGCGCGGCGCACGTGCAGTCCGACCACTTCAAGGCGGCCCAGCGGGACCTGCCGCCGCACCTGGCGGAGACACCGCGGATCGTGAACTTCTCGGTACCGCAGGACGACTGGTCGGAGCTGGGGGAGATGCGGGTCGACCGCTCCTGACCGGCCCGCCCCGGCGGCAGGCCCGTCCCCCGGGGCGGGTCAGCCGAGCAGGACGCGCTTCTCCAGCCAGTCGTTGCGGAAGGCCCCGCGCGGGTCGAGGCGCTCGACGAGCGAGACGAAGTCGGCGTGCCGCTCGTAGAGCGGCGCGACCTGCGCGGCGCCGGCGGCGAAGAGCTTGCCCCAGTGCGGCCGCGCGCCGAACGGGGCGAGCGCGCGCTCGAGGTCGGGCAGCAGGGCCTCGACCTCGGCCTGCCGCGGCTGCCACGTGAAGTGGATGGCGACGCTGTCGCGGTCGAACGCGGTGCTCATCCACAGCGGGTCGGCCGCGACGGTCCGGATCTCGCAGACCTGCAGCAGGGGCCGGACGCGGTCGGCCAGCTTGCGCACCGCGGCGATCGCGGCGACGGCGTCGGCGCGCGGGAGGAGGTACTCCGACTGCACCTCGTCGCCGGCGCTGGGGGTGAAGCCCATGCGGAAGTGCGGCAACCGGTCCGACCACAGCCCGGGCCGGCCCAGCTGCGGCGTGCAGAAGGTGGCGTCCTGCCCGAGGATCGGGTGCCGGTCCACGGTCGCCGGGACGGCGCCGAACAGGCCGCCGTCCGGCTGGTCGCCGCGGTCCTTGACCCACACCTGGTCGACGTCCTCGCCCCACCGCGTGAAGACGCTGACGCTGTACCCGCGCGCCATGACGTCGCCGAAGTGCGCGGCCAGCGCGTCCCACGGCAGCCCCTCGAACACCCGCTGGCTGACCTCGTACGCCGGCTCGACGTCGAGCGTGATCCGGGTGACCGCCCCGAGGGCGCCGAGCCCGACCACCATGCCGTCGAAGTCGTCGTCGCCCCGCGCCGCGCGGACCACCTCGCCCGACGAGGTGACGACCTCCAGCGCGGCGACCGCCGTCGCCAGGTTGCCGTTGCCGACGCCCGAGCCGTGGGTCGCGGTCGCGACCGCGCCCGCGACGGAGATGTGCGGCAGCGACGCCAGGTTGTGCAGCGCCACCCCCTCGCGGCGCAGCACCTCGGTCAGCTCGCCGTAGCGCATGCCGCCGGGCAGCGAGACCGTCCCCGCCTCGCGGTCGACGACGACGTCGGCCGGCAGCCCGTCCAGCGAGAGCAGCTCGGCGGAGTCGGCGATGTCGTTGAACGAGTGCCGCGAGCCGAGCACCCGGATCCGCGGCGCCGCCGCCACCAGCTCCTGCAGCTGCTCCAGCGTCGCCGGCTCGTGCAGCCGCTCCGCCGCGTAGGTGTGGTTGCCCGCCCAGTTCGTCCCGACGCCGGTCACGGGTCCATCTTCGCCGACGACCGGCCGGCGCCCGGCGCGGCCTCCGCGGCGAGCAGCGGCAGGGTCCGCCACGGCACCAGCACCGACAGCGCGATCACGCTGGTCGAGCGCACCACGTCCGGCGCGCGCCCGAGGTCGACGAGCACCTGCTGCAGCGCCTCGTGGGAGCGCGCGGCGACCCGGCACAGCACGTCACCGCTGCCCGTGGTCGCGTGCGCCTCCAGCACCCCGGGGATCGCCTCGAGGTCGTGCCGGACGGCGTCGAGCGCACCCTGCGCGATCTCGAGGGTGACGAACGCCTGGACGCCGAACCCCGCCGCGGCGACGTCGACGTCCGGGCCGTGGCCGGTGACGACGCCGGCGCGCTCCAGCCGCTGCAGCCGCGCGGTGACCGTCCCGCGGGCGACGCCGAGCAGGCGCGAGAGCTCCAGGTCGCCGGCTCTCGGGTGCTCGCGCAGGGCGGTGAGCAGGGCGACGTCGAGGCTGTCCACGGCTGAGCAGTCTGCACAGCAGCGGGGCGCGAACGCTAGACCGGACGGTCACCGGCGATAGCATCGGGCGTACCGCTTGCGCAGCGGCGGCCGCGGGTGTGCGCTCGGTCACGACCCGCGTGCACGAGGAGGAATCATGAGCCTGGATTCGGTGCTGAACGACGAGGAGCGCCTGGCCGGCCTGAACCTGCGGCAGCTCGAGCAGCTCGTCGGCCTGGTCGAGCACGACGACTCCACCGACCCGTTCCCGGTCTCCGGGTGGGACGCGCTGGTCTGGACGGTCGGCAACGCCGTGCAGACCGCCCACTTCTTCCAGTCCGCGTTCGGCATGGAGCTGGTCGCCTACTCCGGCCCCGAGACCGGCAACCGCGACTCCCACGCCTACGTGCTCACCTCCGGGGCGGCGCGCTTCGTCGTCCAGGGCGCCTACGACCCGGCCAGCCCGCTGGCCGACCACCACCGCCGGCACGGCGACGGCATCGTCGACATCGCGCTGACCGTGCCCGACGTCGACCGCTGCATCGCCCACGCCCGCGCGCAGGGGGCGACCGTGCTGGAGGAGCCGCACGACGTCACCGACGAGCACGGCACCGTGCGCCGCGCGGCCATCGCCGCCTACGGCGACACCCGCCACTCGCTGGTCGACCGCTCCCGCTACGCCGGCCCGTACCTGCCCGGCTTCGTCGAGCGGCGCTCGACGTTCGTCAAGCGCCCCGGTGCGCCGAAGCGGCTGTTCCAGGCCGTCGACCACGTCGTCGGCAACGTCGAGCTCGGCGCGATGGACCAGTGGGTCGACTTCTACAACCGGGTCATGGGCTTCACCAACATGGCCGAGTTCATCGGCGAGGACATCGCCACCGACTACTCCGCGCTGATGAGCAAGGTCGTGGCCAACGGCAACCACCGGGTGAAGTTCCCGCTCAACGAGCCGGCGCTGGGCAGGAAGAAGTCGCAGATCGACGAGTACCTGGAGTTCTACGGCGGGCCGGGCGCGCAGCACGTGGCGCTGGCGACCAACGACATCCTCGGCACCGTCGACGCGATGGTCGCCGAGGGCATCGAGTTCCTGACCACCCCGGACTCCTACTACGAGGACCCGCAGCTGCGGGCACGCATCGGCACCGTGCGCGTGCCGATCGAGGAGCTGCAGCAGCGGGGCATCCTGGTCGACCGCGACGAGGACGGCTACCTGCTGCAGATCTTCACCAAGCCGACCGGCGACCGGCCGACGGTCTTCTTCGAGCTCATCGAGCGCCACGGCTCGCTCGGCTTCGGCAAGGGCAACTTCAAGGCCCTCTTCGAGGCGATCGAGCGCGAGCAGGCCCGCCGCGGCAACTTCTGAGCGGACCTCGCTGCGGAGCCGGTCCAGCAGCTCACCGGGCGACGGCGTCCTGCTCGACGCCCAGCCAGGCGGCGCCGGCGGGGGAGAGCACGAACAGCTCGACCGGCAACCGGTCGGGCCCGCGCAGGTTCAGGTGGGCGCCCGCGTCGGTCCCGACGACGCCGGAGTGCGCGACGCCGTGCTCGTCGAGCCGCCGCACCCACGCGTGCAGCGCGGCCTCGTCGGGCACGGCGAGGGCGAGGTGGTCGAGGCCGGCGCGGCGCTCGTCGAACGGGCCGGTGACCGCGCCGCCGTGGTCGGTCAGCCCCACCGCGACCAGCGCCGTCCGGTGCAGCAGGAACGCGACCGCCTCCTCCCGGTGGACGAGCTCGAGGCCCATCGGACCGGTCCAGAACGCGACGGCGGCGTCGAGGTCGGCGACGCTGAGGCCGACGTGGGAAAAGCCGGCGAGGGCGCTCACCGCCGGTGCCCGGAGGATCGGGCCCCGGTCAGGTCCCGCAGGTGGACCGGTGCGCCGAAGGCCATCGCGACGAGGCCGAGGCCGGTGCCGACCGAGGTGAGCAGCCGGCGGGGGAGGGTGTCCTGATCTCGCATGCGGCGAGCGTCGCGGGGGAGGGCGGGGCGTCGCGTCGGGGAAACCCCCCATCCGGGCGGAACGGGCATAGCGTCCGGGGCCGTGCTCGTGGGACGCGCGGCCGAGCTCGCGGCGATCGCCGCGACGCTGGACGACGCCCGCGCCGGCCGGTGCCGCTCCCTCGTGCTCGAGGGGGAGGCCGGGGTCGGCAAGACCACCCTGCTCGACGCGGCCGCGGTGGGTGCGGAGGGCTTCCGCTGCCTGCGGACCACCGGCGTCGAGGCCGAGCTGGGCCTGGGGCACGCCGGCCTGCTCGACCTCCTCGCGCCGCTGCGCGACCTGCTGCCCGCGCTGCCCCCGCCGCAGCAGCGCGCCCTGACCGCCGCCCTGGGCTGGGCGGACGGGCCGGCGGCCGGGGAGCGGTTCCTCGTCTCGGCGGCGACGATGGGCCTGCTCGCCCGGGCGGCGGAGGACGCGCCGGTCGCCGTCGTCGTCGACGACGTCCAGTGGGTGGACCTCGAGTCCGTCCGCGCGGTGGCCTTCGCCGCGCGGCGGCTGCGGCACGACCGGGTGGCCCTCGTGCTCGCCCGCCGGCCGCCGCAGGACCCGGACGCCGACGAGCTCGCCGACCTGCCCCGGTGCCGGCTGGCCGGTCTGGCGCCGGCGGCGGCCGCCGAGCTGCTCGGGCCGGCGGTGGCGCCCGCGCTGGTCGAGCCGCTCGTCGCGGCGACCGCGGGCAACCCGCTGGCGCTGGTCGAGGCCACGCGGGCGCTCACCGCCGAGCAGCGACGCGGGTCCGCCCCGCTCCCCGACGTGCTGCCGCTGGGAGACCGGCTCGCCGCCGCCGCCGACCGCCTCGTGGCGGCGCTCGGGCCGGGAGCGCGCCGGGCGGTCACGCTGGCCGCGCTGTCCGCCGGGTCGGAGGCGGGCCCGGTCGTGACGGCGTTGCGCGCCGCCGGTGAGGACGCCGACGCCTCGCTGGCGGAGGCCGAGCGCGGCGGGGTGCTGGTCCTCGGCCCGGGCACGGTCGCCTTCGCGCACCCCCTGCTGCGGTCGGCGGTGCTCCGCGCCGCCCCGCCCGGCGCCCGCCGGGCCGGCCACGCCGCCCTGGCCGCCGCGCTGGCCGACGACCCCGACCGCGCGCTCCGGCACCGGGCGCAGGCCGTCGTCGGGGCCGACGGGGCCGTCGCCGACCGGCTGGAGGGGCTGGCCGCCCGGGAGCGGGTGCGGCGCGGGTTCGCCGCGGCGTCGCAGCTGCAGGAGCAGGCGGCGCGGCTGCACGGCTCGGCGGCTGCCGCCGCGGGCGCGCTCGCGCTGGCGGTCGAGGACGCGTTCCTGGCCGGGGACCCCGCACGGGTCCGGTCGCTCGCCGCGCAGGTGCTGGCCGGCGCCGGTCCGGCCGAGGCCCGGGGGCGCGTCCTGCTCTGCCTGGGCACGCTCGAGCACTACGCCGGCTCGGTGCCCGCGGCGCCGGCCCTCCTCCGCGAGGCCGCCGCGTGCACCTCGGGCGCCGTCCGCCTGCGCGCCCTGACCGAGCTCGGCGTCGCGGGGTACCGCCTCGCCTCCCCGGCCACGGTCGCCGAGGTGGCGGACGAGATCGCGGCCACCGCCGACCGGGCCGACCCCGAGCAGGCGGCGCTCGCCGACTACGCCCGGGCGCACGCGCTGGCCCTCGCCGGCGACTGGGCGGCGGCCCGGCCCCTCGCCCTGCGGGCGTTCGACGTCCTGGAGGGCGAACCGTCGCTGCGCGACGAGCCGCGCTACCTGATCGTCACCCTCCTCGCCGCGGGGTGGGCCAACGAGATCGCGGCGGCGGAGGCGGCCCTCGGCCGCCGGCTGACCGCGGCCCGGGCGGCCGGGGCGCTCGGCGTCCTGCCGCCGGTCCTGAGCCTGGTGGCCGCCGGCGTCCAGGCCACCGGCGACCACCGGCTGGCGTACGCCGCCGCCGGCGAGGCGGTGGAGCTCGGCGCCGAGCTGGGCTACGTGGCCGACGTGGCCACCGCGCACGAGCTGCTGGCGTGGGAGGAGGCCGCCCGCGGCCGGCACGCGGAGGCGTCGCGCGCGCTCGCGGCGGCCCGCGACCTCGGGGTGCGGGCCGGCGTCGCCGCCGCGTCGGTGCACGTCCACCTGGTGGACGCGTTCGCCGCGCTGTGCCGCGGGGACCTGCGGCACGTCGTCGACGTCCTGGAGCGCCGGATCGCCGCCGACGGCGGCCGGCTGCCGCGGGGCGACTACGAGCTGTCGGTGGCGCCGGACCTGGTCGAGGCCTACCTCGGGCTCGGCCGCCGGGCCGACGCCGTCGCGCTCGCCGCGCGGCACGCGGCGGTGAACCGGGACTCGCCGATGGCCGACGTCCGCGCCCACGTCGAGCGGCTGACCGGTCTGCTGGCCGACGACGAGGCGCGGGCCGACGCCGCGTTCGAGCGGGCGCACGAGGAGCACGCCGCCGGCTTCGAGCCCTTCGAGGCGGCGCGCACCCGCCTGCTGCACGGCGGCCGGTTGCGGCGCGCCGGCCGCCGCGTCGAGGCCCGCCGCCAGCTCGAGCGCGCCGCCGAGGCGTTCGACCGGATGGGCGTCGACGGCTGGGCGCGGCGGGCGCGCGACGAGCTGGCGGCCACGGGCGCGCGGGCGCGGCGGGGCGGGGCGGCCGGCGACGAGCTGACCTCGCAGGAGACGCGGGTCGCGCTGCTGGTGGCCCAGGGGCTGACCAACAAGGACATCGCCGCGGCGCTCTTCCTCAGCCCGAAGACCGTCGAGCACCACCTGACGAGCATCCTGCGCAAGCGGCGGCTGCGGTCGCGCGCCGCCATCGCCGCCGCGTTCGCCGGCCGCTGAGCGGGCCCGGGGTCACGTGCCGACGAGCCGCTCCAGGCCGTCGAGGACCAGGTCGAGCCCGAAGGCGAACTCCTCGGCGTAGTCGTAGCCGGGCGTCATCACGTGCTCGACGGTGAACTCGTGCAGGTGCGGGAACTCGTCGACCGGGAACTGCGCGAGCATCGCGCGGGCGAGCTCGGCGGTCTGCTGCGGCGTGTCGAACGGCAGCTGCTTCTCCTGCAGGCAGAAGCCGTAGACGTAGCTGTCGATCGCCGAGAAGGCGTGCCCGGCGAGGGCGACGGAGAAGCCGGCGCGCCGCAGGACGCCCAGCACCGAGTCGTGCGCCCGCAGGGTCGCCGCCCCCGGGTTCACCCGCGACTCCATCAGCCCGTTCGCCCACCGGTGCCGGGTGAGCGCCGCCCGCACCGAGAACGCCCGCTGCCGCATCGCCGTCCGCCAGTCCACGCCGGTGGGCAGCTCGACCTCGCCGAAGACGACGTCGACCATGCCGTCGAGCAGGTCCTCCTTGTTGCGCACGTGGTTGTACAGCGACATCGCCTCCACGCCGAGCGCCTGGCCCAGCTTGCGCATGGACAGCGACTCCAGCCCGCTCTCGTCGGCGAGCGCGACGGCGGCGCGCAGCACGGTGTCCCGGTTCAGCGGCACGTTGACAACCTTACGCCGTAAGTACACACTTACGCCGTAAGTCACTCGACGACGGGAGAACGCCATGACCGGCACGCGCAGCGCGACGATGACCTCGGTCGTCCAGACCCGGTACGGGGCGGGGCCGGAGGACGTGCTGGGTGTCGGCGAGGTCGCCGTCCCGGCGCCCGGGGACGGCGAGGTGCTGGTGCGGGTGCACGCCTCGAGCGTCGACCGCGGCACGTGGCACGTGATGGCCGGCGAACCGTACGCGATCCGGCTCGCCGGGTTCGGGCTGCGCCGGCCGAAGCACGCCAACCCCGGCCGCAACCTGGCCGGGACGGTCGCGGCCGTCGGCGCAGGGGTGACCGGCCTCCGGCCCGGCGACGACGTGTACGGCACCGGCACGGCGACCTTCGCCGAGCACGCGCTCGCCCGCCCCGGGAGGATCGCGCGGAAGCCGGCGAACCTGTCGTTCGAGGCGGCCGCCGCCGTCCCGGTGTCGGGCCAGACGGCGCTGCAGGCGGTGCGCGACCACGGCCGCGTGCGGGCGGGGGACCGGGTGCTGGTCATCGGCGCCTCGGGGGGCGTGGGCAGCTTCGCCGTCCAGATCGCCGCCGCCTGCGGCGCGGAGGTGACCGGGACGGCGAGCACGGCCAAGGTCGGCCTGGTGCGCTCCCTCGGCGCCGCGCACGTCGTCGACCACGCGCGCGAGGACCTCGCCGGCGGCCCGTACGACGTCGTCCTCGACACCGGTGGCAACCGCCGGCTGGCCGAGCTGCGGCGGCTGCTCACCCCGGGCGGGCGGTTGGTCGTCGTGGGCGGGGAGGACGCCGGCCGGTGGCTCGGCGTCCGCCGGCAGCTGCGGGCGCAGGCGCTCAGCCCGTTCGTCGGCCAGCGGCTGGGCACCTTCGTCGCCTCGGAGAACACCGCCGACCTCGACGCGCTGCGCGACCTCGTGGAGTCCGGCGCCGTGGCCCCGGCGCTCGACCGCAGCTACCCGCTCGCCGAGACGGCGGCGGCGGTGCGCCGGCTGCTGGACGGGCGGGTGGCCGGCAAGGTCGTCGTCACGACCGCGTGACCCCGCGCCCGCCGCCCGGCGGCCTACCATGCCCGGCGTGCGCCCGTTCCTGCTGCTCGCGACGCGTGCCGAGGACGAGGCCGCCGACGACGAGTACGCGGCGTTCCTGCGGTTCTCCGGCCTGCCGCCCGAGCAGCTGCACCGCGTCCGCCTGGAGGCCGCGCCGCTGCCCGACCTCGACCTCGACCGCTACGCCGGCATCATGCTGGGCGGCAGCCCGTTCAACACCACCGACCCGGTGGAGCGGAAGTCGCCGGTGCAGCGGCGGGTGGAGGCGGAGCTGCGGGGGCTGCTCGACGAGGTCGTCGCGCGCGACGTCCCGTTCTTCGGGGCCTGCTACGGCGTGGGCACGATCGGCGCGCACCAGGGCGGCGTGGTCGACCGCACCTACACCGAGCCGCTGTCCTGCGTGACGATCGAGCTGACCGCCGAGGGCCAGGCCGACCCGCTCCTGGCCGGGGTACCGGCCCGGTTCGAGGCCTTCGTCGGGCACAAGGAGGCGTGCTCGGTGCTGCCGCCGTCGGCCGTGCTGCTGGCCACCTCGGCCGCCTGCCCGGTGCAGATGTTCCGGGTCGGCCGGAACGTCTACGCCACCCAGTTCCACCCCGAGCTGGACGCCCCGGGCATCTGCAGGCGGGCGCGGGTCTACCAGCACTACGGCTACTTCCCGCCCGACGAGCTCGAGGACCTCGTCGCCCGCCTCTCGCTGGGCGTCGTCACCGAGCCGGGGCGGCTGCTGAAGAACTTCGTCGCCCGTTACGCGTAGGCGCCGGGGGCCCGCTCCCGGGGTCCACCTCGTGCTCCGGGGGTGCTGCCGGGCTCCGGGAGGACGAGTTCGACCCAGGTGGTGCCGCGCTCGCGGTGCTGCCGGGGCGGACGCCGCCTACGCCCGGGCCACGGGCAGGCGGGCGCGGGCGCGGCGCTGGGCGGCCATCCGCACCGGGGAGTCGGCGGTGCCGTAGCCGTCGTAGCCGTCGAGCCGCTGGACGAACTCGAGGAACAGCCGGTCGCCGAGCACCTCGGTGGCCAGGTGGAGGTAGCGCCCGCGCGCGTCCTCCTCGTACATCAGCCCGTGCTCGCGGACGGCGGCCAGCACCTCCGGCGCCAGGTCGAAGCGGGCGTCGAGGTCGTCGGCGTAGTTGGTCGGCAGCTCCAGCAGGGGAGCGCCCGCCTCCCGCAGCGCGCGCGCCGTCGCCACCAGGTCGTCGGTGCGGAAGGCGACGTACTGCGGCTCCGGCACCCCGGGGGCCCACGACCCGCGCCGGAGGGCCGCGACGCTGAGCGCCAGCCGCACCGCGCGGTCGGGGTCGCTGACCGCGCGGGTGCGCACCAGCCCGAAGGGGGCGGCCACCTCGGCGAGGTCCTGCGGTTCCAGTCCGAGCACGGCGCGGTAGAACAGCCCGGCCTCGTCGAAGGAGTCGAACGGCTGGGTGAGCCCGACGTGGTCGATCCCGGTCAGCCCCGCCCCCGGTGCGGTGGGCTCGCCGGTGGCCAGGAAGTCGGCCGGCCAGCCGTCGGGGCCGGTGCGGGTGAAGAGGATCTGCGTGCCGTCGGGCGCGGCGATGGTGGCCAGGTCGGCCTCGGCCCGGCCGCGGGTGCGCGGCAGCACCGGCGCCGCGAGCGCCTCGGCCCGGGCCGCGGACCGGCCCGGGTCCGCGCTCTCCAGCCCCAGCGCGGCCACCGTGGCCACCCCCGTGGCCTGCGGGCGGACGACGGCGGCGTTGAGCAGCACGCGGGCGCCACCCTGCTCCCACAGCTGCACCGGCTTGGAGCGGTGCTGGCCGGTGTGCGTGAACCCGAGCGCGGCGAGGACGGCGGCCAGCGGCGGCCCGGAGATCCCGTCGACGCCGAGCTCGACGAAGGACCAGCCCGACAGGGCGGCGGCCGGGGGAGAGGTGAGGCCGAGCGCCTCCTCCAGCCACAGCAGCGAGCGCATCGCGTCGACCGCCGTCCGGGCCGGGTCGGACTGCCGGTAGACGTCGTTGAAGACCTCCAGCGACAGCGGGCCGGTGTAGCCGGCGGCCAGCACGGCGCCGAGGAAGCCGGGCAGGTCGAACGCGCCCTGGCCGGGGAAGAGGCGGTGGTGGCGGCTCCACTGCAGCACGTCCATGCGCAGCTGCGGCGCGTCGGCCAGCTGCAGGAAGAACAGCTTCTCCCCGGGGACGGCGGCGAACCCGGCCGGGTCCCCGCCGCGGGAGAGCACGTGGAAGCTGTCCAGGCACAGCCCCAGCGCCGGGTGGTCGGCGGCGCGGACGGCGTCCCACGACCGGTCCCAGGTCGACACGTGCCGCCCCCAGGCGAGGGCCTCGTAGGCGATCCGCAGGCCGCGCGCGGCGGCCCGGTCGGCGGCCCGGGCCAGCTGCCCGGCCAGGCGGTCGGTCTCCGCGACCGCGTCGTCCGCGACCGACGAGCAGACCAGCACCGTGCCCACCCCGAGCTCGGCCATGACGTCGAACTTGCGCTCGGCCCGGCGCAGGTTGCGGGCGAAGCGGCCGTCGTCGGTGGAGTCGAGGTCGCGGAACGGCTGGTAGAGGTCGATCGACAGCCCCAGGTCGGCGCAGCGCGCCGCCAGCTCGCGCGGCGACCACGGGGAGGCGATCAGGTCGGGCTCGAAGACCTCGATGCCGTCGAACCCGGCCGCCGCGGCGGCGCCGAGCTTGTCCTCCAGCGTGCCCGACAGGCACACCGTGGCGATCGCCCGGCGCGGCCGCTCAGCCGACACGGGCGGCGCTCCCGACCAGCTCACCGAAGTGGGCCAGCATCCGCTCGGCGTCGGGCTCGACGCCGGTGAACAGCCGGAAGGCGTCGACCGCCTGGAAGACCGCCATGCCGCCGCCGTCGAGCACGCGGCAGCCGCGGGCGCGCGCGGTGCGCACCAGCTCGGTCTCCAGCGGCCGGTAGACGATGTCGGCCACCCAGAGCTCCGGCCGCAGCAGGTCGGCGTCCGCGGGCAGGCCGGGGTGGGCCGCCATGCCGGTCGGCGTGGCGTGCGCCAGCCCGTCCGCGGTGGCCAGCGCCGCGGGAACGCCGGCGAGGTCGGTCCCGGTCGCCCGGCCGGCGCCGAACCGGCCGCCCAGCGCGGCGGCGAGCGAGCGGGCCCGGTCGGCGTCGACGTCGGCGACGGTCAGGTGCCCCGCCCCGAGGGTGAGCAGCGCGTGGGCGACGGCGGCCCCCGCCCCGCCGGCCCCGAGCAGCACCACCCGGCCGAGCGCGGCGTCGGCCAGCCCCCGGTCGAACGAGCGGGCGAAGCCCGACCAGTCGGTGTTGTGCCCGACGGCGCGGCCGTCGCGGAACACCACCGTGTTCACCGCGCCGAGGGCCTCGGCGTCGGCGGAGAGCTCGTCGAGGTGCGGCAGCACCAGCTGCTTGCACGGGTGGGTCACGTTGAGCCCGTCGAAGCCGGCCAGCCGGGCGGCGGCGAGCAGGTCCCCGACGGCCTCCGGCGGCAGGCCCAGCCGGTCGAGGTCGAAGCGGCGGTACAGGTAGCGGATGCCGAGCTCGTCGGCCTCGCGCTCGTGCAGCGCGGGGGAGAGCGACGGGCCGATGCCCGTGCCGATCAGGCCGACCAGGAAACCGCGGGAGCGAGACGACACGAGCGGGCCTCCGTTATGTACCGCTTGGTGAGTTACCTCCGAGGGGACCACATCCGGGCCCCCGGCGCCAGCCCTGGGTGTGATCCGGATCCCGGTCGTCCGCCGTAGGCTCCGCACTCGACGGGCCATCGGGACCGGCCCGCGGGAGGTGGAGGACCAGGTGACCGCACTGCCGTCCGGGACCGAGGCCGCGGGGGCGCCCGAGCGGAGCCGCGACGCCGAGCGGACGAAGGCGGACATCCTCGCCGTCGCCACCGCCGAGTTCGCCGACCGGGGCTACGCCGGTGCGCGGATCAACGAGATCGCCGACAAGACGAGCACCACCAAGCGGATGATCTACTACTACTTCGGCGGCAAGGAGGGGCTCTACATCGCCGTCCTGGAGCAGGCCTACAGCCGCATCCGGGGGCTGGAGCAGCAGCTCGACGTCGAGCACCTCGACCCGGTCGAGGCGATCCGCGAGCTGTGCGGGCTCACCTTCGACCACCACGAGTCGCACCCGGACTTCATCCGGCTGGTCAGCATCGAGAACATCCACCACGCCGAGCACATCACCCGCTCCGCCGTCCTGTCCGGGCTGGCCAACCCCGCCCTCGACGTCCTCGGCGCGATCCTGCAGCGGGGGTGGGCCGCCGGCGCCTTCCGCGAGGACGTCGACGCCCTCGACGTCCACCAGGTGATCAGCGCCTACTGCGTCTTCCGGACGGCGAACCGGCACACGTTCGGCGCGATCTTCGGCCGCGACATGCTCGACCCCACGCGCCGCGAGCACCAGCGGCGGCTGCTCGGCGACCTCGTCGTCGACTGGCTCACCACCCGCTGACCCACCGGGCCCCCTGCACCGAAAGCCCCACCCCTCGGGCTTCCTGCACTGAAGGCCCCGCCGCACCCCGTGCTTTCGGTACCGAAGGCCCCGCCGCCCCCCGGGCTTTCGGTACCGAAGGCCCCGCCGCCCCCCGGGCTTTCGGTACCGGAAGCCCCGCCGCACCCGGGCTTCCGGTACCGAAAGCCCGGTCGCCCGAGGTGCCCGCCGCGCCCGGCCCCCCTCACCAGCGTCTTCGCGCGCCGATTTGACACGGTGACCGCGATCACGTAACCATCTGGTACGTAACCAGTTGGTACATAAGCGGCTGGCGACACCGCTCCGGCCCGACGAGGGCAGGGCGAGCGGGGGGCCGGAGACCCCGGCTCCCGCGCGCAGCACCCCGCAACGAGGCACCCGCTGGCCGCACCGGGCACGGCCCGGCCGCCCACTCCCTGGAGACCGTCATGAGCGCGACCACCGCACCCGGTGGCCCCACCGCCGAGCGCATGCCGAAGAAGGCCGCCCTGGCCAGCTTCGTCGGCAGCGCGCTCGAGTACTACGACTTCTTCATCTACGGGGCCGCCGCCGGCCTGGTCTTCCCCGAGGTGTTCTTCCCCGACTCGGACCCGGCCACCGGCACGCTGCTCTCGCTGGCCACCTTCGGCGTCGCCTACGTGGCCCGCCCGGTCGGCGCGGTGATCATCGGCCACTTCGGCGACAAGGTCGGCCGCAAGAAGATGCTGGTGCTCACCCTGCTGCTCATGGGCGTCTCGACGTTCCTCATCGGCGCCCTGCCGTCGTACGACGCGATCGGCGTCGCCGCCCCGGTGCTGCTCGTCGTGCTCCGCCTGCTGCAGGGCCTCTCGGCCGCGGGCGAGCAGAGCGGCGCCAACTCCATGACGCTCGAGCACGCCCCCGAGGGCCGGCGCGGCTTCTTCACCAGCTTCACCCTCGAGGGCACGCAGGCCGGCCTGATCCTGGCCAACCTCGTCTTCCTGCTCGTCGCGCTGCTGCCGGAGGACCAGCTGCTGAGCTGGGGCTGGCGGATCCCGTTCTTCCTGTCCGCGCTCGTCGTCGCCGTCGGCTACTGGGTGCGCCGCTCGCTGCCCGAGACGCCGGAGTTCGAGCGCGCCGAGCAGGAGGAGAAGGTCGCCAAGCTGCCGGTGGCCGTGCTCTTCCGCGACCACTGGGCCTCGGTCCTGCGCGTGGTCCTCTGCGCGCTGGTCTCGGTGGTGAGCACGATCGTCGGCACCTGGTCGCTCGCGCAGGGCACCAGCGACGCGATCGGCATGGAGCGGACGACGCTGCTGTGGATGGTCATCGCCTCCAACGCGGTGGCCCTCATCGCCCTCCCGCTGTGGGCGAAGCTGTCCGACCGCATCGGCCGCCGTCCGGTGTTCGTCTTCGGCGCCCTCGGCTCGGCCGCCTCCGCCTTCCCGTTCCTGTGGGCGCTGCAGCAGGGCGACGAGGTGCTGGTCTTCGTGTTCGGCATCCTGCTCTCCGGCGTCGTCTACTCGGCGGCCAACGGCATCTGGCCCTCCTTCTACGGCGAGATGTTCGACACCCGGGTCCGCTACTCCGGCATGGCGATCGGCACCCAGATCGGGTTCGCCCTGGGCGGCTTCTCACCGGCCATCGCGGCCGGGATCGTCGGCGACGGCCCCGGCGGCTGGCTGCCGGTCGCCTTCCTCACCGCCGGTGCCGCGGCGATCGCGGGCCTGTGCGCCCTCACCGCCCGGGAGACGGCGCACACCCCGCTGGAGCAGCTCGGCCGCAAGGACGCGGCCCGCACCGACCGCGAGCTGGTCGGCGCCTGATGCCCGTCGTCGTCACGTCGGCCGGGCCGGTCACCGGCCGCGTGGCGGACGGCGTCCGCAGCTGGCGGGGCGTGCCGTACGCCGGAGCGGAGCGTTTCGGCCCGGCCCGCCCCGCCCGGCCGTGGACGGCGCCGCTCGACGCGACGCAGCCCGGCCCGGTCGGCGTGCAGGACCTGCCCGACGGCACGACCACCGGCACCGAGCGCTGCCTGACCCTCGACGTGTACGCGCCCGAGCACGCCGACGGCCCGCTGCCGGTGCTGTTCTGGGTGCACGGCGGCGCCTTCCTCACCGGCGCCGCGGCCGACTACGACGGCTCGGTGCTCGCCGCACGCGGGCCGGCGGTCGTCGTCGCCGTCTCCTACCGCCTGGGGGCGTTCGGCTTCCTGCAGCTCGGCACCGCCGACGAGCCCGCACCGAGCCCGGCGGTGACCGACCTGGTGGCCGCGCTGGACTGGGTGCGGCGGGAGATCGCCGGCTTCGGCGGCGATCCCGACCGCCTCACCCTGGTGGGCCAGTCGGCCGGCGCCAGCCTGGTGTGCGCGCTGCTGGCCACCGACGCCGGGAGCCGGGCCCGGGCGGCGATCGCCTTCTCGATCGGCGGGTGGCCGGTCGAGCCGGCGGAGAGCGCCGACGTGTCCGGCCGGGTGCTCGCCGAGCTCGGCGTGCCGCGGTCCGCCCTCGCCGACGTGCCGGCCGACGCCGTCCTGGGTGCCACCCGCCGGGTGTCCCGGGCCTCCGACGCGCTCGGCGGCGCGGTCTTCGCCCCCGTCCTGGACGGCGGGCTCGTCCGGGCACACCCCCTCGACGTCGTCGCCTCCGGTGCCCGCCGGGACACCGTGCTGTGGCTGGGCTCGTGCCGCGACGAGATGGCCGGCTTCCTCGCCGGCGGCGCCGGGCCCGCGACGGCCGTGGCCCGCCGGCGGGTGGGCGGCGCGGCCTTCGACCGGCTGCTGGCGGTGTACACGGGGACGGCCGGCGCCGGGGAGGACCCGCTGCAGGCCCTGCTCACCGACGAGATGTGGGTCCGCCCGGCGGTCTCGCTGGCCGAGGCCCAGGCCACCGCGGGCGGGCGGGCCTGGCTGAGCCGGTTCGACCACGCGCCGAGCCTGCCGCCGTTCGACGTCCTCGGCCCCTCGCACGGGGCGGACAACGCCTGCCTGTGGGCGCACCCGCCGGGGTCCGTCGAGCGGCCGCTGCTGCGCCGCCCGGGGAGCGGCATGACGCCGGCCGACCTCGCCGTCACCGACGCGCTGCACGCCTCGGTGCTGGCCACCGTCGCCGGTGGCACCCCGGCGACCGGGGTGCTGGCCGGCTGGGCGCCCTACGACCTCGCCGACCGGTGCACGGCGCTGTTCGACGCCGTGACGCGCGTCCGCCACGACCCCGCCGCCGCGCGTCGCCGAGCGTGGGACGAGGTCTCCGTCCGGGCCTGAACCGGCCTACCCCACCTCGAAGAAGTCGAAGGTGACCGACCGCGGCTGCCGCGTGCCGACGCCGACGAACACCCGGGTGGTCAGCCGGGCCAGCCGGGGGGAGGCCGTCTCGAACCGCGGCGTGCTGCGGAAGTAGATCCGGGCCGGGTCGACCGGCTCGTCGCGCCGCAGCCGCGCGATGTCCTCGGCCGAGCCGGTGCGCAGCCCGCGGTTGTCGACGGCGACCAGCTCGCCCTCGTCGCTCTCCAGCAGGTAGCGGGCCTCGACCTCCGTCTCGGTCTCGGTGCGGATCAGCTGGAAGTCGGCGCCGCCGGGCAGCACCCGGCCGGTGAACAGGCCCGAGACCGTGCCGCCGGTGATCGGGACGACCCGCCGCAGGCCGGCCGGCGTCGGTCCCACCTCCAGCGGCGCGGCCACCTCGACCTCCAGGTGCAGGGTGTGGGTCAGGCGGGGGGCGTCGGGCACGGGGCGAATCTAGAGAGCCAGGTCCGCGGACGGCGGCGCGCCCGCCCACGCGGCGCGCAGGAGCCGCTCGACGCCGTCCCGGGTGACCGGGCGCGGGTTGCGGTAGCTCGACCCGGCCCCCCCGGCGACGGCCAGGTCGGCGATGCGGTCGACGTCGGCCTCGGCCATGCCGAGCTCGCGCAGCGACCGCGGCGCCCCGAGCCGGCCGGCCAGCTCCCACAGCTCGCGGGCCGGGTCCGCCGCGCCCCCGAGCGCGCGGGAGAGCGCGGCCACCGCCGGCGGTGCCGCCGGCGCGTTGTACGCCAGGGCGTGCGGCAGCACGACGGTGTGGGTCTGCGCGTGCGGCAGGTCGAGCGTGCCGCCGAGGGTGTGGCACAGCTTGTGGTGCAGCGACATGGTGGTCGCGCCGAGGACGGCGCCGCAGAGCCAGGCGCCGTACTGCGCCTCGGCCCGGGCGTCGAGGTCGGCGCCGTCGGCCACCACCACCGGCAGCGCCGCGGCCAGCGCCCGGGTGCCCTCCTCGGCCATGAGCGAGACGATCGGCGAGGCGTCGGGGGCGTAGAGCCCCTCGACGGCGTGCGCGATCGCGTTGATGCCGCTGGTGGCCGACAGCTGCGCCGGCAGGGTGAGGGTCAGCTCGGGGTCGTAGAGCACGCTGACCGGCAGCACCCGCCGGTCGCGGCCGGTGCGCTTGGCCCCGCCCTCGGTCAGCCCCCAGATCGGCGTCATCTCCGACCCGGCGTACGTGGTCGGGACGGCGACCACCGGCAGGCCGTGCTCCAGCGCGATCGCCTTGCCCAGCCCGATCGCCGAGCCGCCCCCGACGGCGACGCAGCCGTCGGCCCCGAGCGACGCGGCCAGGTCGCGGGCGCGGTGCGCCACCTCGACCGGGACGTGCATGCGCGCCTCGGCGAGCACCCCGGCGGCACGGTCGCCGAGCACCTCGGCGACCTGCTGCCCGGTGGCCTCCTGCTCCGGCGAGCACAGCACCAGCACCCGGGTCAGGCCGAGCTCGGCGACCTCGTCGGGCAGGGCGGCCAGGCAGCCGGCGCCGAAGCGCACCCGCATGGGCAGCGCGGTGTAGCTGAACGTGCGGCTCATGGGGGCACATGGTGCCCGGGACGTCAGGCCCGCACGAAGTCCAGCGGCACCGACCTCGTGCCCCACTCGGCCCAGATCGCCATCTCCGGCTCGCCGGCCAGGCGGAAGCTCGCGCTGCGGGCCAGCGCCTCCTCCAGCGTGATCGTCATCATCATGCGGGCCAGCGGGGCGCCGGGGCAGCTGTGCGTGCCCCGGCCGAAGGAGATGTGCTGGGCGATGTTGGGCCGGTTGAGCACGAACGTGTCCCCGTCGGGGAACACGCGCTCGTCGCGGTTCGCCGAGGTGTAGACCAGCGCGATCGGGTCGTCCTTGCGGATGAGCTGGCCGGAGAGGACGACGTCCTCCCGGGCCGTGCGGGCCATGCCGCGGTAGGGCGAGTAGAGGCGGAGGAACTCCTCGACCGCGGCGGGGATCAGGTGCGGGTCCTCGCGCAGCCGGTCCTGCAGCCGCGGGTCGCGGGAGAGGTGGACGAACATGTTCCCGGTGAACACGCTCGGCGCCACCATGCCGGTGACGATCAGCTGGCGGACGCAGCCGAGCACCATGTCGGCCGGCAGCGGCGCACCCTCGTACTCCGCGGCGAGCAGGGCCGCGGTGAGGTCGTCGGCCGGGTCGTAGCCGCCGCCCCTGCGCTCGTCGATGATGTCCTGCGCGATCTCGTACAGCCGCCGGCTGAGCTTCTTCACCACCTCGTGGTCGAGCACCTGGATCGCGTCGACGTAGGTGCCGCTGACCTTCTTGATCTCCTCGGACGTCTCGACCGAGAGGTTGAAGAAGTGCGCGAAGACGTGCGCGGGGAACTTGTGCGCGTACTGCTTGCAGACGTCGACCCAGCGGGCGTCGATGAGCGGCTCGAGCAGGTCGACGGCGACCGCGCGGACCTTCGGCTCCATCGCCCGCATCTTCGGCGGGGTGAAGAACGAGTTGATGACCCGCCGGTAGGCCATGTGCTCGGGCGGGTCGAGGTGCAGCGGCGGGCGGACGCCGGTGAAGGCGAACTTGGGGATCGCGTTCTGCTTCGACGTCGTGAAGTGCTCGATGTCGGTGATGACCTCCAGCACCTCGTCGTAGCCGAGGGCCGCCCAGAAGCCGCCGTACTCCTGGCTGCGGGCGACCGGGCAGCGGGGGCGCAGCTCGGCGAACTCCTCGTGGGCGCTGGTGAACGTCTCGCCCGGGCGAACCGGGTCGAAGTCGTGGGCCGCCCGGCGGGCGTCGTCCGCGGTCATGCCGAGCAGTGAACCGGATCCCCGACAATTTCGCCAGCCTGTTGACGGCAGTCAGCGATTCGGCAAACATGTGGCGCAGTCCGGGGAGGTGACCGCCGTCACCGATGCGGAACGCCGGCTGATCGAACCCCGCAGCAACGTCCAGCTCGCACGGCGCGCACAGAGAGACAGGTCGACGCGATGACGCCCGACACGCCCACCGCTTCCCCGACGCCGGTCGTGGAGGTGACCAATCTCGTCAAGCGCTTCCGCCGCGAGAGCGGGGCGGTGGTGAACGCCATCGACGACGTCTCCTTCGAGGTCGCGGCGGGTGACTTCGTGGTCCTGCTGGGCCCCAGCGGCTGCGGCAAGACGACGCTGCTGCGGGCGATCGCCGGTCTCGAGACGCCCGACGCCGGCGCCGTCCGCATCGGCGGGCGGGCGGTCTACTCGTCGGCCGAGCGGGTGGACGTGCCGCCGGAGCGCCGCGACATCAGCATGATCTTCCAGTCCTACGCGCTGTGGCCGCACATGACGGCGTTCAAGAACGTCGCCTACCCGCTGCAGAGCCGGCGCGGCCGCAAGCCGGCCAAGGACGAGATCGCCCGCCGGGTGCGGCACGCGCTGGAGCTGGTCGGGGTCGGCGACCTGGAGCGGCAGTACCCCGGGCAGATGAGCGGCGGCCAGCAGCAGCGGATCGCCCTCGCCCGCGCGCTGGTCAGCAACGACGAGCTGGTGCTGTTCGACGAGCCGCTGTCCAACGTCGACGCCAAGGTGCGCGAGCAGCTGCGCTTCGAGCTGGTGTCGATGCAGCGCGAGCTCGGCTTCTCCGCCCTGTTCGTCACGCACGACCAGACCGAGGCCATGGAGCTGGCGCACCGGATCGCGGTGCTCGACTCCGGCCGCATCGCCCAGTTCGGCACGCCGCAGGAGATCTACCACCGCCCGGCCACCCGCTACGTCGCCAAGTTCATCGGCGCGATCAACGAGGTCGTCGGCACGGTCGCCGCCGTCGACGGCGACGCCGTGGTCGTCGACTCGCCCTACGGGCGGTTCGTGGGGAGGGCGCCCGACCGGCGGTTCTCCACCGGCGACCGGGTGGCCGCCATGTGGCGGCCCGAGCGGGGGCTGCTGACCCGTGAGGAACCGCAGACCGTGAACAGGTGGCCCGGCACGGTCAAGGCGCCGCTGTTCGTGGGGTCGCACACCGAGTACGTGGTCAGCGTCGGCAAGTCCGGGACCGACGTCCGCCTGTGGAGCCCGCGGTCGGACCTGGTCGCGGCCGGGTCGGCGGCGTGGGTGTCGGTGGACGCCGACGACGTCCTGGTGCTCCCGGTCGACGACGAGCCCGCCCCGCCGGCTCCCGCGACCGCGTCGGCGCCGTCCGCCCCCGCGATGGTGCCGGCGTCGTGAGCACCGCGCTCCTCGACCGTCCCCGTCCGGAGAGCCCCGCGCCCGCCCGCGCCCGTCGCGCCCGCCGGCTGCCGGGCCCGTTCGACGCCGTCACCCTGCTCATCGCCGCCGTGCTGATCGGCATCGTGGTCGTCCCGCTGGGCCGGGTGCTGATCCGCATGTTCTGGGTCGACGGCTCGCTCACCCTCGACCCGATCCGCCGCACCCTGGCCGTCCCCGACCTCGGCAAGCTGCTGCTCGACACGCTGATCCTGGTCCTCGCCAGCGCGCTGCTCGCCTTCGTGATCGGCGTGGCCCTGGCCTGGCTCAACGAGCGCACCAACGCCCGCATGGGGCTGCTCACCGACGCGCTGCCGCTGCTGCCGTTCCTGCTGCCGCCGGTGGCCGGCGCGGTGGGCTGGACGATGCTGCTCTCGCCCCGGGCCGGGCTGCTCAACAGCTGGATCCGCGACTTCCTCGCGATCTTCGGCGTGGACATGCGCGAGGGCCCGCTGGACATCAACTCCTGGTACGGGCTGATCATGGTGATGGCGTTCTACGCCGTCCCGTTCGTCTTCATGAACGCCTCGGCCGGGCTGCGCAACCTCGACCCCGCGCTGGAGGAGGCCTCGCGGCTGTCCGGCGCGAGCACCTTCCGGACCCTGCGCAAGGTGACCCTGCCGGCGGTCGCGCCGAGCCTCGGCGCCGGCTTCCTGCTGGCGATCTGGTTCGGCGTCGGCATGTTCTCGATCCCGGCGATCATCGGCACGCCGGCCGACATCGACGTCATCTCCGTGCGCATCGTCGAGCTGCTGACCTTCACCTTCCCGCCGCAGACCGACGTCGCGATCGGCCTGTCCGGGTTCGTCGTCCTCTTCGTCGGCCTGGCCTACTGGCTGCAGCTGCGCATCCTGCGGCGCGGCCGGTACGCCACCGTGGCCGGCAAGGGCGCCCGCGCGAAGACGATCGACCTCGGTGCCTGGAAGTGGCCGGCCCGGCTGCTGGTGCTCGGCTACGTCCTCGTCTCGACGATCCTGCCGATCGTCGCGCTGGTGCTGGTCTCGCTCAACGGCTTCTGGACCCCGAACATCGCGTGGGACAACCTCAGCTTCGCCGCCGTCTCCGAGGCGGTGTTCGAGGACGCCACCACGCTCAAGGCGCTGGGCAACAGCCTCGGGCTGGGGCTGGTCGGCGGCCTGATCGGCATGGTCGGCGCGGCGATGATCGCCCTCTACGTCTCCCGCAAGCGCACCGCGCTGGCCAAGGGCATCGACGTGGCGGTCAAGCTGCCGGCCGCGATCTCCAACATGGTCATCGCCGTCGGCATCCTGCTGCTGCTCGCCGGCGCGCCGTTCCACCTCACCGGCACGCTCGCGATCCTGCTGATCGGCTACCTCGCCCTCTACCTGCCGCAGGCCTCGATCGCCGCGGACGCCGCGGTCAGCGGCGTCGGCAAGGAGCTGCCGGAGGCCTCCGCCATCTCGGGGGCGCGGCCATTCCGCACCTTCCGCAAGGTGTACGTGCCGCTGATGATCCCGGGCCTGGTCGCCGGGTGGGCGCTGCTGTTCATCCGCATCGTCGGCGACCTCACCGCCTCGGCGATCCTGGCCGGCACCGCCAACCCGGTGGTCGGGTTCCGCATCCTCGAGGTGTTCACCAGCGGCTCGTTCGCCCTGCTCGCCTCGCTGTCGACGGTGCTGGTCCTCATCACGGCCACCGTGCTCGTCGTCGTCCTGGCCTACACCCGGCGCAAGTCCAAGCTGGGCGTCAGCGCCCGCGTCGGAGGGGTGTGATGGCCGGCCCGGCGCTGGCCGACGAGGCCGACCTCCTCGCCGCCGATCCCGGCCTGCGGCCGGAGAGCCTCCTGCTCACCTTCTTCGGCGCGCACGTGCTGGGCCGGCCGCTGATGGTCGCCTCGGCGAGCGTCCTGGACGTCATGGACCGCGTCGGCGTCTCGCCGCACGCCACCCGCTCGGCGCTCGCCCGGATGGTGAAGAAGGGCCTGCTGGTCAGCGAGCGGCAGGGCCGCCCCGTCTACTTCGGGCTGACCCCGCGGTCGGCGGAGGTGCTCAACGACGGCGCCGTGCGCATCTGGCGCAGCGGCGCGGTCAACCGGCACTGGGACGGCCGGTGGACGCTGCTGAGCTTCTCGCTGCCCGAGTCGTGGCAGCGGCAGCGGCACGACCTGCGCTCGCGGCTGCTGTGGGCCGGGTTCGGCCCCCTGCAGGGCGGCCTGTGGGTCGCGCCGGCCACGGTCGACGTCGAGCGCCTGCTCGACGGGCTCGAGGCGGCCCGGCACGTGCGGGCCTTCCTCGCCTCCCCGGCCACCGGCACCGACGTGGCGGCGATGGTCGCCGACGCCTGGGACCTGCCCCAGCTGGCCGAGCGCTACGAGACGTTCATCGAGCGGTGGGACGGCGGCCCCGCCGACCGCACGCACACCGACCCGCTCGCCCGCCAGCTCGCGCTGCAGGCCGAGTGGCTGCGCGCGATCCGGACCGACCCCCGGCTGCCGGTGGAGCTGCTCCCCGCCCCGTGGCCGGCCGAGCGGGCGCAGGAGCTGTTCCACCGGCTGCACGCCGCGGTCGAGGTGCAGGCCCGGGCGACCGCGTCCGCGCTGCTGCACACCATCCCGGTGCCGGCCCGATGAGCGACTTCGACCCGCTGGCGTCCGACGCGCCCGACGACGCCCTGGGCACCTACGCGCGGCTGCGGGCGGAGTGCCCGGTGGCGCACACCGACGCCTACGGCGGCTTCTGGGCGCTCACCCGCTACGCCGACGTCGCCGCCGCCGCGTCGGACTCGCGCACCTTCATCTCGAGCGTGCGCGCCGTCGTCCCGAGCGACCCCCGGGGCCTGCGCCGTCCGCCGCTGAACTTCGACGCCCCCGCGCACACCCCCTACCGCAAGGCGCTGGACCGCACCCTGCAGCGGGCGCGCATCGCGAAGCTCGAGCCGCGGCTCCGCGCGCACGCCGCCCGCGAGCTGGCGCCCCTGGTCGCGCGGGGCTCCGGCGACGTCGCCCAGGAGTTCGGGGCGCGCTTCCCGGCGTGGGTGACCACCGAGTGGCTGAACCTGCCCGAGGAGACCGCGCCGCAGCTGGCCGGCACGGCGACCGCGTGGGTGCGCGCCTGGCGGCGGATGGACGGCCCGGTCGTCAACGAGATGAGCGAGCGGATGTACGGCATCGCCCGCGACCTGGTCCGCGCCCGGCGGGAGTCGCCGCTGCCGGTGGAGGACGACCCGGCCAGCTCCCTGCTCGCCGAGCGGATCGACGGCGAGCCCCTCGACGAGGAGCACCTGGTCGGCGCCCTGCGGCAGAGCCTGGTCGTCGGCATGGTGGCGCCGCCGATCCTGCTCGGGTCGATCTGCGTGCACCTCTCGCGCGACCGGGAGCTGCAGGACCGGCTGCGCGCGCACCCGGAGCTGCTGCCGGCCGCGGTCGAGGAGTTCCTGCGCCTCTACACCCCGTACCGCGGCTTCGCCCGCACCGTCGCGCACGACGTCGAGCTGCACGGCCGGCGGATCCGCCCGGCCGAGCCGGTGACCCTGGTCTACGCCTCGGCCAACCGGGACGCCGAGCAGTTCCCCGACCCGGACGCGTTCGTGCTCGACCGGCCCAACATCGCCACCCACCTCGCCTTCGGCCGCGGCCGGCACCGCTGCGCCGGCATGCCGCTGGCCCGGCTGATGGTGCTGATCGCCCTGCAGGAGCTGCTGGCGGCCACCGCCGGCTTCGAGGTCGACGGACCCCTGGAGGGTGCCCGGATGCCCGAGATCGGCTACGTGTCGGTGCCCCTGCGGCTCACGGGGACGGCGGCGTGACCGGCGAGCGGCCGCTGGCCGGCATGGTCGTGGTCGACCTGACCAACGCCCTGGCCGGCCCGTACGCCACGCTCCTGCTCGCCGGGCTCGGCGCGCGGGTGGTCAAGGTGGAGAACCCGCACCGCGGCGGCGACCCGGCGCGGAACAACTCGCCCTACGTCACCGGCGAGGGGCTCGCCGTCCGCCGCGGCGCGGCGGAGGACATGTCGGTCTCGATGCTGGTGCGCGGCCGCGGCAAGGAGAGCATCACGCTCGACCTGCGCGACCCGCGCGGCCGCGAGGTGCTCGCCGACCTCGTGCGCCGGGCCGACATCCTGGTCGAGAACTACAGCGCCGGGGTCACCGCGCGGCTCGGCATCGACGCCGCCTGGGCGCACGCGCTCAACCCGCGGCTGGTCTACACGTCGATCAGCGGCTTCGGCGCCGAGGGCGGCCCCGGCACCGGCAAGGCGATGGACACGATCGTCCAGGCGCTGTCGGGCGTGATGATGACGTCGGGCGCACCGGGGGAGCCGCCCGTCCGCCTCGGCCTGCCCATCGCCGACCTGCTGGCGCCGCTGTACGCGGTGATCGGCACGGTCTCGGCCGTGCTGCAGGCGCAGCGCACCGGCGCGGGGCAGCACGTCGACGTCTCGATGCTCGGCGCCCTGACCTCGCTGGTCGCCTGCGAGCCGTTCGACGCCTTCGAGCAGATCGGCCTGCCGCTGCGCACCGGCGCCACCGTGCCGCGGCTCGCGCCCTTCGGCACGTTCCAGGCGGCGGACGGCTGGTTCGCGCTGTGCGCGCCGGTCGACCCGTTCGCGCACGGCGTGCTGCGCGCGATCGGCCGACCCGACCTGGTGGACGACGAGCGGTTCGCCGGCCGCGACGGCCGGGTGGCGCACGCCGACGAGCTGCACGCGCTGATCTCCGAGTGGGCGGCCGGGCGCCCGGTGGCCGAGGCGGTCGCCGTCCTCGACGCGCACGGCGCCCCGGCCGCCGAGGTGCGCGACCCCAGCGCCGCGGTCCGCGACCCCCTCGTGCTGGCGCGCGGCGAGGTGGTCCGGCTGGAGGGTGGCGCCGACCTGTACGGCGCCGGCGTCCCGATCGTCTTCTCCGGCACCCCGACGACCCTCGACGGGCCGGCGCCGCAGCTGGGCGAGCACACCCGGCCGGTGCTGCGCGAGCTGTGCGGCTACGCCGAGGAGCGCATCGACGCCCTGGTCGCGGCGGGGGTGCTCTGAGGTGGCCGCGGTCGAGCGCCTCGCCGAGCTCTACGCCGCCCGGCCGGACCACGTGCGGGCCCTGGCCGCCGACGGCCGCCCGGTGATCGGCGTCGTCGGCGCCGACGTGCCGGCCGAGCTGGTCGAGGCCGCCGGGGCGGTCGCCTACCGGCTGCACGGCTCGCCGGACGTGCTGTCCGAGGAGGCGCGGGCGATCCTCGGCGGGGCCCAGGACCCGGTCGCGCACTCGTTGCTCACCCGCCTGCTCGACGGCTCGCTGGCGTTCCTCACCGGGCTGGTGGTCTCCCGCGACTCGCAGTCGTCGCTGCAGCTGTTCTACGCGCTGCGCGAGCTGCGCCGGCTGGAGCCGGCCCGGCGGCTCCCGCCGGTCGTGCTGCTCGACCTGCTGCACCTGCCCACGCCGCACACCGCCCGCTACGACGAGGCGCGGCTGCGGCAGCTGGCCGGCACGCTGGCCGGCTGGACGGGAACCGCCCCGACGGCGGAGCGGCTGGCCGCCGCCGTCCCCGCCGCAGCGCGCGTCCGCGGCCTGCTGCGCGACCTGCGGCCCCGTGCGACCGGCACGACGGCGCTGCACGCCGTCGGCGCCGCCGCCGCGCTGCCGGCCGCCGACGTCGCCCCGCTGCTCGAGCAGGTGCTCACCGAGCCGGCGGAGGCCCCGGCCGCGCGCCGGGTCTTCCTCACCGGCAGCGGCCAGGACACCGACGAGCTGTACCGGGCCCTGGAGGAGGAGCTCGGCTGCCTGGTGGTGGGGGAGGACCACGACTGGGGCGTCGCCGCCCTGCCCGCCGCCCCGGCGGCTCCGGACCTCGCGGCCCTCGCCCTCGCCTACCGCGACCGCGGACCGGCCGCGCCGACGGCGTCGATCCCCGCACGGGCCGCGGCGACCGCCGAGCGGGTCCGCACCGCCCGCGCCGACCTGCTGCTCGCCGTCGTCCGGGAGCACGACGAGGCGCCCGCCTGGGACTTCCCGGCCCAGGCCGCGGCGGTCGACGTCCCCGCCGTGCTGCTCGCCCGGCAGCCGTACCGGGTGGACGCCGACGCGCTGCGGGCCGCCGTCGCCGTGCCCGCCGGGAGCGCGTCGTGACCCGGCTCGGCGCGGCGGCGGCCGCCACGGCGTACCAGAAGGAGTGGTTCGCCGGGATCCGGGCGCGGGTCGCCGCCGGCGAGCCGCTCGCCCTGGTCAACGCCGACGCCCCGCAGGAGCTGCTGCGGGCGATGGACATCCCGTACGTGGTCAACCAGTGGTGGGCGTCGGTGGTGGCGGCCAAGCAGCGGGCCGACGACGCCCTGCAGGTGCTGCGCGACCGCGGCTACCCCGACTACAGCCGCCAGTACGACGCGATCTCCCTCGGTTCGTCGTTCCTCCACGACCCGCCCTGGGGCGGGCTGCCGCAACCCGCCGTCGTCATCGCCGAGAACAGCGGCGACGCGGCGCGCAAGGTCTTCGACCTGTGGGCCGAGCTGCCCGGCACCGACTTCTACCCGCTGGAGCGCTCCTCGGCCGTCGAGGCGCCGCCGCGGTGGTGGGAGCTGGTGCCGCACCGGTGGGAGGAGGCGTTCGGGACCGAGCGAATCGACCTGCTGGCCGGGGAGATCACCGACCTCGCCACCTGGCTGACCGAGCGCACCGGCCGGGTGCTCGACCCCGACCGGCTGGGGGCGGTGATGGACCTGGTGAACGAGCAGGCCGAGTGGAACCGCCGCACCCGCGACCTGATCGCCGCCGCCCGCCCGACGCCGGTGCGCGTCGGCGACACGATCCCGGCCGTCATGGTGCCGCAGTGGCACCGCGGCACCGCGTGGGGCCGCGACGCCGCGCGCCGCCTGTACGAGGAGGTGGCCGGGCTCGTCGACGCCGGCACCGCGGTGGTGCCCGACGAGCGGTTGCGGCTCATGTGGTTGGGCCGCGGTCTCTGGTACGACCTCGGCCTCTACCGCCGCTTCGAGGAGCGCTACGGCGCGGTCTTCGTCTGGTCGATGTACCTGGGGATCGCCGCCGACGGCTACCTGCGCTACGGCCCCGACCCGGTGCGCGCGCTGGCCGCCCGGTTCGCCGGGTTGACCGACCAGCTCTACACCCCGCCGTGGAGCACCGACTGGTACGTGAAGGAGGCGCAGGCGCACGGCGTCGCCGGCGTCGTCCACCTGGTCGCCGACGACGTCCCGGGCAGCTGGTTCACCACGAAGGCCCTCGAGGACGCCGGCATCCCGGTCCTCGAGATCCACGCCAGCAACGCCGACCCGCGCACCGGTGGCCCCGAGCGCGTCGACGCGGCGGTCGGCGACTTCATCGAGCGCCGGCTCGCCGACCCCGGAGGGAGGTCGCCCCTGCAGGCCGACGTCCGCGCCCGATGACGACCCGCACCACCACCCCTCGCCACACCCCGCGCCGACGCGGGAGCAGAAAGGACACAGGTCAATGCGCACCAGGCTGAAGAGCATCGGAGCTCTCGGTGCAGGGCTCGCCCTCACCATGGCCCTCACCGCCTGCGGGGGAGGGGACGACGACGGCGGCGGCACCGAGGAGGTCGCCGCGCCGACGCTGGAGAACTCGGCGGAGCTGGAGGAGCTCATCTCCGCCGCGCAGGAGGAGAACTGCCTCACCGTCTACGGGACCGTCGACGAGACGATCCTGCAGTCGGTCACCGATGCGTTCACCGAGCAGTACGACATCCCCGTGTCGTTCGTCCGGCTGGTGTCGGCCGACCTCAGCCAGCGCTTCTCCACCGAGGCGCAGGCCGGCGCGACCGTCGCCGACGCGATCCTGCTGACCTCGTCGCCGTTCTACGGCGAGGCGCTGGGCAACGGCTGGCTGCAGCCCGTGAACGAGGCCGGGCTGCCGGCGTTCCCCGGCGAGTTCCCCGAGGAGTACACGGCCGACGACGGCGCGACGCCCATCGTGCAGCTGGTGCCGACGACGATGGTCTACAACACGGACCTGGTGAGCGAGGCGCCGGACTCGTGGGAGTTCTACGCCGACCCCGCCAACAAGGGCGAGCTGCTCTTCGCCGAGCCCGCCTCCTCGCCGGCCAACCTGTCCTTCTGGGCGCTGATGCGCGAGGAGTACGGCGACGACTTCCTCGAGGCCGTCGCCGCCAACGAGCCGCGCTGGTACAACTCCGCCGTTCCCGCCACCCAGGGCGTCGCGGCGGGTGAGGGCGCGCTCGGCTTCCCCGGCGTCGCCGCGATCGTGGCGGGCCTGCAGGAGACCAACGCCCCGGTGGAGTCGGCGGTGCTGACCCCGACCACCGGCCCGGAGATCGGCCTGGGCCTCGCCGCCGAGAGCCCCTGCCCGAACGCCGGGAAGCTCTTCGCCAACTACCTGCTCTCGGAGGAGGGCAACACCTACTTCAACGAGGTGTCCGACGCGATCTCGCCGTTCGGCGAGGACGCGCAGGACTTCGTCCGTCCGACCCCGGTCCCCGAGGCCGAGGCCGCGGAGATCGCCCAGCTGCTCGGCGCGCCCTGATCGACGGTGGCTGCGCCGGCTCCGCGCCGGCGCACCCACCGGTTCCTCCCGGCGGCACGCCGGTTCCCCATGCGTCCGCCGCCGACGTCGGTCGGGGCGGCCGCCCGCCGGTGCCTGCCGGCGGGCTCCACCGACCCTCCGGGGTCCGAACGAGGGATGCTGCATGCTCCGACGACGAAGCCTGCTGGCCACCGTCACGCTCACCGCCGCCGGGGGGATCGCCCTGGCGCCGTCGGCCGCTGCCGCCGACGTCACCTGCCAGACCGGTCCCGACGGGACGTCCGTCTGCACCGGTGCGACGACGGGCGACGACGGTGCCCAGGCCCCGTTCCGGTACGAGGTGCCGGCCGACTGGAACGGCACGCTGCTCATCTGGAGCCGCGGCGGTCCGGTGCAGGAGCCGCCGATGCCGGGTCCGGAGAACCTCCGCGAGACCCTGCTCGACCAGGGGTACGCGCTCCTCGCGTCGACCTACTCGCACTTCGGGTGGGCCGTGGAGGAGGGCCCCGCCGACCAGATGGCGGCGCTCGACGTGTTCGAGGCCGAGGTGGGTGGGCCCGAGCGCACGATCGCCTGGGGCGGCTCGCTCGGCGGCGTCATCACCGGTGCGATCGTCGAGCGCTTCCCCGACCGCATCGACGGCGCCATCCCGCTCTGCCACGGTCTGGGCGGGACGGTGGCGCAGTGGAACCAGCTGCTCGACGCCACCTTCGTCGTCGACCAGCTGATCGCCACCGACCGGCAGCTCGCCCTGGTCGACCTCCCCGCGTTCCCCGGTCCGGCACCTGCGGACGCGGCGGCGGCTACCCAGCTGCTGGAGCAGGCGCAGGGCACCCCGGAGGGCAAGGCCCGCATCGCGCTCGCCGCGGCGATGAACAACTCGCCGCTGTGGGTGGACCCCGCCGACCCGCGGCCGGACCGGCACGACGCAGCCGCGCAGCAGGCGCAGATGTACGACGCCCTGCGCAACGCCGTCCGCCTGGGCATGGGCGTCCCGCGGCAGGAGCTGGAGTTCCGCGCCGGGGGCAACTTCTCGTGGAACGTCGGCGTCGACTACCGGGAGCAGCTGCAGCGGTCGGGGCACCGGCACCTCGTCGAGGAGGTCTACCGCGCGGCCGGCCTGGACCTGCAGGCCGACCTCGACCGGCTGGCCGCGGCGCCGCGGATCGCGGCCGACCCGGGTGCGGTCGCCTACGCGAAGGAGAACATGGCGCCCAGTGGCGAGATCTCCGTTCCCGTGCTGACGATGAACACGACCGGTGACGCCTCGGCGCTGCCGGCGCACAGCCGCACCTACGAGGACGTCGTCCGCCGGGCCGGGAACGCGCAGCTGCTGCGCACCACCTACGTGGACGGCCCCGGACACTGCACCTTCACCCCGGCCGAGCACCTCTCGGCCCTGCGCACGATGGAGCACCGGCTCGACACCGGCCGCTGGGGCGGTGCGGCGACACCGCACGCGATGAACCGGGTCGCGGAGAGCAGCGGTGTCGCGGGCCCGGCGCGGTTCGTGGACGCTGCGCCGGCGCGGCTGCTGCGGCCGTGCAACGCGGGGGAGGAGTGCCCCGGGCAGCCCTGATCACCCCTGCGGGGGCGTCGCCACGGGCGGCGCCCCCGCAGGCGTCGCGGGTGGGTGAAGATGAGCCGGATGGGGACGGGGGGCGACGAGCAGCAGCCGGCGGACGACGTCGTCCTCCGGCCCGAGAGCCTGCTGCTCACCTTCTACGGCGCGCACGTCCTCGGCCGGCCGGTGATGGTGGCCACGCCGAGCCTCATCGAGGTGATGGAGCGGGTGGGCGTCTCGCCGCACGCCACCCGCTCGGCGATCGCGCGGATGGTCACGCGGGGGCGGCTGGTGAGCCGGCGGAGCGGCCGGCAGGTCTACTACGGCCTCACGCCGCGGTCGGTCGAGGTGCTCAACGACGGCTACGTGCGCATCTGGCGCACCGGCGCGGTCAACCGGCACTGGGACGGCCGGTGGACGCTGCTGAGCTTCAAGCTGCCCGAGTCCTGGCAGCGGCAGCGGCACGAGCTGCGCACCCGGCTGCTCTGGGCCGGGTTCGGGCCGCTGCAGGGCGGGCTGTGGATCGCGCCGTCCGTGCCCGACCTGGACCGGATCCTCGCGGGGCTGGAGGCCGCCGAGCACGTGCGCGCCTTCGTGGCGCAGCCGCACGCCGGCGTCGACGCCGCCGCCATGCTCACCGACGTCTGGGACATCCCGGCACTGGCCCACCGGTACGAGCGCTTCCTCGAGCGCTGGGACGGCGGCGCCGCCGACCGGACCCACACCGATCCGCTCGGCCGCCAGCTGGCGCTGCAGGAGGAGTGGCGGCTGGCGCTGCGCCAGGAGCCGCAGCTGCCGGTCGAGCTGCTGCCCCAGCCGTGGCCGGCCGAGCGCGCCCAGGAGCTGTTCCACCGGCTGCACGCCGAGATCGAGGTCCGGGCCCGCGCCGCTGCGGCCGAGGTCCTCGACACGATCCCGGCGTCGGAGGGCACCGGTACGGAGGCGTAGCCGGCGGTCGGCTCAGGCCAGCGGCGTGCCGGTGTGGCGCGCCAGCTCGGCGAGCAGGTCGTCCTGCACCCCCGTGTCGCGGCACGCAGGATGCGGTTCCCGCCGCTCCTGGTGGTACCAGTAGCCGCTCGTGGTGCGCGCTCCCGGATCGTCGCTGACCGCCAGCCATTCCTGGGTGCGGTGCCCGAGCGTCAGGTCGTCGGGTGCCCCACGGCCGCCCATCCGCGTGGGCACCCATCCCGGATCGACCGCGTTGCTGAACACCTCCGGCCAGCGGCGGGCGACCGCGAAGGCGAGCACCGTGACCAGGAGCTTGCTGTCCGAGTACATCGCCGACCCGTCCCGCCCCGTCCGGTCCAGCCCCGCCGGCCGTGCCCGACCGCCCCGGTGCATGCCGCTGCTGAGGTAGACCAGACGCTCGGGCCGCGGGATCAGGGCGGTGAGCAGGTAGGGGGCGACGACGTTGACGGCGAGCACGTCCGGCCCGGCGTAGACCCCGGCGTTGTGGATCACCGCGTCGACCGGACCCAGCTGTGCCACCTGCCGGGCGACGTCGCGCGTCTGGTCCAGGCCCGCCAGGTCCCCGACGACGGCCGCCGCCCCGCGGGCGACCAGGTCCCGCGCGGTGGTCACCCGGTCGTGGTCGCGCGCGTGGACGACCACGTCGTGCCCCCGTCCAGCAGCGTCTCCGCCGCCAGCCGGCCGAGCCCGCCCGCGGAACCCGTGATCAGCACGCGTGCCACGTCCCACCTCCCACCCGGCTCCCCGGTCGAGCCCCGAGGGGCAGCAGGCCCCCGACGACGAACTCGGTGGTGAGCACGAGGGACGTGCCGACCGGCAGCACGTGCACGCCGAACGGCAGCCGCCCGGCCGGACCGGCGGACGCCCCCGCCGACCCGGTCGGCCGGGTCAGCTGGTCCGAGGTCACCGCAGGGTGGCGGCGTCGATGACGAACCGGTAGCGGACGTCGGAGGCCAGCACGCGCTCGTAGGCCTCGTTGACCCGGTCGGCGGGGATGACCTCGACCTCCGCGCCGATGCCGTGCGCGGCGCAGAAGTCGAGCATCTCCTGGGTCTCGGCGATGCCGCCGATCATCGAGCCGGCGAAGGCGCGGCGACCGCCGACCAGCGACATCGCGTTGACGCTCAACGGGTCGGCCGGTGCGCCCACGTTGACCAGCGCGCCGTCCACGGCCAGCAGCGACAGGTGCGCGTCGACGTCGATCGACGCGCTGACGGTGTTGACGACCAGGTCGAAGCGGCCGGCCAGCTGCGCGAACGTGTCCCGGTCGCTGGTCGCGAAGTAGTGGCCGGCACCGAGCCGCACGCCGTCCTCCTGCTTCTTCAGCGACTGCGAGAGCACGGTGACCTCGGCGCCCATGGCGTGCGCGAGCTTGACGGCCATGTGCCCCAGCCCGCCGAGGCCGACGACGGCGACCCGCTCGCCCGGCCCGGCGCCCCAGCGGCGCAGCGGGCTGTAGGTGGTGATACCGGCGCAGAGCAGCGGCGCGGCGGCCGCGGGCTCGATGCCCTCCGGCACCCGGAGCGCGAAGTCGGCGTCCACGACCACGTGGGTGGAGTAGCCGCCCTGGGTGGTGGTGCCGTCGCGGTCGGTGCCGGCGTAGGTCGCGACCATGCCCTGCAGGCAGTACTGCTCGTCGCCGCCCCGGCAGTTGGCGCACTCCCGGCAGGAGTTCACCATGCAGCCGACGCCGACCCGGTCGCCGACCCGGTGCCGGGTGACCGCCGACCCGACCTCGGTGACGACGCCGACGATCTCGTGGCCGGGGACGACGGGGAACGGCTGCGGGCCCCAGTCGCCGTTGACGGTGTGGATGTCTGAGTGGCAGATGCCGGCGTACTCGATCTCGACGAGGACGTCGTCCGGGCCGACGTCCCGGCGGTCGATGGTGGTGGGGGCCAGCGGCCGGCCGGCGGCAGGGGCGGCGTAGGCGTTGACGCGCAAAGGGGTCGTGCTCCTCGTCCGGTGGTGCAGGTGGGTGTCAGTGGACGGCCGGGGCGGCCGCCTACTCCTCGTCGGTGACCGACCGGTCGGCCGGCCCCTCGGCGGTGTCGATCGAGCTGCGGGTGATCTGCACGGGGGCTCCTCGGTCAGGGACGCAGCAGGGCCTTGATCGCGCGGCGCTCGTCCATCGCGCGGTAGGCCTCGGGGGCCTGCTCGAGCGGCAGCTCGAGATCGAAGACCTTGCCGGGGTCGATGGTGCGGTTCCAGATGAGGTCGATCAGCTCCGGCAGGAACCGGCGCACCGGCGCAGGCCCGCCGTGCAGGTGGACGCCGGAGAAGAACAGCTCCTCTCCGGGCAGCGAGACGTCGTGGGTGACGCCGACGTAGCCCACGTGCCCCCCGGCGCGGGTGGCGCGGACGGCCTGCAGCATCGACTCCTGGGTGCCGACTGCCTCGACGGTCGAGTGCGCGCCGAGCCCGCCGGTGAGCTCCTTGATCCGGGCCACGCCCTCGTCCCCGCGTTCGGTCACGATGTCGGTCGCGCCGAACTCCAGCGCCAGCTCCTGGCGGGACCCGTGGCGGCTCATCGCGATGATCCGCTCCGCGCCGAGCTGCTTCGCGGCCAGGACGCCGAGCAGGCCGACCGCGCCGTCGCCGACGACGGCGACGGTCTTGCCGGGCCCGGCCTCGGCCGCGACCGCGGCGAACCAGCCGGTGCCGAGCACGTCGGAGGCGGCCAGCAGCGACGGGACCAGGTCGTCGGACGGCATGCCCGGGGTGGCGACGAGGGTGCCGTCGGCCAGCGGGATGCGCGCGTACTCGGCCTGGGCGCCGGTGGGGGTGGCGAACTCGCGGTGGACGCAGTGGGTCTGGTAGCCGGCCCGGCAGAACTCGCACGTGTTGTCGGAGGCGAAGAACGAGCCGACGACGAACTGGCCGGGCCGCACGCCGGTGACCTCGTCACCGACCTCCTCGACGACGCCGACGTACTCGTGGCCCATCGGGCGCGGCTCGTCGACCGGCTCGATGCCGCGGTAGGGCCACAGGTCCGAGCCGCACACGCAGGCGGCGACCAGGCTGATCACGGCGTCGGTGCGCTTCTCGACCTGCGGTCGCGGGCGCTCCTCGACGCGGACGTCGCCGGGGGCGTGGAGGACGGCTACTCGCAAGACGGTGCTCCTTCGGTGGGCTCGTGGTGACGCCTCCACGAAACCCCGTCCGACGCGGGCGCGGGGGGTCGGGTTTGTGGGGGGTGGAGACGCGACCCCCCTCGACCCGCGCGGCGACGTAGCGTCGGTGCGGTGGACAACCGCTCCGACATCCGCGACTTCCTCGCCAGCCGCCGCGCCCGGATCACGCCGGAGCAGGCCGGGCTGCTGCCCGGGGGCGGACGGCGGCGGGTGCCGGGCCTGCGGCGCGAGGAGGTCGCCGTCCTGGCCGGGGTGAGCACCGACTGGTACACGCGCCTGGAGAAGGGCCACATCGCCGGCGTCTCCGAAGACGTCCTGGAGGCCGTCGCCCGGGCGCTCCAGCTGGACGAGGCCGAGCGGCTCCACCTGTTCAACCTGGCTCGAGCTGCCCGGCCGACCCGCGCGCCGCAGCGGCGCGGCAAGGCGCGGATCCAGCCGCGCGTGCAGTGGATGCTGGACTCGATGACCGGGTCCGCCGCGTTCGTCGCCAACGGCCGCCTGGACATCCTCGCGACCAACACCCTGGGGTGGGCGCTGCACTCACCGGTGTTCGACGACCCGCGACGGCCGGCGAACTTCGCGCGCTTCCAGTTCCTCGACCCCCGAGCGCGCGACTACTACCAGGACTGGGAGAGCGCGGCCGGCATCACCGTGGCGCTGCTGCGCACCGAGGCCGGCCGCGATCCCCACGACAAGGACCTGCGCGAGCTGGTCGGGGAGCTGTCGACGGTGAGCGAGGAGTTCCGCACCCGCTGGGCCGCGCACGACGTGCGCATCCACCACGCCGGCGCCAAGCAGTTCCGCCACCCCGCCGTCGGCGACCTCGAGCTGGTGTACCACACCCTGGACCTGCCCACCCCGGACCACGGGAGGCTGGCTCTGACCATCTACACCGCCGAACCCGGCACACCGTCGGAGGACGCCCTCAAGCTCCTGGCCAGCTGGGCGGCGACCGCCGGGCACGCGCAGACGTCCGAGGTCGCGCGCGACCGGGTGTGACCGACCGCGGACGTGCTCGCCGCGGAGGGGCCCGACGGGCACGTCCCGCCGGAGCCCTCCGCGCGGGCGGCTCAGCCGAGGAAGCGGAACACCGGCTCGGCGATGCAGACCGGCTTGTCGCCGCCCTCGCGCTCGATCACCGCGGCGACGGTGAGCTGGTAGCCGCCCTTGATCTCCTCGACGTCGGTGAGCGTCGCGGTCAGCCGCACCTTCGACCCCACCGGCACGGGGGCGGGGAAGCGCACCTTGTTGAGGCCGTAGTTCACGGCCATCTTCGTGTCGGTCACGGTGAGCACCTGCGACCACATCGGGATGAGCAGCGACAGCGTCAGGTAGCCGTGCGCGATCGGCCCGCCGAAGGGGCTCTCGCGGTTCGCCCGCTCGACGTCGACGTGGATCCACTGGTGGTCGCTCGTGGCGTCGGCGAAGAGGTTCACCGACTCCTGGGTCACCTCGAACCAGTCGCTCGTGCCGACCTCCAGCCCCTTGTACGAGGGCAGCTCGGCGAGGGTGGTCGTGGTCGTCGTCATGCGGGGGTCTCCTCCAGGTACTGCGAGCGCAGGTCGGGTTTGCGGATCTTGCCGGTGGCGGTCTTGGGCAGCTCGTCGGCGAACTCGACCAGCCGGGGCACCTTGAAGCCGGCGAGCCGCTCGCGCAGCGCCGTCCGGACCGCCTCGGGGTCGCGCTCGTGGTCGGGGGTGACGACGAGGACGGCGAGGCCGACCTCGCCCCACTTCTCGTCGGGGACGCCGATCACCGCGGCCTCGACGACCCCGGGCAGCTCCAGCAGCGCCGACTCCACCTCGGCCGGGTAGATGTTCTCGCCGCCCGAGATGATCATGTCCTTGTAGCGGTCGCGGATGTAGAGGAAGCCCTCGTCGTCGAACGAGCCGGCGTCGCCGGTGCGGTACCAGCCGTCGACGAACACCTCGGCGGTCCTCTCCGGCTCCTGCCAGTAGCCGGCCATGACGTTCGGGCCCTGCACGACCACCTCGCCGACCTCGTCGACGTCGACGTCGGTGCCGTCGGGCCGGACCACCCGGACGTCGGTGAAGAACACCGGCTTGCCGGCCGAGCCGACCTTGCGCTCGGCGTCGGCCGAGTCGAGCACCGTGCAGCCCGGCGCCGCCTCGGTCATCCCGTAGGCCTGCTGCATCGTCACCCCGCGGTCGAGCCAGGTGCGCAGCGTGGGCAGGGGGAGCGGGGCGCCGGCGGCGCCGATGGTGCGCAGCGCCGAGAGGTCGCGGGTGCGGAACTCCGGCAGCCGCGCCATCGCGTCGAGCATCGTCGGGACGGCGAAGAACGAGTTGACCCGCTGCTCCTCGATCACCCGCAGCGTCTCGGCCGGGTCGAACCGGCGCACGACCACCGCGCAGCCGCCGCGCAGCAGGGTCGGGTTGACCGTGCCGTTGAGCCCGCCGATGTGGAACAGCGGCGCGAGGGCGAGGGTGCGCTCGGTCTGCGTGAAGTCGAAGCCGAGCAGCTGGTTGGTGGCGTTCCACGTCATGTTGCCGTGGGTGAGCACCGCGCCCTTCGGCCTGCCCGTCGTGCCCGACGTGTACATGACCAGGCAGGGGTCGTCGAGCGAGACCGGCTCGTCGCGCGGCTCGGGGGCAGCGGCGGCGAGCAGCTCCTCGTAGGGCAGCGACGCCGTCCCGCCGTCGGCCGGCGGCTCGGACGCGACCCACGTGGGGACGACGTCGCGCAGCGCGTCGGCCAGCCACCCGTGGTCACGGCCGTGGACGACGACGCCCGCCCCGGAGTGCTCGAGGACGTAGCGGGCCTCGGGCGCGGTGAGCCGCGCGTTGACCGGCACCCAGATCGCGCCGAGCTGGCCGCAGGCGTAGAGGGTCTCCAGCGCCGAGGGGTGGTTGCCACCGGTCCAGGCGACGCGATCGCCGCGGCGCACGCCGAGACCGGCCAGGGCGCCGGCGGTGCGCCGGACCCGCTCGGCGAACTGCGCGTGCGACGTCGTCCGGCCCTCGAACCAGATGGCGTCGCGCTCGGGCGAGATGCGCAGCCGGCGCTCCGGCCAGGAGCCCAGGCCCGCGTTACGCACCGCGCAGCCCGAGGGCTCGGATGGCGTTCTCCTTCATGATCAGCGGCTTGACCTCGTCGCGGATCTCGAGCGCCTCGAAGTCCTTGATCCACCGCTCGGGCCGCAGCAGCGGGTAGTCGCTGCCGAAGAGCACCTTGGTCTTGAGCATGGTGTTGGCCGCCCGCACCAGCTGCGGCGGGAAGTACTTCGGCGACCAGCCCGACAGGTCGATGTAGACGTTCGCCTTGTGCTGGGCGACGGCGATCGCGGCGTCCTGCCACGGCACCGAGGGGTGGGCCATGATGATCGTCAGGCCGGGGAAGTCTGCGGCGACGTCGTCGAGCAGCATCGGGTCGGAGTAGCGCAGCTTGATGCCGCGCCCGCCGGGCAGGCCGGAGCCGATGCCGGTCTGGCCGGTGTGGAACAGCGCCGGCACGCCCAGGCTCTGCAACTCCTCGTAGAGCGGGTAGTGCCGCCGGTCGTTGGGCTCGAACGCCTGGATCGACGGGTGGAACTTGAACCCGCGGACGCCGTGCTGCTCGACCAGCCGCCGGGCCGCGCGCACGCCCGAGGCGCCGCGCGCGGGGTCGATCGAGCCGAACGGGATGAGCACGTCGGGGTGCTGCGCCGCCGCCTCGGCGATCTCCTCGTTCGACAGGGTCGGGTGCCCGATGGCCAGCTCGCTGTCGACGGTGAAGATCACCGCCGCCATGTTCTGCGACCGGTAGTCCTCGGCGATCTGCGGCACCGTCGGGTGGTACGGGTCGCCCTTGAAGTACTTGGAGGCGGCGGCCAGCAGCTCGTCGTCCAGGGACAGGTGGCCGTGCTGGTCCTGCTCGACGTGCACGTGCACGTCGATCGCGGTGACCGCGTCGAGGTCGATCGTCACTTCGGGGGCTCCGGCAGCTGCTGGCCGACGGTCTGCTGCGAACCGGCGAACTTGTCCGGCCAGACGCCGGCGATGGCGTCGGCCGACCAGCCGGTGCCGTCGGCGAACTCGACCACGACCTCTGCGGGGTGGCTCCACAGCGCCAGCCGGTCGCCGCCGATGCCGATCGCCTGGCCGGTGATGCCGGCGGCGGCGTCGGAGGCGAGGAAGGCGACCAGCCCGGCGGCGTCCTCCGGGGTGCCGAAGCCGAGCTCCCGGCGGGCGAAGGGCGGCAGCGGCTCGCCGGCCTGCAGGGCGTCGATGTACGGCTTGAGGAAGGGCACCGTCTCGGTCATCGCGGTGGCGGCGACGGGGACGACGGCGTTGACGGTGATGCCGGCGCGGGCCAGCTCCATCGCCCAGGTGCGGACCATGCCGACGATGCCGGCCTTCGCCGCGGCGTAGTTGGTCTGGCCGAAGTTGCCGACCTGGCCGGTGGGGGAGCCGACGCAGATGATCCGGCCGCCCTCGCCCTGCTCGCGCATGCGGATCGCCGCGGCGCGGGTGCAGGTGAAGGTGCCGCGCAGGTGCGTGGTGACGACGGCGTCGAACTGCTCGTCGGTCATCTTCCACAGCGTCGTGTCGCGCAGGATGCCGGCGTTGTTGACCAGCACGTCGAGCCGGCCGAACTCCGTCACCGCGCGGTCGACGAGCGCCTGCGCGGCCTCGCTGGTGCCGACGGCGGCGACCTCGGCGACGGCGGTGCCGCCGGCGTCGGCGATCGACTTGACCGCCGCCTCCGCGACCGCCTCGTCGACGTCGTTGACGACCACGGCGGCGCCGGCGCGGGACAGCTCGGTGGCGTAGGCGAGGCCGAGGCCCCGTCCGCTGCCGGTGACGACGGCGACCTTGCCGGTCAGGTCCACGGGAACTCCTCGGGGGAACCACAGGGGATGCCCGGGCGGGCATCGTTGCCGTCCCGGACGCTAGGCCGATATCGTGGAGGTTGTCAACGATTGAGGAGTTCACCGATATGACGGCGCTGACCGACGACGTCGGCTTCCTGCTGACGCGGGCCAGCGGGCTCGTCGTCCGCGCCACCAACGCCGCGCTGGCCGACGTCGGCCTGCGGGTCCGGCAGTACTCGGTGCTGGTGCTGGCCGACGACGCCGAGGCCGGGATCTCGCAGCGCGACCTCGCCGAGGTGCTCGGCCTCGACCCCAGCCAGGTCGTGGCGCTGGTCGACGAGCTGGCGGCCGCCGGACTGGTCGAGCGCCGCCCGTCGCCGACCGACCGCCGGCAGCGGCTGGTCGCGGCCACGGCCCAGGGGGTCCGGCTGCGGCGGCGGGCCGACCAGCGGGCCGCGGCCGGGCGGCAGGAGCAGCTGGGCGGCCTGTCGCCCGCGGAGCAGGAGACGCTGCGCGGGCTGCTGCAGCGGGTCGTGACCACCGACACCGGTGAGGACGCCCGCCGGGCGGGGTAGTCCCCGTCGCATGCAGCACGATCCGCGACCGGGCGAGGACGACGTCGCCCGCGATGACGAGCAGGCGCTGTCGCGCGCCACGGGCGGGGGGCCGAGCGACGAGCCGGACGCCGGCGCCACCACCGGCACCGGCGACTCCGGGGAGTTCGTCGGCCGGACCGCCGGTCAGGACGTCGGGTACGCGGGGGAGACGGGGGCCGAGCGTCGCGAGGCCGAGCAGGGATGAGGGTCGGCCTCGTCCTCGGCGGGGGCGGGGTGGTCGGCCAGGCCTACCACTCCGGCGTCCTCGCCGTCCTCCAGCACGACTTCGGGTTCGACGCCCGCCGGGCGGACGTCATCGTCGGCACCTCCGCCGGCTCGATCACCGGCACCCTGCTGCGGCTCGGGGTCTCGCCGGAGGACCTCGCCGCGTGGACGGTGAAGGCGCCGCTGTCCAGCGACGCCGACGTCCTCGAGCAGCTGGCCGGGAGCGAGCCCCCCGAGCTGGCGCCGTTCCGGCCGCTCGAGCTGATCCGGCGGCCGGCCCAGCTGCCCCGGTGGGAGATGGTCCACCGGGCGGTGACCCGGCCGTGGCGGTTCCGCCCGCTGGCCGCGGGGCTGGCGCTGCTCGCCCCGGGACGGCACGACATCGTGGAGCAGCTGGCCGCGCTGCGCGAGCTGGAGGACGGCTCCTGGCCCGACGCGCTGTGGATCACCGCGGTGCGCCGGCGGGACGGCCGCCGGGTGGTCTTCGGCCGGCCGGGCTCGCCGACGGCGCCGCTGCACCTGGCCGTGGCCGCCTCGTGCGCGGTACCGGGGTACTTCGCGCCGGTGCCGATCGGCGGGCACGCGTACGTCGACGGCGGGGTGCACTCGCCGACCAACGCGGCGCTGCTGCGCGGGTGCGGGCTCGACCTGGCGATCGTGGTGTCGCCGATGAGCGGGCCGCCGGGGCTGCGCCCGGACCTGTACGCGGCCACCCGGCGGTACTCCGCCCGGCTGCTCCGGCGGGAGGTGCGCGCCCTGGAGCGCGCCGGCGTGCAGACCGTCGTGTTCACGCCCGGTCAGCCCGAGCAGGCGGCCATGGGCGACGACATGATGTCGCGCGCGCGGTTGGACGAGGTGCTGCAGCAGTCCTTCTTCGCCGCCGGGGCCCGGGCGGCCGCCGAGGACGCCCACGACCTGCTGCGCCGCGCCGCCGGCTGAGCGTCGTCCCGGCGCCGACCCTCGGTCGTCACCCACGCGGCGCACGGCGCGGGGCGCGACCACGCAGCGCGGGTGACCGCCGTCCTCCCTCACCGCAGCAGCTCCTCCCTCCTGCTGCACCGGAGGGGAGGACCTGCTGCGATCAGGTCACCTGATCATCGTCGTCCCGGCGCCGACCCTCGGTCGTCACCCACGCGGCGCACGGCGCGGGGCGCGACCACGCGGCGCGGGTGACCGCCGTCGCCGCGGACCGCCTCAGTCGGGGCGGCGGCGGCCGATCCTCGACCCCAGCCAGGTGAGCGGGTCGAACTTGCGGTCCACCACCCGCTCCTTCATCGGGATGATCCCGTTGTCGGTGAGGTGGATGCCCTCGGGGCAGACCTCGGTGCAGCACTTGGTGATGTTGCACATGCCCAGGCCGAAGTCCTCCTGGGCGGCGTCGCGGCGGTCCTCGGTGTCGAGCGGGTGCATGTCGAGCTCGGCCAGCCGGATGAGGAAGCGCGGCCCGGCGAAGGCCTGCTTGTTCTCCTCGTGGTCGCGCACGACGTGGCAGGTGTTCTGGCAGAGCCAGCACTCGATGCACTTGCGGAACTCCTGCGAGCGCTCGACGTCGACCTGCGCCATCCGGTGGTTGCCGTCGGGGTCGCGCGGCTGGGGCGCGAACGGCGGGATCTGCGCGGCCTTGGCGTAGTTGTAGGAGACGTCGGTGACCAGGTCGCGGATCACCGGGAAGGTGCGCAGCGGAGTGACGGTGATCGTCTCGTCCTCGCGGAAGGTGCTCATCCGGGTCAGGCACATCAGCCGCGGGCGGCCGTTGATCTCGGCGCTGCACGAGCCGCACTTGCCGGCCTTGCAGTTCCAGCGGACGGCGAGGTCGCCGGCCTGGGTGGCCTGCAGCCGGTGGATGATGTCGAGGACGACCTCGCCCTCGTTCACCTGCACGGTGTAGTCGCGCAGCTCGCCGCCGCTGGCGTCGCCGCGCCACACCCGGAACGTCGCGTCGTACGCCACGACCTCACTCCTCGAAGATCTCGGCCAGCTCGGGCGGCATCTGCGGCAGCGGCTGCCGCGTCACGGTGACGCCGCCGCCGGGGGCGAGGGTGCAGACCAGGTTGGTCCTCGCCCACCCGGCGTCGGCCGCGGGGAAGTCGTCGCGGGTGTGCCCGCCGCGGCTCTCCTGCCGCTCGAGCGCCGCCTTCGCGACGCACTCGCTGACCACGAGCATGTGCGGGAGGTCCAGGGCGAGGTGCCAGCCGGGGTTGTACTGCCGGTGCCCCTCGACGGAGAGCGCCGCGATCCGCTCCTCCAGCGAGCGGATCCGCTCCAGCGCCTCCTTCATCTCCGGCTCGGTGCGGATGATCCCGACCAGGTCGTGCATCGTCTGCTGCAGGTCGTGCTGGACGGCGTACGGGTTCTCGCCGCCCTCCCGCTCGAACGGCGCCAGCGCGGCCCGCGCGGCGTCGGCCAGCGCCTCGTCGCGCAGCGCCCGCGCCCCGCGCGCCCGGGCCTGCTCGGCCGCCGCGACCCCCGCCCGGCGGCCGAACACCAGCAGGTCCGACAGGGAGTTGCCGCCGAGCCGGTTGGAGCCGTGCATGCCGCCGGCCACCTCCCCGGCGGCGAACAGCCCCGGCACCCGCGACTCGGCGGTGTCGGGGTCGACCTCCACCCCGCCCATCACGTAGTGGCAGGTGGGCCCGACCTCCATCGGCTCCTTGGTGATGTCGACGTCGGCCAGCTCCTTGAACTGGTGGTACATCGACGGCAGCCGCTTGCGCACGTAGTCGGCCGACCGGCGGGAGGCGATGTCGAGGAAGACGCCGCCGTGCGGGGAGCCGCGGCCGGCCTTGACCTCGCTGTTGATGGCGCGGGCCACCTCGTCACGCGGCAGCAGCTCCGGGGGCCGCCGGTTGTTCTTCTTGTCCGTGTACCAGCGGTCGGCCTCCTCCTCGGTCTCCGCCGTCTCCTTGCGGAAGAAGTCCGGGATGTAGTCGAACATGAACCGGTTGCCGGCCGAGTTGCGCAGCACGCCGCCGTCGCCGCGGACGCTCTCGGTGACCAGGATCCCGCGCACCGACGGCGGCCAGACCATGCCGGTCGGGTGGAACTGGACGAACTCCATGTTCACCAGCCCCGCGCCCGCGCGCAGCGCCAGCGAGTGGCCGTCGCCGGTGTACTCCCACGAGTTCGAGGTGACCTTGTAGGCCTTGCCGATGCCGCCGGTGGCGAGCACCACCGACGGCGCCTGCCAGGCGATGAACCGTCCCGACTCGCGCCAGTAGCCGAAGGCGCCGGTGATGCCGTCCTCGTCGCGCAGCAGCCGGGTGACCGTGCACTCCATGAAGACGTCGATGCCGAGGGCCACGGTGCGCTGCTGCAGCGTGCGGATCAGCTCCAGGCCGGTGCGGTCGCCGACGTGCGCCAGCCGGGCGTAGCGGTGGCCGCCGAAGTCGCGCTGGCTGATCAGCCCGTCGTCGGTGCGGTCGAACAGCGCACCCCAGTCCTCGAGCTCGCGGACCCGGTCGGGCGCCTCCTGCGCGTGCAGCTGGGCCATGCGCCAGTGGTTGAGCATCTTCCCGCCGCGCATGGTGTCGCGGAAGTGCACCCGCCAGTTGTCGTCGGGCCACAGGTTGCCCATCGCCGCGGCGATGCCGCCCTCGGCCATGACCGTGTGCGCCTTGCCCAGCAACGACTTGCAGACGACGGCGGTGCGGGCTCCGGCCTCGTGCGCCGCGATCGCCGCCCGCAACCCGGCGCCGCCGGCGCCGACCACGACCACGTCGTACGCGTGCTCCTCGAGATCGACCATCAGAAGAACCTCACGTCCGAGATCACGTCGGCGGCCAGCAGGAACACGTAGAGGTCGGCGAGCGCGACGCTGACCAGCGAGGCCCAGGCGTACTGCATGTGCCGGGCGTTGAGCTTCGACACGACCGTCCAGAACCGGTAGCGCACCGGGTGCCTCGAGAAGTGGGTGAGCCGCCCGCCGACGATGTGCCGGCAGGAGTGGCAGGACAGCGAGTACAGGAACAGCAGCACCGCGTTGACCAGCAGCACCAGCGTGCCGAGGCCCATGTGCCCCCACTCGCCGGTCTCGTCGCGGAAGGCGAGCACGGCGTCGTAGAAGAGGATGACGTTGATGACCAGCGCCGCGTAGAGGAAGTACCGGTGCACGTTCTGGAACACCAGCGGGAAGCGGGTCTCGCCGGTGTACTTCCCGTGCGGCTCGGCCACCGCGCAGGCCGGGGGCGACAGCCAGAAGGACCGGTAGTAGGCCTTGCGGTAGTAGTAGCAGGTCAGCCGGATGCCCAGCGGGAAGATCAGGATGTAGATCGCCGGCGAGATCCAGGTGGGCCCGGTGAACAGCTCCGGGAAGGTGTCGCCCTCGCACCGGGTGGTCAGGCACGGCGAGTAGAACGGCGAGATGTAGGGCTCGGCGAAGTAGTGGGCGTTCTGGAACGCCCGGAACGTCGCGTAGGCGACGAACGCCAGCAGGACGGCGGCGGTGACCGCCGGCTGGACCCACCAGCGGTCCGTGCGCAGCGTCCGCCCGGGGATGGCGGCGCGGGCGGTGGCCGCCGACCAGATGGGCCGGCGGGCCCTGCCGCGGCGGGGGACGGGCAGCGGTGCCCGCGGCGGCGCGGCGCCGTTGCCGCGCCGGCGGCCCAGCAGCCCGGCCAGCCCGGCGACCGACGCCGCCGCGAGCCACGGGCCCAGCCGGCGACGGCCGCCGTCCCGGGTCGTGGGTCGCGTCCCGCGGGGCGCGGTGGTGGTCATGGCGCGCGGCGGTCGTCGGCGACCGCCGGCCGATCCGGATCCGGGTCCTGCTCCAGCGCCATCGACGCCTCCCAGCGGGGTGTGAGGCCGACCACAGTGCGACGAGGCGCAGTCGACCACGAACGGCCCGTTCCTGGGAAGGGGCTCCCGCGATCGGGCGATCAGGGCAGGCGGGGCAGCTCCCGGACCGCGCCGACCAGCGCGGGGGGGTGCAGCGCGGCGGGGTCGGCGATCCGGACGTCGGCCACGACCGCGGTCACGTTGTCCGGCGTGCCGGCGGCGAGCGCGGCCTCCAGCAGCCGCCGGACGGCGCCGTCCGGGGACGGTTCGTCGGCCAGCACGGCGGCCAGGACCTCCGGCGGCACCGCGCCCGAGAGCCCGTCGGTGCACAGCAGCAGGCGGTCGCCGGGCTCGGCCGGCAGCGCGCTGAGCACCACGGCGGCGGGGTCGTCCGGGCGGCCGTGCAGCACGGAGAGGACGACGCTGCGCAGCGGGTGCCGCCGCGCCTGCTCCTCGGTGAGGACGCCGCCGTCGAGCAGGCTCTGCACCAGCGTCTGGTCGCTGGTCAGCCGGGTCAGCTCGCCGCGGCGCAGCAGGAGGGCGCGGCCGTCGCCGACGTGCGCCACCACCAGCCGCCCCTCCGGCGTCAGCGCCACGGCGGTGAGCGTGGTCGCCATGCCGGCGAGCGCGGGGTCGCGGACGACGGCGGCGGCGAGGTCGGCGTTGGCCGCGTCGACCGCGCCCACCAGGTCGGGCGCGGCCCGGCCGGCGAACTCGGCGCCGCGGCGCAGCCGGTCGACGACGAGCGCGGCGGCGGTCGCCCCGCCGACGGAGCCGCCCACGCCGTCGGCCACCGCCACCAGGCGGGGCGCGGCCAGGCCGGCGTCCTGGTTGTCCGGGCGCGGACCGGCGACCGAGCCGGCGGCGGCGTCCAGGGCCAGCCCGGCCACCGCGGCGAGCAGCAGCGGCTGGGTCCCGGTCACGCGCCCAGTGTGGGGCGCGATCCTGTGGGTTCCCTGGACGGGCGCTGCCGGCCGGCTCAGACCTCGTGCGCCGCCAGCACGTCGGCCAGGTCGAGCCCCGCCCCGCGGGCGCTCGCCGCGGCGAAGTCCTGGGCGGTCAGCCGCGGCCGCACCAGCCGGTCCCGCAGCACCACGTGGTGGAAGAAGCCGGCCGTGTCGGAGAACAGCGAGCCGCCGGCGGCGCTGACCAGCTCCGCGGCCGCCGTCCAGTCGTCGCGGCAGGCGGCGGCGTACCCGAGCGCCAGCACGACGTCGGCGTCGGCCCGCCGGCCCTCCTGCTCGGCGCGCTGCCGGGCCCGCCGCAGCTGGGGCAGGTGCGGCTCGCCGGCGGCGATCAGCGTCAGCGCCTCGGAGTACGTGGTCAGCCAGTTCTCGTCCAGGCCGCTGTCCTGCAGCTGCGCGTGCTGCGCGTCCATCAGCCGGCGCATCCGACCGGCGTCCCGGTCGGCCAGGGCCACCAGCCAGGCGGCCCAGACCGCGATGTAGGTGTCGTAGTCGGTGCCGCCCTCCCGCACCAGCGCCGCGGCGTCGGCCGCCAGCCCCTCGGTGTCGCCGAGCAGCAACCGGGTCACCACCCGGTAGGCGTCGTCCACCCGCACCAGCTGCGGCTCGCCGACCGCCTCCGCCCGGGCGCGCGCGTCGGCCAGCCGGGCCAGCGCCACCGCCGGCCGGGCCGACTGCACGATCGCGGCGTAGTGCGCCGCCACCGCCGCCCCGGCCGGGTCGTCGGCCTCCCCGGCGGCGGCGGCCGCCTCGGCCGCCGCGTCGGCCAGGCGCCGGGGTTCCCCGGCCCCGACGGCCACGTCGGCCCGCAGCACCAGCGCCCAGAGCCGGTCCGCCGGTGCCAGGTCGCGCTCCAGCAGCGCCTCCACCCACCGGCGGCCCTCCGCGTAGGACACGGCGTTGCGCCACAGCGTGGCCAGGCCCAGGGCGAGGTCGACCGCCGCCGCGGTGTCACCGGCCGCGAGGCTGGCCTCGAACGCCAGCCGCACGGTCTCCCGGTCGTCCCGGCCGCGCGCGGCCGACGCCGCCGACAGCCAGCGCCGCGGCCGCGGCAGCTCCCGCGCCCGCGCCACGACGAAGGCGCGCAGCCGCTCGGTGACCTCCGGCCGCAGCCCGGCGGCGTCCAGCTCGCGGGCGGCGAACAGCCGGAGGGTCTCCAGCAGCCGGTACCGCCGCGTGGCGGGGTCGTGGACGACGAGGCTCTTGGCCACCAGGTCGGCCAGCAGCCGGGTGGCCGTGGCGGGGGCGACGTCGCCGGCGACCGCCGGCACCGCGGCCAGCGGGAAGTCGGCGGGGAACACGCCGAGCCGCGCGAACAGGTTCCGCGCCTCGGGCGCCAGCAGCTGGTGGCTCCACTCGACGGTGGCCGCCAGCGCCGAGTGCCGGTCGCCGGCACGCGGTCGCGCGCCGGCGAGCAGGGTGAGCCGGTCGTCGAGCCGGTCGAGCAGCTCGTCGATCCCCAGCGAGGTCAGCTGCGCGGCGGCCAGCTCGATGGCAAGCGGCAGCCCGTCCAGCCGCCGGCACAGCTCGGCGACGCGCGGGTCGGCGGCGTCGGCAGCGCCGGGGCCGGCCGCGGCCGCGGCCCGCTCGGCGAACAGCTCGGCGGCCTCGGCGCCGAGCGGCCCGAGCCGGTGCACGGCCTCGCCGTCGACTCGGAGCGCCTCCCGGCTGGTGGCCAGGACGCGCACCCGCGGTCCCGCGTCGAGGACGGCGTCGACGAGCTCGGCGCACGGGTCGAGCAGGTGCTCGCAGTTGTCGAGGAGGAGCAGCGCGGGCCGGGCGCCGAGCAGCGCCGCGAGGCGTCCCGGCTCGACCGCCCCGGCGCCCTGGACGCCGGCCGCCTCGGCCACCGCCCGGACCAGCCCGACCCGGTCGCGGACCGGCGCCAGCTCGGCGAGGACGACGTCGGGCGCGGGGTCGGCGGACGCGGCGACCCGGCGGGCGACGGCCAGCGCCAGGGACGACTTGCCGGCGCCGCCGGGCCCGCAGAGCGTCACGACGCGGGCGGTGCGCAGCCGCGCCTCGACCTCGGCGAGGTCGTCGTCGCGGCCGATCAGCCGGGTCCGGGCGGGCGGCAGGCGGGTCCGGGCCCCGGCGCGCTCGGGCGGGGCCGCCTCGGCGGCGCGCCGCAGGGCGGCCGCCGCCGGCCCCGGCCCGGTGCCCAGCTCCGCGCGGAATGCCTCGGCCATGCGGTCGAGGCTGCGCAGTGCGGCCGTCCGCCGGCCGGCGCGCAGGTGCTCGCGCGCGAGCGCGAGCTGCGCCTCCTCGTCCAGCGGGTCCGCCTCGACCAGCTCGGCGAACCGCCCGGCCGCCCGCAGCAGCTCCAGGCGGCGCAGCCGCAGGCGTTCCCGCGGCTGCTCGGTCCACGGCTCGTACAGGTCGTCGGGCAGCAGGTCGCCGGCGTAGGCGTCCGGATCGCCCGCGCGCTCGAACTCGACCGCGTCGACCGTGACCTCGGCGGCGGGGAAGAGCGCGACCGCGCCGGCGGCCAGCACGATGCCGTCGCGGCTGCCGAGCGCGGCGCGGGCGTAGTGCGCGGCGGTGTGCAGCCGCGGCGCGGCCTCGTCGAGGAGCAGGTCGGGCCAGAGCGCGTCGACGACCCGGTCGCGCGGCATCCGGCGCGCGGGCTGCAGCGCCAGCAGCTTGACCAGCGCCGAGGCCGAGCGCCGCTGCCAGGCCTGCTCGGGCACCGGCCGGCCGTCGACCTCGACGCCGAACCCGCCCAGCAGCCGGACGTGGACGCGCATCGCCTGCCTCCGGGGATCCGACCGGCCGGAGTCTAGGGTCCGTACGGGCCCACGAGGAGAGGATCGGGACACTGAGCGAGGTCACGGCGGACGCACCACCCCTCCCGGTCCGGACGGCCACCCGCGCCACGTACGCGGCGTTCATCGGGTCCGGCTTCGCCTTCGCCAACTGGGCGGCGCGCATCCCGCAGGTCCGCGACGCGCTCGAGCTGAGCCCGTCGGCGCTGGGGCTGGTGCTGCTGGCCATCGCGGCCGGCTCGGTGGTGGCCCTCCCGCTCGCCGGGCCCCTGGTGACCCGGTTCGGCGCGGGCCGCACGACGGCGGCCATGGCCGTGCTGCTCGCCGCCGCGCTCGCGCTCGCCGCGGTCGGCCACCAGGCCGGGGTCGTGCCGCTGGTGGTCGGGCTGTTCCTGTTCGGGCTCGGCAACGGCGCCTGGGACGTCGCGATGAACGTCCAGGGCGCCCGCGTGGAGCAGGAGCTGGGCCGCTCGATCATGTCCCGCTTCCACGCCGGCTGGAGCCTCGGCACCGTCGCGGGCGCGCTCACCGGGGCCGGGGCGGTGGTGCTCGACCTGCCGGTGGCGGTGCACCTCGTCGTCGTCGCGGCGGTGGTCGGCGTCGCCGTCCCGCTGGCGGCCCGGCGCTTCCTGCCCGACACCGGGCACCACGACGAGGAGCGGCCGGCGGGGGGCGCGCGCTCGGCGCTGGCCGCCTGGCGCGAGGGGCGCACCCTGCTGGTGGGGCTGTGCGTGCTGGCGTTCGCGTTCGCGGAGGGCGCGGCCAACGACTGGATCAGCGTCGCGCTCATCGACGGGTACGACACCCACGAGGCCACCGGCGCGCTGGGCTTCGCCGTCTTCCTCTCCGCGATGACCGTCGCCCGCTGGTTCGGACCCGCGCTGCTCGACCGGTACGGCCGGGTGCCCGTCGTCCGGTCGACCGCCGCCGTGGCGACGGTCGGGCTGCTGCTGTTCGTGTTCGCCCCGGCGGTGCCGCTGGCCTTGGTCGGCGCGCTGCTGTGGGGGATCGGCACGTCGCTCGGGTTCCCCGTGGGGATGAGCGCGGCCGCCGACGACCCGGTGCGCGCCGCGGCCCGGGTCAGCGTCGTTGCCTCGATCGGCTACTGCGCCTTCCTCGGCGGTCCGCCGCTCATCGGCTTCCTCGGCGAGAGCGTCACCGTGCTGCGCGCGCTGACCGTCGTCGCCGTCCTGCTCGGGCTGTCGGCCCTGATCGCCTCGGCGCTGCGCCCGCTGCCGGAGGCGGCGCGGGACTGAACGCGCGAGCGGCCCCCGGCCGCGGGACCGGGGGCCGCTGGCGTGCCCGGACCGTCAGAACCAGTGCCTCCTCCCGCCGACCGCCCGGCCGGTGGAGCCGAGCAGCAGCAGGACCAGCCCGACCACGACCACGATGATGCCGATGGTCCACAGGACGGAGACGTCCAGCAGCAGGCCGAGCAGGAGCAGGATGAGTCCGAGGATGATCACGTTCGCCCTCCTTTGAGCGCATGCGTCGTCGACCCCGTGGGCGCAACGGTCTGTGTCCCGTCGGCGCCGGGCCATGCCTGGTGTCACCCGTCCGTGTCATCCCGCCGCCCGTGCCGGACTCCGCCGCGTGGCCCGGGGGAGCAGTGGGGAGTCGGTGCTCACCCGCGCCGTGCGCATCCTCGAGGTGTTCTCGCCGGAGGAGCCGGCGCTGCCGGTCACCGAGATCGCCCGCCGGGCGCGCGGCTGCACGTCGCCACCGCCTCGCGGCTGACCGCCGAGCTCACCGGCCACGGCCTGCTGGCCCGAGGCCGAGGCGGTGCTCACCGCGCCGGCGCGCCGGGTGCGGTCGATCGAGCTCGCCGGCCCGACCCGGCGGCACCACGACAACACGCTGCGCGCCGGGGACCGCCTCCCCGTCCGCGTGGAGCGCACCTGAGGCGCGGGGCGCTCAGGCCACGCCGACCGGGGCGGCCGTCCGCCGCCGCCCGGCCCGCGGGTCGCCACCGGCGGCGATGACGGCGAGCGCGCGGAACGCGGCCAGCGCGCCCACCGGCTCGATCGCCGACGGCGAGGCGCCCGGGTGCGCCGCCGCGACGCGCACCCGCAGGGCGCCCGGCCGGCAGGTGAAGCGCACCGGCGGGTCGAGCACCGCCGCCTCCCCGTCGAGGCCGGCCGGCACCGGGCCGTCGGAGTCGACGACGAACTCCCGGGCGGTGAACTGCCGCCACGGCAGCTGCCCGCCCGGTCCCGGGGAGACCGAGCTGCGCGGGTCGACCACGGTGATGCCGAGGACGCCGTCGTCCAGCGCCGGCCGGGTGCCGGCGCCGGCGGCCCCGCCGAGCCGGTACTGGTTGTTGGCGACCAGCACGACGGCGGGCCCCTGGCGGGGGCGGCCGCCGGGCGTCGTCCAGCGCAGCGCGGGCCGGTCGCGCCCCGGGCCGACGACCTCCGGCACGGTCGCCAGCAGCGTGCGGACCTTCGCGCCCCGGTAGCCGCCGTGCTGGACCGCCTCGGCGTACACGCCCAGCGACACGTTGTTCACGAACACCCGGTCGTTGACCTGCCCCAGGTCGACCACCCGCTCGCCGCCGTCCACCAGGGCGTCGAGCGCGCCCACCGGGTCGTCGCGGTCGACGCCGAGGTCGAGGGCGAAGTGGTTGCGGGTGCCCGACGGGATGCACGCGTAGGGCAGCCCGCGCTCGGATGCCACCGCGGCCACGACCGCCTGCGAGCCGTCGCCACCGGCCATGGCCAGCGCGTCGGCACCCTGGGCCACGGCGGTGCGCGCCAGCGCGGCGAGGTCCTCGCCGGGCCGCAGCTCCACGGTCTCGATGCCCCGGGCGCGGGCCGCGTCGAGCAGCCCGACCCGGGCCGCCCTGCCGTCGCCGGAGCGGGGGTTGACGAACAGGACGGGGCGCCGCGGCGGGTCGGCCGGGGGCAGCACGACGCGGGTGTCGAAGGCGATCCGGGCCGCGACGTGCCAGACCAGCAGCCCCAGGGCGAGGAGCAGCAGCAGCCGCAGGAAGCCGTCGTCGGCCAGCGCCGCGCACAGCCCGCCCAGGGCGGCGACGGCGACCACCACCGCGGCGACCCGGCCCCAGCCGCGCCGCAGCACGGCCTCCCACGTGCCGGCGGCGGCCACCAGGGCGCAACCCAGGAACAGCACGCCCCGGGGGAAGTCGTCGACGGCGGCGGTCACCGCCACGGCGAGGCACCACACGAACGCGCCGAGGGCGACGACGGCCGCGGTCCGGCGGCCGGTGGTCCGTCGGTGCACGAGGACGCACCCCCTTCCCCGGACGAGGGGAGGAGGCCGACCCTCCTGCGGCACCCACCCGCCGTCAAGGGGACGGCGCCGGGTCAGGGCTCCGGCGGGAAGAGCGCGGCCAGGCCGAGGCGGGTGGGCCGGCGGAACGGCTGCCAGGCGTCGGCGGGCTGGGCGAGCCGGTCGGCGACCACCCAGAGCACGGCCGGGTCCAGGCCCATCCCGAGATGGGCGGCGCGGACGGCGACGTTCTCGCTCGTCGGCCCCTCGTCCTGCAGGCACGCCCGCCAGTCGACGACGCCGTCCCACCGCGAGTACACCGACGTGCTCGGTACCGGCAGCGGCCGGCGCAGCCCGGCGCGCGACGAGGAGAGGCGCTCGGTGGCGTGCAGGTGCCGGAACCGCTCGTAGGCGCGGGCGCCGGCGCTGCCGTCGCCCCCGGGCCCGACCAGCGCGAACGGGGAGCCGAGGGTGGTCACCTGGCGCACCTGCTCCGGCGCCCGCAGCGCCAGCCGCCGGGCGAAGATGCCGCCGAGGCTCTGCCCGACGATGCTGACCGGCGACCCGTGCCGGGCGTGCAGCCGCGCCAGCAGCCGCGGGAGCTCGTCGACGACCTCCTGGGTCGGTCCCCGGTTGCGCCCGAGCGCCCAGCCGACGACGGGGTGGCCGAGCGTGCGCAGCCAGCGGCGCAGCGTGGCGGTGGACCGGTCGGAGGCGCCGAGCCCCGGCAGCACCAGCACCGGGTGGCCGTCGCCGCGCGGGGCCAGCGCCAGCAGCGGCAGCGTCGCGGCCAGGGCGCCGGCGCTGACCGCGGCCCGGGCGGGTTCGCTGGCGGCGAGGACGCGGCGCCGTCGTCCCGCGGAGGTCACTCGGCGATCGGCGGCAGCAGGCGGGGCTGGAACACCTCGTCGATCGGCCGCGGGCCGATGTACTGCCGGCAGGTGCACGGGACCCAGGTGTGGCCGGTGAACCGGCCGCGCTTGTCGTAGGTCTCCCGGCGCAGCTCGGCGTAGCAGGTGGAGGTCTCGCGGTCGTGCTGGCTGAGCGGGTGGCCGCAGCCGCACAGCGGCGTCACGGGCTTGGGCGGGGGAGCCGGCCGCCGCCGCAGCCGGCCGGCGACGAAGCCCACCGCCAGCAGGGCGCCACCCACCACCAGGCTGATCGGGTCCACCGGTGCTCCTCCCGTCGCGTCGCCCTTCGACGGTAGCGCGCGGCGGGGGCGGTCAGCCGGTCGTCCTCCCCCGGCCGCTCACCGCATCGCGGAGGTGGTCGAGCAGGCCGGCGACCGGTCCGGCCACGGTGCGCACGGCGCTGTCGTTCGGCGTCATCGGGTGCGGGCGGGTGGGCGCCATCTTCTTGACGTCCTCGACGCGCCCCGCCATCTGGATCAGCTCGGCCTGGCTGAACGTGTTGCGCAGCTCGGCGAACATCCGGCTCTCCTCGTGCTCGACGTGGTGCCGGATCTCGCGGATCAGCGTCTGCACCTCGGTGTCGAACCGCGGGTCCTCGGGGTCCATCCGCTCGAGCCGCTTCATGGTCTCCTCGGCCTCGGCGTGCTCGTGCTTGCTGTGCTCGGCCTCGTCGCCGTCGATCTGCGCCTCCACCGCCGGGTACACCTGGGTCTCCTCGGCGACGGAGTGCTTGACCAGGCCGATGGTCACCTCGTCGACCAGTTCCCGCTTGCGCCGCAGGTCGTCCGCGCCGGTCCGCCCCAGGAGCGCCTCGAGCTGGGTGAAGATCCGGTCGAACTCGCGGTGGTCGGCGGTGAGCAGGTCGACGACGTCGCGCTGCACGGTGTCGGTCATGGCGACTCCTGGAGGGGGCGGGCCGGTGCGCCCCCTGCCTTCCCCGGGCGGGCGCCGGGCACACCCGCCTCCGGACCCCCCGCCCACGGCCCGGCGTCGTCCGGATCCCCTGGTCGAGGGCGGTTGACCGTTCTCGGCGCGGGGCACACGCATGATCGTGGAGACCTACGCCGTCGGCTTCGCCCGACCCGACCGCTGGTCCCGGGGGAGACCGGCGGAAGCAGCCCGCCCCTGGCACGCCGTGGAGGCCCACCGGCCGCCCGCCGAGCTGGACGGGGAGGTGGAGCTCGCCGTCTGCGGGGCCATCGTGCAGGTGTGGGGCTCGCAGAAGTGGGAGCGCGTGGGCGCCGGGCGCACGGCGTGCGAGGAGTGCGCCCGCGTCACCGCGGCCAGCCGGCCGCTGACCCCCACCGGCTGACCGTCCGGCGGTCAGCGGGCGGGGCGCCGTCCGCTGATCGCCGACAGGCCGGTGATCTCCCGGCCGACGATGAGGGCCTGCACCGAGTCGGTGCCCTCGAAGGTGGACACCGCCTCCATGTCGGCGTGGTGCCTCGCCACGTGCGAGTCGAGCAGGATGCCGTCCCCGCCGAGGATGTCCCGGGCGTCGGCGACGATCGCCCGCGCCTTCGCGGCGTGGTTCATCTTCGCCAGCGACGCCATGGCCGCGGTCATCCGGCCCTCGTCGGCCAGCTTCGACAGCCGCCAGCACATCAGCTGCATCGCCGTGATCTCGGCGAGCATCCGGGCCAGCTTGTCCTGCACCAGCTGGTAGCCGGCGATCGGCTGCCCGAACTGCTCCCGGCGCAGCGCGTGCGCCAGCGCCAGCTCGTAGGAGGCCGTCGCCAGTCCCAGCGCCCGCCAGGCGACGGTGTAGCGGGTGCGGTCGAGCACGCGGGAGACGTCCTTGAACGACCGGCAGCCCGCCAGCCTGTTCTCCGCCGGCACCCGGACGCCGTCCAGCGTGATCTCGGCCTGCCACACCGCGCGCAGCGCCGTCTTGCCGGTCATCACCCGCGCCGAGAACCCCGGCGTCCCCTTCTCGACGACGTACCCGCCGACGTCCCCGCCCTCGTCGCGGGCCCAGATGAGCACGAGGTCGGCGATCGACCCGTTGCCGATCCACTTCTTCTGCCCGTCGAGGACGTACGCGTCGCCGTCCCGCCGCGCCGAGGTCTCCAGGGCGACCGCGTCGGAGCCGTGCCGCGGCTCGGTGAGCCCGAAGGCGCCGATCGACTCCAGCCGCGCCATGGCGGGCAGCCAGCGCCGGCGCTGCTCCTCGTTCCCCAGCAGCGCGATCGACTGCATCGCCAGGAAGCTGTGCACGCCGTTGAACGTGCCGACGCTGCCGTCGGCGCGGGCCAGCTCGGCGGCCACCAGACCGGCCGCGACCGCGCTCATGCCGGGGCAGCCGTAGCCCTCGATGGTGCCGCCGGCGATGCCCAGCCCGGCGAGCCCCGGCACCAGCTCGAACGGGAACTCCGCGCGTTCCCAGTGCTCGTTGATCCGCGGCAGCACCTGCGTGTCGCAGAAAGCGCGCACCCGGTCGCGGATCTCGATCTCCTCGGGTGCGAGCAGGTCCTCGAACGCGTAGAAGTCGGGGGAGGGCGGGGTCACGCCGTCGGACGCTATTGCGTGCCCCCGCGTGCCGCGCGTCGGGCGCCGCGGTAGGAGGCGGATGCCGCCCGCTCACCCGGCGTCGAGCAGCCCCCGGACGTACGCCGCCTGGCCCACGTGCTGCAGGTCGTCGGAGAGCACGCTCACCAGCCGGACGCCGAGCGTCACCGGCGGGTCCCAGCGCCGGTCGACCACCCGGTCGAGGTCGTCGTCGGTCAGCCCCCGGAGGAACTCCTCGGTCCGGGCGTGCACGGCCGCGGCGTAGTCGAGCAGCAGGTCGGGGCAGTCCACCCGGACGGCGGCGACCTCGTCGGGGTCGAACCCGTAGCCGGTGGCCGAGTCGTCGAACGGCAGCCCGAACCGCCCGGCGAACCCCTCCGCCGTCCACACCTGCTCGCGGCCGGCGACCTCGGCGACGTGGTCGTCCTGCACGCGCAGCAGGTGCCAGGCGAGCCAGGCGATCGTGTTCGCGCCGGGGCCGACGCGGGCGGTGAGCTGCTCGGCGGTCAGCCCCTCCAGCGCCGGGCGCAGCGTCTCTCGGATCTGGCCGTAGGCGTAGAGCAGCAGGTCACGGCTGCGCATGGCTCACCCTAGCCCCATCACGTGCGCCACCAGCCAGATCACGCCGGCCAGCGCGGCCAGGGTCACGACGAGGACGGTCAGCAGCGGGACGAGGACCCACCGCTTCCGGAACCGTCGGCGTCGGCGCGGCGGCACGGGTGGCCGCGCGCTGAGCGGGGCGCTGCCGGGTCGCCGGCGGGACGTGAGGGCGTCGCGGGCCATCGAGCCGAGCACCGCCCGCGAGGCCAGGGCCAGCTGGCGCAGGTCGGCGGCGTCGAAGCGGTGCACCGACCCCTCGGCGGGAGCGGGCGGCGGGGGAGGAGCCGGGGCGGGGTGCGGCGCCGGTGGCTCGGCGCCGGCCAGCACGGCCGAGAGCCCCTGGCGGGCCTGCGCCGCGGTGCTCCGCCGCGCCGGGTCCTTGGTCAGCAGCCCGCGCAGCACCGGCTCCAGCGGCCCCGCGCGGACCATCGGGGCCGGGTCCTCCGACACGACGGAGACGGCCGTCGCCATCGGCTCGCCGCGCGCGAACGGCGGGCGCCCCTCCACCGCGGCGTAGAGCGTCGCGCCCAGCGACCACAGGTCCACCGCCGGGTGCGGCTCGTCGCCGTGGATGCGCTCGGGCGCCATGTACGACGGCGAGCCGATCAGCGCGCCCTGCGTGGTGAGGCTGGAGTCGCCGGTCGTGGTGGCGATCCCGAAGTCGGTGAGCCGGGCGGCGCCGTCGCGCTCGACCAGCACGTTCCCCGGCTTGACGTCGCGGTGCACGATGCCGGCGGCGTGCGCGGCCTCGAGCGCGGAGAGCAGGTCGAGCCCGATCCGGGCGACCGCGCGCGGGGAGAGCGGGCCGGCGTGCTCGAGGACGCCCTGCAGGCTGTCGGCCTCGACCCGTTCCATGACCAGCCAGGGCCTGCCGTCCTCCTCGACGACGTCGTAGACCGTCGTGACGCACGGGTGGTCCAGGCGGGCGGCGGCCCGCGCCTCGCGCAGCGTGCGCTCGCGCAGGACCCGCCGCTCCTCCTCGGTCAGCCCGACCGAGAAGGTGAGCTCCTTGATCGCGACCTCGCGGTGCAGCACCCGGTCGGTGGCCCGCCAGACGACGCCCATGCCGCCCCGGCCGAGGACGTCGGTGAGCGCGTACCGGCCGGCCAGCAGCCGCTCGCCCGGCACCGCCCCCGCGCTCATGCGCGGACGGTACGCCCGCGACCGGTCCTACTGCTGGTCCGCCGTCCCCTCCTCGGGGCTGCTCTGCGCCTCCAGCTCGGCGGCCTGCTCGGGCGTCTCCATCTCCAGGGCGATGTCGCGCGGCTCGGGCAGGCTCGGCTCGGCGGTGACCTCGTTCGGTTCGGGGGTCGTCATGCCCGCAGCCTGCCCCACCACCCGGCCACCTACACTCCCGCGGATGCCGATCACCCGGCTCCTGGTCGCCAACCGCGGCGAGGTCGCCGTCCGCGTCCTGCGGACGGCGGCGGCGGTGGGGCTGCGCACGGTGGCGGTGGCCCCCGCCGACGACGCCGGCTCGCCGCACGCCCGCCGCGCCGACGACGCGGTGCGCCTGCCCGGCTCCGGCCCGGCCGCCTACCTCGACGCGGCGGCGGTGGTGGCGGCCGCGGTCGCCGCCGGCGCCGACGCCGTCCACCCCGGGTACGGCTTCCTCGCCGAGAGCCCGGAGCTGGCCCGTCGCTGCGCCGACGCCGGGCTGGTGCTCGTCGGCCCGGACGCCGCGGCGCTGGAGCTGTTCGGCGACAAGGTGCGCGCCCGCGCCCGCGCCGAGGAGCTGGGCGTCCCCGTGCTGCCCGCCACCGGCGCGACCGACCTGGCCGGCGCCCGCGACTTCCTGCGCCGGGTCGGCGGCCCGGTGCTGGTCAAGGCGCTGGCCGGTGGCGGTGGCCGAGGGCAGCAGCCGGTGACGGCCGAGGCGGAGCTCGCGGAGGCGCTGGAGCGCTGCCGGTCCGAGGCCCGGGCCGCCTTCGGCGCCGGCGACGTCTACGTCGAGCGGCTGCTCACCGGCGCCCGGCACGTCGAGGTGCAGCTCGCCGGCGACGGGGCCGACGTCGTCGCCCTGGGCGACCGCGACTGCAGCCTGCAGCGCCGCCGGCAGAAGCTGGTGGAGATCGCGCCCGCCCCGGCGCTCGACGACGGGGTGCGGGCCGCCCTGGCCGGGGCGGCGGTCGCGCTGGGGGGCTCGGTCGGGTACCGCGGCCTGGCCACGGTGGAGTTCCTGGTGCGCGGGTCCGAGTTCGCCTTCCTCGAGGTGAACCCCCGGCTGCAGGTGGAGCACACCGTCACCGAGGAGGTGACCGGGCTCGACCTGGTCGAGGTGGCGCTGCGGCTGGCCGACGGCGCCGCGCTCGCCGACCTCGGGCTGGCCGCGCCGGTCGAGCCGCGCGGGGTCGCCGTGCAGGCCCGGGTGAACGCGGAGACGCTGCGGCCCGACGGCGCGGTGCTGCCCTCCGCCGGCGTCCTCGCGCGGTTCGTGCCGCCGACCGGCCGCGGCGTGCGGGTCGACACCGCCGCCGTCCCCGGGGTCGAGGTGGACCCGCGCTTCGACCCGCTGCTGGCCAAGGTCGTGGTGCACGAGCGCGACCTGCCCCGCGCCCTGGCCGCGGCCGGCCGGGCCGTGGCCGAGTTCGACGTCGCCGGCCCGGCGACCAACCTCGGCCTGCTCGCCGCCCTCCTGGGCCGCCCGGAGGTCGCCGGGACGCGGGCCACGACGTCGTTCGTCGACGACCACCTGGCGGAGCTGGTGCCGCCGGTCGAGGACGCGCGCCCGGCCGCGGCGGTCGCCGACGGCGGGGTGGTGGTCGGGGCGCCGCTGCAGGGGGTGGTCGTGGCGATCGAGGCCGCCGAGGGCGAGGCGGTGGCGGCCGGCGCGACGCTGCTCGTGCTCGAGGCGATGAAGATGGAGCACGTCGTGCCCGCGCCGGTGGCCGGCGAGCTCACCGGGCTGCGGGTCGCGGTCGGCGACGTCGTCGCGGCCGGCGCGCTGCTCGCCGTCCTCACGCCCGCGGACGATCCCGCCGGCGCCGGGGCCGCGCAGGAGGAGGTGGACCTCGACGCCGTCCGGCCCGAGCTGGCCGAGATGCTGGAGCGACGGCGGGGCACCCGCGACGAGGCCCGTCCCGACGCGGTCGCCAGCCGGCGCGCGGCCGGCCGGCGGACCGCCCGGGAGCTGGTCGCCGCGCTCTGCGACGGCGGCGCCTTCGTGGAGTACGGCGCGCTGGGCATCGCCGCGCAGCGGCGCCGCCGCCCGCTGGAGGAGCTGGTCGCGCGCACGCCCGCCGACGGCATGGTCACCGGCGTCGGCGAGGTCGACGGCGTGCCGTGCGCCGTCCTCGCCTACGACTACACGGTGCTGGCCGGCACCCAGGGCCTGGTCAACCACCGCAAGGCCGACCGGTTGCTGGAGCTGGCCGAGCAGCGCGGGCTGCCGGTGGTCCTGTTCGCCGAGGGCGGCGGCGGGCGCCCCGGCGACACCGACTCGGCCGGGATCTCGCTGCTCGACGTGCCCACCTTCACGACCATGGCGCGGCTGGCCGGCCGCGTGCCGACCGTCGCCGTCGTCTCCGGCTACTGCTTCGCGGGCAACGCCGCGCTGGTCGGGGTGTGCGACGTGGTCGTCGCGACCGAGGGCAGCAGCATCGGCATGGGCGGGCCGGCGATGATCGAGGCCGGCGGGCTCGGCGTGGTGGACCCGGACGACGTGGGGCCCACGGCGGTGCAGGCGGCCAACGGGGTCGTCGACGTCGTGGTCCCGGACGACGACGCGGCGGTGGCCGCGGCCCGCCGGGTGCTCGGCTGCCTCACCGGGCGGGTGCAGGCCGGCGGGTGCGCCGACCAGCGGCGGCTGCGGCACCTGCTCCCGACCGACCGCGTGCGCAGCTACGACGTCCGCCCCGTGCTCGGCACGCTCGCCGACACCGGCAGTCTGCTGGAGCTGCGCCCCCGGTTCGGCCGCGGGATCGTCACCGCCCTGGCCCGGCTCGACGGCCGGCCGGTCGGCCTGCTCGCCAACGACCCGCGGCACCTGGGCGGCGCCATCGACGGCGAGTCCGCCGACAAGGCCGCGGCCTTCCTGCGGCTGTGCGAGGCGCACCGGCTGCCGCTGGTCTCCCTGGTCGACACCCCGGGGTTCATGGTGGGGCCGGCGTCGGAGCGCACCGGCACGGTGCGCCGCTTCGGCGGCCTGTACGTCGCCGGCGCGGCGCTGACCGTGCCGCTGGTCGCGGTCGTGGTGCGCAAGGCGTACGGGCTCGGCGCCATGGCGATGACCGGCGGCGACCTGCGGGCGCCGTTCCTCACCGTGGCGTGGCCGACGGGCGAGTTCGGGCCGATGAGCCTCGAGGGCGCCGTCCGGCTCGGCTACCGGCGGGAACTGGCGGCGCTGCCCGACGATGCCGCCCGCGAGGCGCGCTTCGCCGAGCTGGTCGCCGCGTCCTACCAGCAGGGCAAGGCGCTGGGCGTCGCCTCGGTGTTCGAGATCGACGACGTCATCGACCCCGCCGACACGCGAGCGGTGGTGGGCGAGGCGCTGCGGGCGGCTACCGCGGCGCGGGGCTGAGCCGCTCGGCCCCCGGGCCGGAGAGCCGGTCGACCGCCACCGCGGTGCGGCCGGTCAGCAGCAGGAGCAGCGCCGCCATCGGACCCTCGACCAGCGCGCCCTCGCCCGCCGACCACTCCGTGTCGGTGGCCACCAACCGCAGCCCCGCGAGCCGCCGGCGGGCGTCGAACACGAGGGTGAAGGGCCACCGCATGGTCCAGATCCGGGTGGCGGCGGTCGCCGCCGCGCCGACCGGCACCGGGCGGGGCCGGCCGAGCGGGACGGCGATGTCCTGGCCGTGCACGAGCACGTCGATCAGCGGCTCGTAGGGCGTGAGGCCGGGGACCACCCGGCGGGAGCCGGCCATCGCGCGGATCCGGGCGACCAGCTCGTCGGTGGGGGTCGCGGCGGCTCGCCGGACGGCGGCGTCGCGCGTCATGCGGTGGAAGCGGCCCCGCGCCCGCAGCGCCGGACCGAGCACCTCGCCCGGCCGGGCCACGGAGAAGGTGACGTGCGCGGCCACGTCGCGGACCCGCCAGGCCCGGCACAGCGACGGGTGCGCCCACTCGTCGGGGGAGAGGTCGTCGAGCAGGTCGGCGAGGCTGCCCCGCTCCTCGTCGATGACCGCCCAGACGGCGTCGCGGTGGAGGAGCGGCGGACGGCTCATGACGGCCCCCAAGTAGTACGATCCGCTGACCAGTTTGGTCCGAGAGGCTGACGACCGTCAAGGGGAGCCGCGTGGTCGACGACGAGCTCAACCTCGGGGTGCTGCTGTTCATCCCCTACCGGGCGATGGAGCGGCGCGTCTTCGAGCGGCTGGCCGAGGCCGGGTTCGACGACTTCACGCCGGCGCAGGCGCGGGTGATGGCGCGGATCGGGCCCGGCGGCACCCGCCTGACCGAGCTGGCCGAGGCCGCCTCGGTGACCAAGCAGACCGCCGGCTCCCTGGTCGACCAGCTCGAGCGCACGGGCTACGTGCGGCGCACGCCCGACCCGACCGACGCCCGCGCCCGGCTGGTCCGCATCGCCGAACGCGGGGCCGCCGCCCAGCCGGTGGCAGCGGCCGCCGTCGCGGAGGTCGAGGCGGAGTGGCGGGCGCACCTGGGGGAGCGGCGCTGGCGGCAGCTGCGCGAGGCGCTCACCGCCCTGCGGGAGATCACCGACCCCTACCGCTGAGCGCCGGTCAGCCGCTCGCGCACCTGGAGGTTCCCGGGGACGACCTCAGGGCGTGGGCGCCGGGACGCACGTGGCGGTCGCCGGGTCCGCGGCCGCGGGGTCGGGAACCGTGCCGGCCGGGCACAGGGGAGCCGTCGCCGTCGTCGGGGCGGGCTGCGCGGTGGTCGTCTCCGGTGCCGGGGCCGCCGACGTGGTGGCGGTGGTGGGGGCCGCCGTCGGCGCCGGGGACGGAGCCGGGGCGGGCGACGGTGCCGGGGCGGGCGACGGCGCGGGGGACGGAGCCGGGGCCGGGGCTGGCGCGGGGGAGGGGGACGGCGCCGGGGTCGGCGTCGCGCTCGGGGTCCCGGCAGGGGTGTCCGCGGGCGTCGTCGTCCCGGGGGGTGTCGTCGTCCCCGAGGGCGTGGTCCCGGTGGGCGTGGTCCCGGTGGGCGTGGTCCCGGTGGGCGTCGTCCCGGTGGGCGTCGTCCCGGTGGGCGTCGTCGTCCCCGTGGGCGCCGGCGGCGTGGTCAGCTCGGGCGTCGTCGTGGCGGGTGCGGCCGGTGCCGGGGTCGCCGTGCCGGGGGCGGCCGACGGGGTCAGCGCCGGCGCGGTCGTCGCCACCGGGGGCAGCACCGGCAGGAGGCCCGTCCCCGGGGCCGCCGCCACGACGATCGGGGTGACGGTGCCGTCGTCATCGGGGTCGGCCAGCACCATGTACTCGCTCGGGACCAGATCGGCCGGCACCCCGCTGGCCGCGGCGAGCGCCAGGTAGGGGTCGTCGAAGCCGGGGGCGACGACGCCGATGTTCGGGATGAGCAGCGGGCCGGCGCCGGCCGAGGACGCGTCGGCGGCCGAGAGCTGCCCGCCGGCGCCGACGCCGTCGCCGGCCGCGGCCGCGGCGCCCGCGGACCCCGGCGTCACACCGGTCTCCAGGGCGGCCACGAGGGCGGCCACGGCGAGGACGCCCGCACCCGCGCCGACCACCGGGGCGGGAGGGCCGGTGCGTCGCGCCCGACGGGGCGGCGCCGGGCGCCGGACCTCGCGGTGTCTGGCCATCTCGAAACCCCCGTGCTCCGGATCTCGCCCGACCGCATCCTCTCCGAGGCGTCCGGATCCCGTCCACGGGACGGCTCGGCGCACACCCGTCCCGTGGGCGGGGCCGGCTCGCGGCCCGGGCAGTCGTTGCTCTCGGTGACGAGCCTGGCCCCTGCCCGGCGGGGGGACCATCCCCAAAGCGTCGGGCCCGGCACCCCCAAGTGGGGGACACGCCGGCGACGACGACGGCACGGTGGGGCGGCGCGGTCGGTGCCCACCGCACGGCCGGCGCCTCCCTGCCGCCGGCGGGCTCGGGAGCGGCCGGGGTCGTAGGTCTTTCGGCGGGTCCGCAGGAGGGTCGTCGGCGTCGCGCCCGGGCGTACCGTCAGGCGATGGGTGAGAAGCCGCTCGTGGAGGCGCACCGGCAGCTGGCGGACGCCGAGCACTCCCTGGAGCGCGAGCTGCTCGACGAGGCGGAGGACTCCACCGATCCGGACCACGTCCGGCGGCAGGCCCGAGCCATCTCGACGCGGGCCGACGTGCACGACCAGGTCGCCGAGCGCATGGCGCACCGCCCCGAGGAGTAGTCGGGCGACCGCTGGAGCTCCTCCCGACCCAGGGTGCTCGGGCGCGGCGACGGCGTGCGTCAGCCCACCGGCACCTGCAGGCGCAGCGCGGTCCCGCGCCCCGGGGCGGTGGCCAGGTGCAGCGTCGCGCCGGCGGCCTCGGCGAGATCGGCCAGCACGCGCAGCCCGAAGTGGCCCGACTCGGGACCGGCCGTGACGTCGTCGGGGTCGAACCCGGCGCCGTCGTCACGGACCTCCAGCGTCACCGACCCGACGTTCCGGTGCAGGGACACGGTGACCGTCTCGGCGCGGGCGTGCGTGGCGGTGTTGAGCAGGGCCTCCTGCGCCGTCCGGAACAGCAGCCCCTCCACCTCTGGTGGCACGGGCACGTCGTCGTCGGGCAGGTCGAGCCGAGCCCGCACGCCGCGCACCTCGACACGGGCGACCAGGTCGGCCAACGCGGCGGGCAGGCCCGCCTGCGCCAGGTGCGGCGGGTAGATCTCGATCAGCAGCGACCGCAGCGAGGCCACCGATGCGCGCACCGCGAGCGTGGCCTGCTGCAGGCCGTCGGCCACCTCGCGGTGCGCAGCGGCATCGGCCGGCTGACGCCGCAGCAGGTCCACCGCCCGCGACATGTGCAGCGGCGAAGCGGCGAGGTCCTGCACGACGCCGTCGTGCAGGCTGCCGGCGATCCGGCGCCGCTCCTCGACGGAGGCGTCCGCGGCTCGTGCGTGCAGCCGCAACCGCTCGGCATCCCCCTCCCGGACCTGGCGGACCAACCGCCTGGCCAGCGGCAGCTGCGCGAGGAGCATCGCCAGCAGCACCGCCGCCGTGATCGGCGCGAAGGTCAGCCAGATGCTGACCCGGCGGTCGAGGATCGGACCGGTGTCGAAGTAGGCCTCCAGCAGGAGCTGGTCCCCGTCGGGCGTGGTGACCCCGCGGTAGACCTCGAGCAACCGCTCCTCCTGGGGGGTCTCGAAGACGTTCTCCTCCTCGCGCAGGCTGCTGATCTCGGCCAGCGTCCCGCCGCTGCGCAGCAGCGCCAGCTTCTCCTCGGAGAGCGGATAGCTGTGCCCGATCAACCGCCGGGCGTCGGAGTACACGACCCGGGAGTCGGCATCCCAGATCTTGATCCGGACGACGTCCGCCTCCCGGAGGGGACCCGCCGCCACGGTGTCCAGCGCCGTCATGGCGTCCCGGTCCCGGGTGAGCAGCCCGTCGAGGTTGGGCTCGATGAACAGCTCGGCCAGCAGGTCGGTGGTCTCGCGGGCATCGGCGAAGGCCTCGGCGCAGGCCGCGCGGTGCCCGGCCCACGCGCTGCCGGCCAGCAGCAGCGCGGCGACGACCAGGTTGGCCGCGACGAACCGGCCCAGCACGCGGCGGACGCTCGGCGGCCGGCGCTCGGCCCGGGCGCCGTCCCGCAGGCCGCCGCTCGCGAGGCGCCGCCACGGCGGGCCGGGACCGGGTCCTGCGGCGGGCCCGCCGGAGGTGGCCTGCTGCGGGGGCATCGCGCCTCCCTACCGGCCCACCCCCGCAGTGCCTGGTCTCGACCACTTGGTGCAGGGGCGGGCAGCCGGTCGCGGTCGTACCCATGCTCGGCAACGCCATTCCGGGGCCTCAATCCCCGATCGAGGGGAGCCCGGGCCGCCGAGCAGGCCGCCGCAGGACCCCGCGTCGGCACCCCGCTGGCCAGGACCGGTGGGGCGGGTGGGGCTCGAACCCACGACCGGCGGATTATGAGTCCGCAGCTCTGACCGGCTGAGCTACCGCCCCGGAGCACCGACGACGATGCCACAGCCGGCACCCGGTCACCGGCGCCGCCCCCGCCGTCGGCGCCACGTCACCACGCCCCAGCCCACCCCGGTGAGCAACGCCAGGCCGGTGATCCAGCCGGCGACCTCGGCCTTCTGCGGCCCGAGCCAGCCGAAGGCGACCGATCCCAGCGTGTAGCCGGCCACCACGACCAGGAACGCGGGGACGAGGAGGGCGAGGAGGAACACGGTCCCCCTTCGGCCGGGTGCCCGCCGGCGGATGCAGCCGGTGCCGCACCATGGGGCCGTGGAGGGGACGCCGGAGCGGACGTGGGCCCGGCTGGTCGCTCTGCTGGTCCTGCTCGCCGTGGGCGGGGTCGCCGCCCTCGTGCTCGACCTGCCGTCGCTCGGGGCGGTGCGCGCACGGCTCGACGACGCCGGCGGCACGGGCCTGGTCGTCCTCGCGCTGGCGCTGGGCGTCGCGCTGCTCGCCCCCGTGCCGAGGACCGCGCTCTCCGTCCTGGTCGGCGCGGTCGCCGGGTTCTGGCCGGGCCTGGCCGTCGCCCTCGGCGGTGCGGTGCTCGGCGGCCTCGGCGCCTTCGCCCTCGGCCGCTGGCTGGGCCGGCCGGCGGCCACCCGGCTGGCCGGCGGCCGGCTGGCGCGGGTCGACCAGCTGCTCGGCCGGCGCGGCTTCGTCTCCGTGCTCGCCGCGCGGCTGCTCCCGGTCGTGCCGTTCACCCCGCTGAGCTACGCCGCCGGCCTCACCGCCGTCCGCCCGGTGGCCTACGCGGCGGCGACGGTGCTGGGGGTCGTCCCCGGGACGGTCGTCCAGGTGGGCATCGGGGCGTCGGCGCCGGTGGTGACCGGGCAGGGGACCGCGGCCGCCGTCGTCCTCGCGGTGCTCGCCGCCGTCCTGCTCGTCGGCGGGCTGGTCCGGCGCCGCCGCCGCGGGCGGGTGGCCGCCGAGCCCGGCCGCTAACCCCGCCCGAACAGCCGGCCCAGGACGCCGCCGAGCCCGCCGACGGTCCGGGCGGCCAGCTGCAGGATCGGACCGCCGGGGATGCCGGGAACGGCCTGCACGATCGGCGCCAGGCGCAGCAGCCCGGGGACGTCGTGCACCACGAGCGCGCGGCGCGCCACCGCCGGCACGGGGTTGACCCGCCCCGACGCCGCTTCCAGGAGCAGGTCGGCGGCCGCCTCCACCGCGGCTCCCTCCACCCGGCCCGGCGCCGTCCGGGTCACCGTCCAGCCGTCCCGGTCGGCGGCGAACCGCCAGCCGCCCTCCGGCGTGGCCAGGGTGGCGCCGCCGGTGATGCCGCAGGACGCGGCCAGCGCCCCGGTGACGTCGGCGAGCGCGGCCAGCCCCGCCTGCAGCACCTCCGGCGGCACCGGCGCGGCCCCGGCGTCGGCGAGGTCGAGCCCGTGGACGGCGAGCTCGTAGGCCTGGCCGAGGACGACGGACAGCAGCGGCAGCCGGCCGACCACCGAGACGGCGGGCGCGGTGTCCAGCGTCGCGGGCTCCTCGGTCAGGTAGCGACGGGTGACGTCCCGGTTGCGGCGCAGCGCGGCGAGCACCTCCTCGCGGGGGGCGTCGCGGTGCGCGGCGGTGACCCGGGCGTTGACGGCGTCGACGTCGGGCTCCTCGCCGCTCCCGCCGGCCCGGGCCGAGGCGACCAGGTCGGCCACGGCGGTGTGGTCGGGCCAGCAGCCCAGGTGCACGCAGATCTCGTGGACGCGCCAGCCCGGCAGCCGGCTCCGGCGGTCCAGGTCGGCCGCCTCCGCCTGGGCCAGGAAGGCGTCCCAGGCGGGCAGCACCAGGGCGGCGACCCGCTCCCGCCCGGCGCCGGCCATGCCGCGCCGGGCGGCGTGCTCTGCAGCCATGCCGGCGCGGTACCCACCCCTCGCGGCCGGCAGGCCTGTGACCCTCGGCACGGCCGTCCGGTGCGGCGCCACCCCCCGAAGGGTGAGGGCGGTCAAGGAGGTCGCCGCGCGTCCCGATCGCATCCCCGTGGACCGAACGGGGCCGGCCGACCGCCGGGCGGCGGGTGCGCGGCCGCGCACGCGGCGCCGGCTCGCCGCTGCCCTGCGGGCCGGGCTGTACCGGCAGCTGGCGCAGGACGACGACCGTGCCGCCTACTGGGTGCGCCACGCCCGCATCGGCGTCCTGCTCACCGAGATCGCCTGCGCGGCCGCCCTCGGCTACCTGCTGCTCACCGACACCCCGGCGCACGGCTCGGTCGTGACGTACTGCCTGCTCGCCGTGGCCGCCTTCGGCACGCCGGCGCTGCTGCTCCTGCCACTGGCCGCCTGGATGCGCGACGCCCGTGGCTCGCTGCTGTTCTACGCCTGGAGCCTCGCGGTCACCGCGATCGTGGTCGTCGTCTCCCGGATCGACGGCGGCAGCGCCAGCCCGCTGTACTCCCTGCTGTTCCTGACCCTCGCCTTCATGGCGCTGGCCTACCCGCCGGCCGGGGTGGTCGCCATGGGCACGGTCATGACCGGCGCGTACGTGCTGCTGGTCGCCCCGCCGCACGTCACCCTCTCGGTGCTGTTCATCGCCGTGGTCATGGGCGCCTTCACCACCGTCTGCGCGATGGCCTCGGCGAACTCGTGGGCCGCCCACGAGCAGCAGGTGCGGCTCACCCGCGCGCAGGAGGCGCTGGCCTCCACCGATCCGCTGACCGGGGTGTGCAACCGGCGGGCGTTCCTGCGCCGGCTCGAGGCGGCGCTGGACGAGTCCGCGGCGACGGTCGTCTGCCTCGTGGACCTCGACGGCTTCAAGGGCGTCAACGACCACCGGGGGCACGGCGCCGGCGACGCGGTGCTGCAGGAGGTAGCCCGGGCGCTGGCCGCGGCGGTCCGGGAGACCGACACCGTGGCGCGGCTCGGCGGCGACGAGTTCGCCGTGCTCGCGGAGGTGACCGCCGTCCTGCCGGCCGACGACCTCGCCGAGCGGCTGCGCGCGGCGGTCGCGCGCGTCGGCCGGCCCGTGGGCGTCACCGCCAGCGTGGGTGTGGCCGAGGTGCGCCCCGAGGACGACGTCCTCGACCTGCTGCACCGGGCCGACGCCGCGATGTACCGCGCCAAGACGGCGGGCGGCGACCGGGTCACCGTCCCGCTGGCCTGAGCGCACCCCTTGCCCCGGCCGGGCGCCCCGGCCAGCCTGGGCCGGTGGCGCGCAGCGGGAAGAGCCTGGGCACGGTCGTCCGCTGGGACGACGCGGCCGGACGGGGCTGGATCGAGACGACCGACCTGCCGGGGGAGTGCTGGGTGTCCGCCGACGTCGTCCACCGCAGCACCGGACGCCAGGCCCTGCGGGCCGGCCAGGTGGTCGAGGTGGAGTGGGAGGACGCCGACGGCGAGGTGCGCGCCGTCCGGGTGACGCCGCGCGAGGACCTGCAGGCCACCGTCGGCGGGTGACTCAGCGCCCGGGCAGGTCCCCGGTCTGCACGAACTGCTCCGCGACGTCGCGCACCTTGGTGTTCGTCTCCATCGACACGCGGACCAGCGCCTGGAACGCCTGGTCGGCGGTGAGCTTGAAGCGCTCCATCAGGATGCCCTTGGCCTGGTCGATCACCGCGCGGCTGTCGAGCGCCGCCTGCAGGTGCTCCACGCGCTCGGCGGCGCTGGAGTACAGGTACATGTTCGACACGGGCACCACGGCGTAGGAGGCGAGGCGCTCCGCCAGGGCGCGCGTCGCGTCGTCCGACGGGGAGATGCCCCGCAGGTAGACGTTGAGCCCGCCGGCCACCAGCTCCTGGACCGGCAGCGGCACCGAGAGCACGCTGCGGCAGCCGAGCTCCGCCGCGCGGGCGGCGAACTGCGGCCACCGGTCGTCGGACCCGGTGTCGGGGCAGGCGGCCAGGCCGCCGGTGGAGGCGGCCTGCAGGCAGGGGCCGCTGCCCAGCTCGTACTGCGTCCGGTCGAGGTCGAGGGCCAGGGCGTGGCTGGCGGCGACCGTGCGCGGGCGGTCGCGGGTCAGGATCGTGACCGAGGTGGCCGGGTCGCCGGGCAGCACGCGCGCGGCGACGTCGGCGACCTTCTGCACCAGGGACTGCAGCGAGTGCTGGGCGAAGGACTGGCGGCCGAGCTCCTCGAACGCACGCTGCACGGCGTCCGGGCTCGGGTCGGGGCGGGTCACGGGATTCTCCGGCGGGCAGGGCTGAACTCCCCACGGGCTCCAGGGAGTCCACGTGGCGGGGGAGGCCCCGCACCGCACGCCGTTTGTTGGACGCGCACTGGACTGGACGGCAGCTTACCGGCGCGTCACGACCCCGGAACGCGGGGTCGGCCGGCCCGTCCCGGCGTGGCGGACCCCGGTCGCGGCCAGTCGGCGACTACCCTGCGTGATGGCGGGGCGGATCCCCTCGACACGCCGTCGGGACTCCTCCGGGTGCGCCTCGACACCGTTGCGTCGACGTTCCTCAGAACCGGATCGCCCCGCTGGACGGGGGGCCGCTCGGCGTGGTATGGCCGCTGACCAGCGGTTAGAGGTATCACACGTCACCTTGCGTCACTTTCGACGCATCCAGCTCATCCGCACTGGCGCGACAGGGCCACCATCGTGCAAACTGTCTGCGGGAGCCCTGCTCCGTCACTGTCGAACACAGCGCGTCACCGAATCGATGGGTCCGTAGGGGAAGACGAGACCGATCGAGTCGATGGAGGTGCCTCGTGCAGCGACGGTCTACCCAGGGTGTCGTCTTCGTGCACGCGTGCCCGAAGGCGCTGTGCCAGCACGTCGAGTGGGCGCTCGAACGCGTCATCGGCGCGCCGGTCTCCCTGTCGTGGGCCGAGCAGCCCGCGGCGCACGGGTCGTACCGTGCCGAGGTGGCCTGGACGGGCTCGCCCGGCACCGGTGCGAAGCTGGTGGCTGCCCTGCGCGCGTGGCCCATGCTGCGGTTCGAGGTGACCGAGGAAGCGAGCCACGGCAACGACGGCGAGCGCATGTCCTACGTGCCCGGTCACGGTGTGTACCGCGCTCCGACGAGCGCCAACGGCGACCTCGTCGTCACCGAGCAGCAGCTGCGCCACCTGGCGGCGACCGCCACCTCCATCGAGGCGTTCCGCCACGGCGTCGACGAGCTGCTCGGGGCGGCCTGGGACGCCGATCTGGAGGTCTACCGCCACGCCGGGGACGGCAGCCCCGTCACCTGGCTCCACCAGGTCGTCTGAGGGGGAAAGCGCAGGTCACGATCCGACTACGACACACCCGCGGGGGGCGGGGGGCCGTCGTAGGCTGAGAACCCGGTCGTCCGGACGCCGTCGGGGAAGCGGCGTCCGGGCGGCCGTTCCAGTTCTGCGGCCCGGTCCACCCGCGCACGCGAGAGGCCCGGCACCTGACGCCAGGTGCCAGGCCTCCCGCGCGTGGGCCTAGAGCGGGATGTTGCCGTGCGCGCCGCGGCCGGCGGGCGCCCCGGCCAGGGCCTGCACCAGCCGGCGCTTGGTCTGCGCGGGCTCCACGACCTCGTCGACGACGCCGATCTCCCGGGCCTTGTTCACCCCACCGGCGATCTTCTCGTGCTCGGCCGCCAGCTGCTCGTGCAGCGCGTCGCGCTCCCCGGGCGGGGCGGCGGCCAGCTTCTTGCGGTGCAGGATGCCGACGGCGGCCTTGGCGCCCATGACGGCCACCTCGGCGCCGGGCCAGGCGAACACCGCCGTCGCACCCAGCGAGCGGGAGTTCATCGCGATGTAGGCGCCGCCGTAGGACTTGCGGGTCACCAGGGTCACCCGCGGGACGACGGCCTCGGCGAAGGCGTGCAGCAGCTTGGCCCCGCGGCGCACGACGCCGTCCCACTCCTGGCCGACCCCGGGCAGGTAGCCGGGCACGTCGACGAGGACGACGAGCGGGACGCCGAACGCGTCGCACATCCGCACGAACCGGGCCGCCTTCTCCGCCGACGCGGAGTCGAGGCAGCCACCGAGCCGCAGCGGGTTGTTGGCGATCACGCCCACGGTGCGCCCGGCGATCCGGCCGAGGGTGGTGACGATGTTCGGCGCGAACCGCGGGTGCAGCTCGAGGCCGGGGGAGTCGAGGACGGCGGCCACCAGCGGCTTGACGTCGTAGGCCCGCTGCGGCTGCTCGGGCAGCAGCGCCCGCAGGTCGACGTCGGGCTCCTCCTCGGCCGGCGCGAAGGTCCCCTGGGCGGCGAGCAGGTCCACCGCCTGCCGGGCGGTCGCCAGCGCGTCGGCCTCGGACTCGGTGACCACGTGGACGACGCCGGAGCGCCGGCCGTGGGTGTCGGGGCCGCCGAGCTGCTCCTGGTCGACCACCTCACCGGTGACCGAGCGGACCACGTCGGGCCCGGTGACGAAGACGCGGCCGGCCGGCCCCATGATCACCAGGTCGGTGAGCGCCGGGCCGTAGGCGGCGCCGCCGGCGGCCGGTCCGAGCACCACCGAGATCTGCGGCACCCGCCCCGAGGCGCGCACCATGGCCTCGAAGACCTCGCCGACGGCGTGCAGCGCGACGACGCCCTCGGCCAGCCGGGCCCCGCCGGAGTGCCAGATGCCGACCACCGGCACCCGCTCGCGCAGCGCGGTGTCGATGGTGTCGACGATGTGCCGGCAGCCGTCGGTGCCCATGGCGCCGCCCATCACGGTGGCGTCGGTGCAGAAGGCGACCGCCGGCGACCCCTCGACGGTCCCGCGCCCGGCGACGACGCCGGAGGTGTCGCGGCCGACGAGCAGCTGCAGGGAGCCCTCGTCGAAGAACCGGCGGAGCCGGTCCTCGGGGTCCCGCGGGTCGGGGGTGGTGGGCGGGGTCGGGGGAGCTGCCTGCAGGGTGGTCATGCGACCTCTCCGGGACGAGGCGGGGGAAGGGGCTGCCGGGCGCTCACGCCGTCGTGAAGACCAGGGCGATGTTGTGGCCGCCGAAGCCGAACGAGTCGTTGACGGCGGCGGTGAGCTGCGCCTTGCGCGGCTCGTGGCGCACGATGTCGAGGGCCTGGACGGCGGCGTCGTCGTCCGGGTCGTCGAGGTTGGCGGTGGCCGGCACGACCTGGTCGCGCAGCGCGAGGATGGTGAAGACCGACTCGAGCGCGCCGGCCGCGCCGAGCAGGTGGCCGGTCTGGCTCTTGGTGGCCGTGACCAGCACGTGGTCGCCGACCGCCCCGCGGATCGCGGCCGCCTCGGCGGTGTCGCCGACCGGGGTGGACGTGGCGTGCGCGTTCACGTGGCCGATGTCGGTGGGGGAGAGGCCGGCGTCGCGCAGCGCGGCGCTGATCGCGCGGCCGGCGCCCTCGCCCTCGGGGTGCGGGGCGACCAAGTCGTAGCCGTCGGCCGTGGCGCCGGCGCCGGCCAGGCGAGCGTGCACGGTCGCGCCGCGGCCCCTGGCGGAGTCGGCCCGCTCGAGCACCAGCGCCGCGGCGCCCTCGCCGAGCACGAAGCCGTCGCGGGCCTTGTCGAACGGCCGCGAGGCCCGCTCGGGCTCGTCGTTGCGGGTGCTCATGGCGCGCATCGCGGCGAAGCCGGCCATCGGCAGCGGGTGGATGCAGGCCTCGGCGCCGCCGACCAGGACGACGTCGGCGCGGTCGAAGCGGAGCAGGTCCAGGCCCCAGCGGATCGCCTCGGCGCCGGAGGCGCAGGCGCTGACCGGCGCGTGCACGCCGCCCTTCGCGCCGATGGCGAGGCCGACCGCGGCGGCCGGGCCGTTGGGCATGAGCATGGGGATGGTGAAGGGGGAGACGCGCTTGGGGCCCTTCTCCTCCAGGACGTCGTCCTGGCCGAGCAGGGTCAGCGCGCCGCCGATGCCGGTGCCGAACACGACCGCCACCCGCTCCGGGGGGACGTCGAGGTCGGCGGCTCCGGACCCTGCCCACGCCTCCTGGGCGGCGACGACGGCGGCCTGCTGGCTGCGGTCGAGCCGCCGGGCCCGGACGCGGTCCAGCTGCTCGGCCGGGTCGGTGGCCATGCGGGCCACGAGCTGGGCCGGGTAGTCCTTGACCCAGTCGTCGGTGATCCGCTCGACCCCCGACCGCCCGGCCAGCAGCGCCTCCCACGTGCTGGCCACGTCCCCGCCGAGCGGCGTGGTGGCGCCGAGCCCGGTGACGACGACGTCACTGGTTGACGTGCTCATCGCGATTCCTCTCAACTGGCCGGGCGGCCCGGTGACGTGCTGGAACGGCCCCGTTGCAGGCGCCGGTTGGGCCCCCGTGCAGGGTCCCGCCGCGAGCGTGCGAGCGGTGGGGGGGCACGGGAGTCCTTCTACTGGTTCTTCTCGATGTAGGAGATGGCGTCGCCGACGGTCTTGATGTTGCCGAGCTCGTCGTCGGGGATGGCGACCCCGAACTTGTCCTCGACGGCGGTGGCGATCTCGACCATCGACAGCGAGTCGACGTCGAGGTCCTCGGTGAAGGACTTCTCCGGAGTGGCGTCGGCGGGGGTGACGCCGGCCACCTCCTCCAGGATCTCGCCGAGTCCGGCCTGGATCTCCTGGGTGCTTGCCACGCGGGGTCCTCTCTCTCGGGTGGATGCCTTGGTACGGCTCGACGGCACGCGGCCGCCGTCGTCCGGGACGGGTGCCCCGGCAGATCCATGGTTCAGGGCAGGCGCAGGACCTGCCCGGCGAAGGTGAGCCCGGCGCCGTAGCCGAGGACCAGGCAGAGGTCGCCCGACTTCGCCTCGCCGGACTCCAGCAGCGCGGTGAGCGCGAGCGGGATCGAGGCGGCCGAGGTGTTGCCGGCCTGGACGATGTCCCGGGCGACCACGGTCCGCTCGGGCAGGCCCAGCTTCTTGGTCATCGACTCGACGATCCGCAGGTTCGCCTGGTGCGGGGCGAAGACGTCGATGTCCTCCGGCCCGACGCCGGCCGCGGCCATCGCCTCGACGAGCGTCTCGGTGAGCTTGGTGGTGGCCCAGCGGTAGACGGCCTGGCCGGCCATGACCATGAAGCCGGTGCCGGCGACGATCTCGATCGCGTTGTGCTGGTCGCCGTCGCTGCCCCAGGCGACCGGGCCGATGCCCGGCTCGTCGGAGGCGCCCACCACGGCCGCCCCGGCGCCGTCGGCGAAGATCACCGCGGTGGCGCGGTCGTTCCGGTCGGTGACGTCGGTGAGCCGCTCGACGCCGACCACGAGCGCGTTGCGCACCGACCCGGCGCGGATGGCGTCGTTGACCAGGCCGAGGGAGTAGCAGAAGCCGGCGCAGCCGGCGTTGAGGTCGAACGCGCCGGGGCGCTTGAGCCCCAGCCGGTGCCCGATCTGCGGGCCGATGCCGGGGATCGGGTGCTTCAGGCTGGCGCTGGCCGCGACGATCATGTCGATCTCGTCGGGGTCCAGGCCGCTGGCGGCGATCGCCTTGCCGCCGGCGGCGACGGCCATCTCGACGAGGGTCTCGTCCTCGCCGGCCCAGCGGCGCTCGGCGATGCCGACGCGGGTCTGGATCCACTCGTCGTTGGTGTCCATCACCTGCGCGAGCTCGTGGTTGGTCACCCGCCGGCGCGGCCGGTACCCGCCGAGTCCGAGGATGCGCGCGCCCGGAGCCCCCGGCCGCTGCTGGATCTGGGCGGTCATGCCTGCACCTCCGGGTAGAGACGGGCCAGCGGGTCGCCTGCGTCGACCAGGTCCCCCTCGTGCACGAGCCACTCGGCCAGTACCCCGTCGTAGCCCGCCGAGACGTGGACCTCCTCGCGGCGGCTGCGCACCACGCCGAGCGGGGTGCCGGCGGGCAGGTGGCTGCCCTCGGCGACGTCGGCCGGGCTGACCGTGCCGCGCACCGGGGCTACGACGACCCGCCAGTCGGGCAGGTGGTCGGGCTCGGGCCGGCCGCGCTCGGCGTCGATCAGCTGCCGGGCGCGGTCCAGGTCGGCGGGGCTGGTGACCGCCAGGATCTCGATGTCGGCGCCCTTCCACTCGCGCTTGGCCAGGCCGGCCAGGGCGCCGGCCGGCGGGAGCTCGATCGCCGCGGTCACGCCGAGGTCGCGCAGCGTGGCCAGGCAGGCGTCGAACCGCACCGGGCTGGTGACCTGGCTGACCAGGCGGGCGAGCGCCGCGGCGCCGCTCTCCACCGCCGCGCCGTCGGCGTTGGACAGCAGCAGGCGGCTGGGGTCGGCCGGGCGCAGCCCGCCGACCAGCCCCTCCAGCTCCTCGCGGGCGGGGGCCATGTACTCGGTGTGGAACGCCCCGGCGACCGACAGCGGGAGCACCCGGGCCTTGGCGGGCGGCTCGGCCTTGAGCGCCGCGAGCCCGTCCAGCGGTCCGGCGACGACGACCTGGCCGCCGCCGTTGTAGTTGGCGGCCCGCAGCCCGTGCCGCTCCAGGGCGGCCTGCAGCTCCTCGGGGTCACCGCCCAGGACGGCGGACATGCCGGTGGGCGTCTGCGCGCAGGCGGCGGCCATCGCCCGGCCGCGGACGGCGGTCAGCGCGATCGCCGCCTCGACGGAGAGCACCCCGGCCAGGGCGGCCGCGGTGAGCTCGCCGACGCTGTGCCCGGTGATGACGACGTCGCGCCCGGCGTGCGGCGTGTGCAGCACGGGGCCGGGCAGCCCGCCGAGCTCGCGGGCGATGAACAGGCTCATCGCCACGACCAGCGGCTGGGTGACGGCGGTGTCCTTGATCGCCTCGGCGTCGCCGGTGGTGCCGAGGGTCAGCAGGTCGGCGTCGGCGATCGCACCGGCCCAGCGGAAGAACGGCTCCGCGCCGGGGAGGTCGAGCCAGTCGGTGAGCATCCCGGGCTTCTGGGCACCCTGTCCGGGGGCGAGGACGGCCAGCACGCCTTCACCGTGCCAGGGATCACCCGCGCCCGCGCCGGGGAGCGGCACGAAAGCACACCGCTGATCTTTGGAGGGTTCCTACAAGAACTACTCGGCGTACACGCCTCCGGCGCCCGTATCGTGGTAGAGACCACACTGGTGGGGCCGGTGGGACGGGTGGCACTCAGTGCCAGAGCGAGCCCTCCCGGTCGAGCCGGGCGAGGGCGAGGGCCACCTGCAGGGTCCAGCTGCCGCGCGGGTCGGTGGCCGACAGACCGGTCAGCTCGGCGGCCCTGCGGAGCCGGTAGCGGACCGTGTTCGGGTGCACGAACAGCGCCCGGGCGCTGGCCTCCAGGTTGCCGCCGCCGGCCAGCACCGCCCGCACCGTCTCCAGCACCTCGCCGCCCGCGGCCTGCAGCGGCGCGGCGACCCGCTCGTTGAGCGCGGCGCGGGCCAGCGGGTCGCCGTCGAGCGCGCGCTCGGCGAGCAGCGCGTCGGCCGCCACGGGCCGGGGCGCCCCCGGCCAGGCGGGGGCCGCGCGCAGGCCGGCGAGGGCGGCGGCGGCCGACTCGGCCGCCCGGCTGAGCCCGTCCACGACCGGCCCGGTGACGACTGGGCCGGGGCCGAACTCGTCGCTGACCCGTTCGGCCACCGGCTCCAGGTCCTCGTGCCCGCCCAGCACGACGACCAGCTGGTCGGCGTGCACGCCGACCAGCACCTCCGCGCGCATCGACCGCGCCGCGCGGCGCACCGCGGCGTGCGCGTCGCCGGCCGCCGGCGCGGCCCCGACCTGGACGACGACGGGGCTCATCGTGGCCCAGCCGAGCGCGGCGGCGCGCCCGGGCAGCTCCTCCGAGCGCTCGCCGCGCACGAGGGCGTCGACCACGAGCGCCTCCAGGCGGGCGTCCCAGGCGCCGCGGTTCTCGGCGAAGCTGGCGTAGACGTGCGCCGTGGCGAAGGCGACCTCGCGGCTGAAGGTGAGCACGGCGATCCGCAGCGCCTCGGCGTCGCCGGGCTCGGCCACCGAGGCGACGTGGTCGTCCATCACCTCGACGGTGACCTTGATCAGGTCGACCGTCTGCCGCAGCGGCACCGCGCGGACCAGCTCGCGCGGCGCGGCGCCGAACACCTCGCCGGTCAGCCGGGGCGGGCGACCGGGGTTGCGGCACCACTCGACCAGCGAGGCGATCCCGTTCTGCGCGACGAGCATGACCCACGAGCGCTGGTCGGCCGGCATCGCGCGGAACCACGGCAGCTGCTCGTCCATCCGCGCCACGGCCTGGGTGGCGAGGGCCCCGGACGCGCGCTCGAGCCGCCGCAGCGTCGCGTCGCTCGGCGGGCGGTTGCTCACCCGGCCGGTCACCGTGCCGTCCTCCCCGTGGTCGATCTCCCCGTTCCCAGCTCTGCCGTCAGCGTGTCACGGGATCGGCGGTCGGGGAGAGTGGACCCGTGGACGTTCCCCCGGACGGTGCGTCGCGGATCGCCCGGCGCCGGGCCCTGGTCGCGGCGCTGACCGCCTACGCCGTCGTGGCCGTGCTGGCTGTCGGCGTCAGCACCGACTTCGGTCTGCAGGTGCGGCTCGACGACGTCGTCAGCGAGGGGCTCTACGCCGGTGACGGGCGCGGCGCCTGGGTGGAGGGGCTGCTGCAGGTGCTCACGGCGCCGGGGCTCTCGGCCTTCCGCCTGCTCGTGCTGGTACCGGTCGTCGTCTGGCTCGCCGTGCGCGGCGCCTGGTGGACGGCGGGCTGGGTGCTCACCGCCGTCGTCCTGGTCGGGCCGCTGACGTCGCTGCTCAAGGAGCTGGTGGGCCGGGTGCGCCCCGACTTCGCCCGGGGCGGGGCGCTGCTGGAGACGCTCAGCTACCCCAGCGGGCACTCCTCCGGCGTCGCCGCGTTCGTCACCGTCGTCCTGGTGCTGCTGTGGCCGCGGCTCGCCCCGCGCGCCCGGCGGGCCTGGCTGGCGCTGGGCGTCGCGCTGGTCCTGCTGGTCGGCCTGACCCGGATGTGGCTGGGCGTGCACTTCCTCTCCGACGTCGTGGGCGGCTGGGCGTTCGGGCTGGCGTGGACGCTGACGGTCGCGCTGGCCTTCGGCGCCCTGCCCGGGGGACGGGCGGCCCTTCCGGCCCGGCGGGACGCGGTGGTCGCGGCGTGAGCCTCGAGCAGCGCGTGGTCGCCGCGCCGGACGACGGCTCGCTCGGGCCGCTGCTGCGCCTGGCCGACGACCGGCTCGGCCCGGGGGAGGGCTACGGCCGGCACGACCACCGCGCCGTGGACGTCGTCGCCGTCGTCCTGGCCGGGTCGCTGCGGCACGCGTGGCGGGAGGGGGCCGGGATCGGGGCGGGCGACGTCGCGGTGCTGCGGTCGGGCACCGGGCTGACCCACGACGAGGTGGCCGGTGACGACGGGGCGCGCGTGCTGCAGGCCTACCTGCGGGCGGCCGACCCGGCGGCGCCGCCGTCCCACGAGGTGCACCGCGGCCCGCGCGGCTGGGTCGACCTGGGCCGCGACGACGCGCGGCTGTGGGTGGGCCCGCCCGCGGCGGCGCCCGAGGGGCAGGTCACCGTGGCCGGCGAGGACCTGGTCGCCGTCTGGCGGCTGGCGACCACGCGGCCCGACTGGGCCGCCTTCTGAGCCGCCCCTGCGACGATCACGAGGTCGGGGGAGCGACACGCCGCGGGGTCTCGGCGGGTCGCTCCCCGAACTCCGTGATCGCGGCGCCCACCGGGGACCGGGAGGGCGGGCGCCGGACCCGGCGGCGAGACTGGGGGGCATGCCGACCAGCGCCGCCGACCTCCTCGCCGCCGCCTACTCCGACGCCGACCGCACCATCGACCTGCGGCGACGGCTGCACCGGCACCCCGAGATCGGGCTGCACCTGCCGAGGACCCAGGCCACGGTGCTCGAGGCGTTCGACGGCCTGCCGATCGAGGTGACCACCGGCCGCTCGACCAGCTCGGTGGTGGGCGTGCTGCGCGGCGCGCGACCGGGCCCGACCTTCCTGCTGCGCGGCGACATGGACGCGCTGCCGGTGCACGAGGACACCGGCCTGCCGTTCGCCTCCGAGGTGCCCGGCGCCATGCACGCCTGCGGCCACGACACCCACGTGGCGATGCTCCTGGGGGCCGCCCGCCTGCTCGCCGAGCGCCGCGACGAGCTCACCGGTCAGGTCGTGTTCATGGCGCAGCCGGGGGAGGAGGGCTTCCACGGCGCCCGCCACATGCTCGACGAGGGGCTGCTCGACGCCGTCCCGGAGGCGCCGGTCACGGGTGCGTTCGCGCTGCACATCTCCTCGACGTTCGCCAGCGGCACGATCAACGTGCGGCCCGGCCCGATGATGGCCGCGGCCGACCAGTGGCGGATCACGGTCAAGGGCCGCGGCGGGCACGCCTCGATGCCCTACACCGCCAACGACCCCATCCCGGTGGCCGCCGAGATCGTGCTCGCGCTGCAGACCCTGGTCACCCGGCGGGTCGACGTCTTCGACCCCGCGGTGGTCACCGTGGCGCACATCGAGGCGGGGTCGACCAGCAACGTCATCCCCGACTCCGCGTTCCTCGAGGGGACGATCCGCACCCTGTCGGCGGAGAACCGGCGGATGGTCGTGGCGGCCGTCGAGCGGGTGGCCGCCACCATCGCCGCGGCGCACGGGATGACCGCGGAGTTCGAGCACGTCGAGGGCTACCCGGTCACCGTCAACCACGCCGGCGCGGCCGCCACGGTGCTGGAGACCGCGGCCGCGCTGCTCGGCCCGCAGGCCGCGGTGCCGCTGGCCGCGCCGCTCATGGGCGCGGAGGACTTCTCCTACGTGCTGGAGCGGGTGCCGGGCGCGCTGGCGTTCCTGGGCGCGTGCCCGCCCGGCCTGGAGCCGGGGACCGCGCCGGCCAACCACTCGAACCTGGTGGTGTTCGACGAGGAGCCGCTGCCCGCCGGCGTCGCCCTCTACGCCCGCATGGCCCTGGACGCCCTGGCCGGCTGACCTGGCCGGCTGACCTGGCCGCCTGACGCACGGCGGCCCTCGGCGCAGGATCCTGCGCCGAGGGCCTCCGGTGGGACGCCGCGCCGCGCCGCGGCTACGGCGTCACGGCGTCACGGCCACGTCGCCGCTGCCCTGGTCCGGGGTCCCGTCGTCGTCGAGGGGCACGGTCGGGTCCGGCACGGTCGGGTCCGGCACGGTCGGCTCGGGCACCGTCGGGTCGGGCACCGTCGGGTCCGGCACGGTCGGCTCGGGCACCGTCGGGTCGGGCACCGTCGGGTCCGGCACGGTCGGCTGGGGCACCGTCGGGTCGGGGACGGTCGGGGCGAGCACCGCCGGCTGCGGCAGGTTCGCCGCGGGCGTGGTCACGGGCAACCGCGCCTCGTCCCCGCCGCGGAAGCGCAGCTCCCACAGCTGACCGCCCGGCGTGCCGGCCTCCGCGTCCGTCGTCGCGGGGTCGTCCTGCCGCCCGGCCGCCGGCGAGGTGCTGTACGCGGACACGTACACGTCGCCGTCACGGTCGACCGCCAGCCCGGACGGCGCCGGGACCTCGACCGCCCGGTACTCGTCGTCGTCGGTCTCGACGCGGACCACGCTGCCGGCGCCGGTGCCGGTGCCCTCGGGCGGCCCGCCGATCTGCGAGACGTACAGGTGCTCGCCGTCCCGGTCGACCGCCAGCCCGTTGATGCCGGTGAAGCCGTCCCAGCGGTCCACGACCGCCGCCTGCTCGGCGCCGCGGTCCTCGAACTCGATCACCGACGCCCCGCCCGCGACCAGGCTGCCCGCGCCGCCGACGTACACGTGCCCCCGCTCGTCCTGGGCCAGCGAGGTCGGCACGAACTCGATCACGCCGTCGTCCGCGCCGCCCGCGGGGGGCGGGGTGGTCGGGAACGTGGCGAAGACGGTCACCGTGACCGCCGGCAGCTCCTCGTCACCCAGGTCGGCGAAGTCCGGCGTCACCTTCCACACGGTGTTGGCGCCCGCGTCGGCGACGAGCACGTACTCGTCGACGCGCGGCGGGCCGTCCGGGGTCGGGTCGACGACCAGCACCTGGTTCGGGTTGCTGTCGAGCTGCGCCCCGTCCGGGTTCTGCGCCTCCTCGAGGTCGCCGAAGTCGACCCAGCTGCGCACGGTGCCGCCCGTGCTGACCAGGAGCCGCTCCTGCAACGCCGTGGCGTCCGTGCGCAACGCGTCGGGCGTCGGCTCACCGGTCGCGATCAGCAGGACGCCGGGGACGCCGGTCGCCGCGACGCCGCCCGGTCCGATGGAGCTGCCGTCGGGGAGGCGGGTCGAGTCGAGGCCCTCGACGACCCGCTCGGTGCGGACCTCGCGCCCGTCCTCCAGGCCGTGGACCGCGGTGATCGCACCTGAGTCGCCCACGCACACCTCCGCAGCCGCGGCGGTCGTGGTGCCCGTGCCGGGGTCGGGCGTGGCCGTGCCGTCGTCGGTGCCGGGCGTGGGGGTGGCGTCGCCGCTGCCCTGGTCGGGCGTGCCGTCGTCGGTGCCGGGCGTGGGGGTGGCGTCGCCGCTGCCCTGGTCGGGCGTGCCGTCGTCGGTGCCGGGCGTGGGGGTGGCGTCGCCGCTGCCCTGGTCGGGCGTGCCGTCGTCGGAGCCCGTCGTCGTGGTGCCGTCGGTACCGCTCCCGGTGGGCGCGGGCGCCGGCTCGGGCGCGGGCGCGGGCTGGGGTGCCGGTTCCGGGGTCGTGGCGGGCGCGCACTGCCCGCCGTCGCCGCCCTCCGCGACGAGCAGGGTGTCGCCCGCCCACGCCAGCTGCCGGGGGTTGTCCAGGCCCTCGACGACGACGCGGTGGTCGCGGCCCCCGTCGTCGTCCGCCCTCTCGTGGGCTGCCGCGTTGGTCGCGGTGCCCAGCAGCAGGGCGAACGACCCCGCTGCGATCAGGGTTCTGCGCATCGTGCTGTGTCCCCCTCCATGGGTCCGTGCCCGGCCGCCACGGGAAGCAGGCGGCCGTCGACGGGCGCCGACGCTAGGTCGGTCGGCGGGACCCGGGAGCCCCCGTGCGGGGGGTGTTCGCCGTGCCCTGCTCGGGGGACGCACGGGGTGGCGATGCGCAACGTCGCTGATCCGCGACGGTCGGTGCGGCGGGTGGACCCCGCGGACGGGCGGGGGGGGGGGGGGGGGGGGGGGGGGGGGGGGGGGGGGGGGGGGGGGGGGGGGGGGGGGGGGGGGGGGGGGGGGGGGGGGTGGGGGGGCGTGGACCCGGGGGCCGCCGGGCGCGCGGGCCCGCGGCCCGCCACCACGTCAGCCCGGAAGGGTCGGCCCGCGGCTCAGGTCGCCGGGCTGGGGTCGGAGCGCTGGTCCTCGGGTGCGGCCTGCACGTCGCGGACCTGGTACTTCTCCACCGCCTGGCGGACGACGTCGCGGTCCAGCCAGTTCCAGTCGGCGAGCGAGGCGAGCGTCCGGACGACGATCGACTCGGCGTCGACGTGGAAGTGCCGGCGCAGCGCCGGGCGGGTGTCGGACAGGCCGAACCCGTCGGTGCCCAGCGACTTCATCCCGTGCGGCGCGTACGGCGCGATCAGGTCGGGGACGGCGCGCATCCAGTCCGACACCGCCACGACCGGTCCCTCGGCCTCCCGCAGCCGCTGGGTCACGTACGGGACGCGGGCCTCCTCCTCGGGGTGCAGGAGGTTGTGCTCCTCGGCCTCCACCGCCTCGCGGCGCAGCTCGGTCCACGACGTCACCGACCACACGTCGGCCGACACGCCCCAGTCCTGCGCCAGCAGCTCCTGCGCCCGCAGCGCCCACGGCACCGCGACGCCGGAGGCGAGGATCTGCGCCTTCTTGCCGTTCTCGACCTGCGGACCGTCGGCGTACTTGTACATGCCGGCCAGCAGGCCCCGCACGTCCAGGTTCTCCGGCTCGGCGGGCTGCGAGATCGGCTCGTTGTAGACGGTCAGGTAGTAGAAGACGTCGGGGCTGCGGTGGCCGCCGAGCGGGCCGCCCGGGTCGTTGCCGTACATGCGCAGCAGCGCGTCCTTGGTGATGTGCGCGACCTCGTAGGAGAACGCCGGGTCGTAGCTCACCACCGCGGGGTTGGTGTGCGACAGCAGCAGGGAGTGGCCGTCCTCGTGCTGCAGCCCCTCGCCGTTGAGCGTCGTCCGCCCGGCGGTGGCGCCGAGCAGGAAGCCGCGGGCCATCTGGTCGCCGGCCGCCCAGAACGCGTCGCCGGTCCGCTGGAACCCGAACATCGAGTAGAAGATGTAGATCGGGATCATGTGCTCGCCGTGGGTGGCGTAGGAGGTCCCGACGGCGGTGAACGACGCCGCCGAGCCGGCCTCGTTGATGCCCTCGTGCAGGATCTGCCCCTGCTCGGACTCCTTGTAGGCGAGCATCAGCTCACGGTCGACCGACGTGTAGCGCTGGCCGTGCGGCGAGTAGATCTTCTGCGTGGGGAACAGCGAGTCCATGCCGAACGTGCGGGCCTCGTCGGGGATGACCGGCACGAACCGCGGGCCGAGCTCGGGGTCCTTGAGCATCTCCTTGAGCATGCGGACGAACGCCATCGTCGTCGCCACCTCCTGCTTGCCGGAGCCCCGGCGCAGGATGTCGAGCGCCTTGTCCTCCGGCGCCTTGAGCGGCTTGGCGTCGGTCCGCCGCCGGGGGACCGAGCCCCCCAGCTGCCGGCGCCGCTCGAGCATGTACTGCATCTCGTCGGACTCGGCGGCCGGCTTGTAGTACGGCGGCAGGGTCTTGTCGAGCGCCTCGTCGGGGATGTCGAGGTAGAGCCGGTCGCGGAAGGCGGCGAGGTCCTCGGCGGTCAGCTTCTTCATCTGGTGGGTCGAGTTGCGGCCCTCGAAGTGGCTGCCCAGCGTCCAGCCCTTGATGGTCTTGGCGAGGATGACCGTCGGCTGGCCCTTGTGCTCGGCCGCCGCCTTGTAGGCCGCGTAGAGCTTGCGGTAGTCGTGCCCGCCGCGGGAGAGGTCCCAGATCTCCTTGTCGGAGAGGTGCTCGACCATCTTGCGGGTCCGCGGGTCGCGGCCGAAGAAGTGCTCGCGGACGAACGCGCCGTCCTCGGCCTTGTATGTCTGGTAGTCGCCGTCGGGCGTCTGGTTCATCAGGTTGACCAGCGCGCCGTCGCGGTCGGCGGCCAGCAGCGGGTCCCACTCCCGGCCCCAGATCACCTTGATCACGTTCCAGCCGGCGCCGCGGAAGAACGACTCCAGCTCCTGGATGACCTTGCCGTTGCCGCGCACCGGCCCGTCCAGGCGCTGCAGGTTGCAGTTGACGACGAACGTGAGGTTGTCCAGCTCCTCGCGGGCGGCCAGGCCGATGGCGCCGAGCGACTCGGGCTCGTCCATCTCGCCGTCGCCCAGGAACGCCCACACGTGCTGGTCGGAGGTGTCCTTGATGCCGCGCGAGTGCAGGTAGCGGTTGAACCGCGCCTGGTAGATCGCGTTGATCGGCCCCAGCCCCATGGAGACGGTGGGGAACTCCCAGAAGTCGGGCATCAGCCGCGGGTGCGGGTAGCTCGACAGGCCGCCGCCGGGGTGGCTGACCTCCTGCCGGAAGCCGTCGAGCTGCTGCTCGGACAGCCGGCCCTCGAGGAAGGCGCGGGCGTAGATGCCGGGGGAGGCGTGGCCCTGGAAGAAGATCTGGTCGCCGCCGCCGGGGTGGTCCTTGCCACGGAAGAAGTGGTTGAAGCCCACCTCGTACAGCGACGCCGAGGAGGCGTAGGAGGAGATGTGCCCGCCGACGGCGATCCCGGGCCGCTGCGCGCGGTGCACCATGATCGCGGCGTTCCAGCGGATGTAGGCGCGGATCCGCCGCTCGACGTGCTCGTCGCCGGGGAACCACGGCTCGCGGTCCGGCGGGATGGTGTTGATGTAGTCGGTGCTGCGCAGGGAGGGGACGCCGACCTGCTGCTCGCGGCTGCGCTCGAGCAGCTTGAGCATCAGGTAGCGGGCGCGGCCGCGTCCGGCGTGGTCGACGACGGCGTCGAGGGATTCGACCCACTCCTGCGTCTCGTCGGGGTCGGTGTCGACCAGTTGGCTGGGCAGCCCGTCGGTGATGACCGCGCGGGGGGTTACTGCGTCGCGGGCGGGGTCGCCGTCCGACTGCTGCGGTGCGCTCATGCCCCCATCGTCGTACGTCGGGGGTTCCGCCGTCACGTGCGGCACCCGGAGACGCCCGGTACGCGGCCGTACCGGGCGTGCCAGAGGCGGGTGTTGCCCGGCAGAAGGCTTGCGCGCGGGCCCGCATGCCCTACGCTTCCGCCCAACGTGCCCGGCAGGCCGGGCCCGAGGCAGCAGCGAGAGGGGTGACATGACCAGCGTGCGGGTGACCCTCCCGCCGGTCGTGTCCGTCGTCGCCGCCGGGCCCGCCGCCGTCCCGTCCCCCCGCTGCGAGCGGGTGTGAGCCGATCCCCGCGCGCGGCGGGCCGCCCGACCGTGCACCATGTCGCAGACAACCGGTCAGCAGCAGACCGTTCCGTGGAGGAGCAGCAGGGATGAGCGTCGACTCGGGCAGCGCCGGCATGGCGGCCCGGCTGGGCATCAAGCCGGGCATGGTCGTGCAGGAGCTCGGCTGGGACGAGGACGCCGACGAGGACCTGCGCGACGCCATCGTCGAGGCGGCCGGCAGCGAGATGGTCGACGAGGACACCGACGAGGTGGCCGACGTCGTCGTCCTGTGGTGGCGGGAGGACGACGGCGACCTCTTCGACGCCCTCACCGACGCGCTCACCTCGCTCGCCGACGACGGCGTCGTCTGGCTGCTCGTGCCGAAGTCGGGCCGGCCCGGGCACGTCGAGCCCGGTGACGTGACCGAGGTGGCGCCCACCGCGGGCCTGCAGCAGACCAGCAGCATCTCGGCGGCCAAGGACTGGTCCGGCATCCGCCTGGTCACCCCCAAGACGGCGCGCACCCGCCGCTGAGCCCTCGCTGCGGCGCTCCGCGCCGTCGGGCCCTCGCTGCGGCGCTCCGCGCCGTCGGGCCCTCGCTGCGGCGCTCCGCGCCGCATGCGGCACGATCGGGCCCATGACGCTCTCCGTCGGCGACACCGCGCCCGAGTTCAGCCTCCCCGACCAGGACAAGCAGGTCGTCTCCCTGACCGACCTCCGGGGCGCCCCGGTCCTGCTGGTGTTCTACCCGTTCGCCTTCTCCGGGCTGTGCACCGGTGAGCTGTGCCAGCTGCGCGACGAGCTGTCGGTCTACACCGACGCGGGCGTGCAGGTGCTGGCCGTCAGCACCGACCCCGTCTTCAGCCTCAAGGCGTTCCGGGAGAAGGAGGGCTTCGACTTCCGGCTGCTGTCGGACTTCTGGCCGCACGGCGCGACCGCGCAGGCCTACGGCGTCTTCAACGACAAGGCCGGCATGGCCCTGCGGGCGACCTTCCTGCTCGACGCGGAGGGCACGATCACCTTCGCCGAGGCGAACGGCCCCGGCGACGTCCGCGAGCAGTCCGGCTGGCAGGACGCGGTCGCGAAGCTCGCCGCCTGACAGCAGGACCCCCCGCCCCCGCCGCGAGCGTGCCGGCGGAGGGGGCAGGGGGGTCCTCTAACCTGGGCGCGCGGGGCGCGTAGCTCAGCGGAAGAGCTCTCGCCTTACAAGCGAGCGGTCGCAGGTTCGAACCCTGCCGCGCCCACCGTCGTCCGAGAGCGGTCCGCCCGTCCCCGGCTAGCGTGCCGGTGTGCACCCGCTCCCGCCGGTCCTGCGCCGGGGATCGTCCGCCGACGCCGCCGCGCTGGCCCGCGTCCACCACCGCGCACGCGAGGCCGGCATGCCGTGGTTGCCGCGCCTGCACGAGGAGACCGAGACGGTCGGGTGGATGCGCGGCGTGGTGCTGGCCGGGCAGGAGGTGTGGGTGGCCGAGCGGGCCGGCGCCGTGGTCGGGTTCGCCGCCGTCGACGGCACCTGGCTCGAGCAGCTCTACGTCGACCCGGACGCCTGGGGCACCGGGGTGGGCCGCACGCTCCTCGACGCCGTCCGGACCGCCCGCCCACAGGGGCTGCGGCTGCACGTCTTCGCCCGCAACGAGCGGGCCCGGCGGTTCTACGAGGCCGCCGGCTTCAGCCTCGTGGGCACCGGCGACGGCTCCGGCAACGAGGAGGGCGAGCCCGACTGCACCTACGCCTGGCAGCCGGGGGGTTAGGCGGCGTCGCGGGCGGTGGCCGGCCGGCCGGCGGAGGGCCGGGCCGGGCGCGGGAAGGCCGGCCGCAGGAACAGCGGCGGCCGGAACGGCTCCCACGTGCCCTCGGGCTGGGCGAGCCGGTCGGCGATCGCCCAGAGGGCGGCGGGGTGGTGCCCGAGGCCGAGGTGGCTGGCCACCACCGCGATGTTCTCGCAGCGCTCGCCCGGCCGCTCCAGGCAGGTGCGCCAGTGCACGATGCCGTCGAGGTGCGAGTAGATCGACGTCGACGGCACCGGCAGCGGCTCGGCCTCGCTCTCCAGCGGCAGGGTGCGGTGCTCGACGTGCAGGTGCGCGTAGCGCTCGAACACCTTGGTCGCGCGGCTCTGCCCGTTGTGCTCCAGCCGGAACGGGCTGCCCAGGGTGATCACCTGGCGCACCGACTCGGGGGAGCGGCGGGCCAGGTCGCGGGCGAAGATCCCGCCCAGGCTCCAGCCGATCAGCGTCACCGGCCGGCCGTAGCGGTCGGAGAGGTCCTCCATCCGGTCGCGCAGACCGGCGACGCAGGCCGCGGTCGGGCCGATGTTGCGGCCCAGCCGCCAGCCGTGCACGCGGTAGCCCAGCCGGCGCAGCACCCGGCGCAGGATGCGGGTGGAGGCGTCGTCGGCGAGCAGACCGGGCAGCACGAGGACCGGGTGCCCGTCGCCGCCGGGCAGGCGGGGGAGCAGCGGGCGCGCGGCCAGGTACAGGCCGAGGTCGGCGGCGGCGCGGGTCGGCTCTGTCAGGTACAGCGGGAGCCCCGGGCCCCGGTCCTGCCGTCGTGCCACGTCGCCTCCCGTCGTCCGGCCCCTGGTACAGCCCTGTACCAAGATGGGGTCCGCGTCACACGCATGACTCATCGGCGTCGTCCGGCCCCAGTGTGACCGACGACACGTGTGCAGAGGAGATCGATGGCCGCGCAACCCGGCACCAGCCGCACCCTCGACTGGGACGGCCCGGTCCACCTCGTGGACTTCGGCGGGGACGACGCCGGCCCGACCTTCGTGCTGGTCCACGGCCTCGGCGGCTCGCACCTCAACTGGGACCTGCTCGCGCCGCTGCTCACCCCGCACGGCCGGGTGCTGGCTCTCGACCTGCCCGGCTTCGGCCGCAGCGAGCCCGGCGGCCGGCGGACGACGGTGCGGGCGAACGTGGCCGTCCTGCGCCGCTTCCTCACCGAGGTCGCGGGCACCCCGGTGGTGCTGGTGGGCAACTCGATGGGCGGGATGATCTCGATCCTCACCGCCGCCGCGGCGCCGCGGGCGGTCGAGGCCGTCGTGCTGCTCGACCCCGCCCTCGCCGGTGGCCGCCGGGCGCTCGACCCCCTCGTCGCCGGGCAGTTCGCGCTCTACGCGCTGCCGTTCGCCGGCGAGCGGTTCCTCCGGCTGCGCCGGCAGCGCCAGAGCCCGCAGCGCCGGGTGCGGGAGATGCTGGTGCTCTGCGGCGTGGACCCCGACGACGTCCCGGCCGAGGTGGTCGACCGGTCGGTGTCCCTGCTGGAGGAGCGGCAGGACGTCGAGGGGATGGACCGCGCCTTCCTCGCCGCCGCCCGCTCGCTGCTGAGGGTCCTGGTCGACCCGCGGGCCTACCGGGGCGCCATGGCGGCCATCACGGCACCCGTCCTGCTGGTGCACGGCGACCGCGACCGCCTGGTGCCCGTCGCCGCGGCCCGCGCGGTGGCGGGGCAGCACCCGCACTGGCGCTACGTCGAGCTCGCCGACGTCGGCCACGTGCCGCAGCTGCAGGTGCCCGACGTGGTCGCCGCGGAGGTGCTCGCCTTCCTGGCCGACCGGGGTCAGCGGCCGAGCGTGGCGCGCAGCGCCTCCAACCCCGTGTAGCGCGGCTTCCAGCCGAGCCGCTCCTTGGCCCGGGTGGTGTCCATGATCACCGGTCGGCTGACCGCCTCGACCCACTCGCCGGCCGGCGGCAGGAACGGCAGCCGGGCCACCGCCCGGGCGGCGATCTCGGCCGGCCCCGGCGGCACGGGCACCGGCAGCGCGCCGAACTCCCGCGCCACGTCGGCCGCGGTGACGATCCCGTCCCCGGCGATGTTGTAGGCCCCCGGCGGGCCGGCGCCGAGCACGCACAGCAGCAGGGCGCGGCCGACGTCGTCCTCGTGGACGAACTGCAGCTCGAACTCGGGGACGACGACCGGCACGGGCACCGGCAGGCGCCGCGGGCGGGAGAGCAGCCGGCGGCCCAGCGGCGCCAGCGGGCCGGGCAGCACGTCCTTGCCACCGATCACGTTCGGGCCCAGCACGACCGGCGGCCGCAGCAGGTAGAGCGCCAGGTCGGGCGCGTTCGCGGCCTCGGCCTCGAGCAGCTCCTCGAGCTCGGCCTTCTCCTGGGCGTAGAACAGCCGGTCGGCCGGGCGCACCGGCCAGTCCTCGGAGATGCGCTCCGGGTTGTCGCGGTGCCACCCGTAGGCGGCGACCGAGGACGCGTACACGAACCGGCGGGCGCCGGCCTCGGCCGCCGCGCGGAACGTGTTGAGCGTGCCCTCGACGTTGATCGCCCGCGTCGTCCGCCGCGAGGCGTTGCCCGTGATGAGGAACGCCAGGTGCACCACGACGTCGGCGTCGCGGAACGCCTCGCGCAGGGTGTCCGGGTCGCGGACGTCGCCGCGCCGGTACTCCATCTTCGACCAGCCGCGCTCGGCCGGGTCGAACGGGCGGCGGGCCAGGCCGACGACCCGCCGCACCCGCGGCTCCTCCTCCAGCAGCGGCACCAGCCCGGCGCCGAACGTGCCGGTCGGCCCGGTGACGGCGACGGTGAGCGCGCGGTCGGCGGCCGCGGACGGCCCCCCGCCCCGCCGGCGGCCGGGGCTCACTGCTGCGCCGCCGCCTGGGCCGGGGCCCGGGCGGCCAGCTCGGTGAGCTCGTCGACGCCCCGGCGGATGCCGGTGGCCAGCACGTCGACGTCGGGGAAGGCGTCGAAGTCGGCGTTGATCCCGAACGTCATCGTGTTCAGGTAGGAGAAGATGCCGATCGAGAGCCGGGTGCCGCCGGCGATCGGCACGTAGGCGTGCGCCGAGCACATCCGCTTGCCCAGCACGTACAGCGGCACCCGCGGGCCCGGCACGTTGGTGGTCACCGCCTGGCACCAGAACTGGCCGGCCTGCATCGCCGCCCGCACGCCCATGGCCAGCAGGGTCGGGAAGACGAAGTCGCCCATCGCGATGATCGAGCGGGCGTCGACCGCCTGCATCGTCTTCTTGTACTCGTCCATCTGGCGGCGGATCCGGGCCAGCCGCTCGGCCGCGTCGGGCTCACCCACCGGGAGGTCGACGAAGACGGCGGAGATCCGGTTGTCCAGCGCCCCGCGCTCACCGGGACGGCGGACCGACACCGGCACCATGGACCGGACGACGGCCTTCTCGGAGAGCGCGCCGCGGCCCTGCAGCAGGTCGCGGAAGCCGCGGGTGATCGCGGTGAGGACGACGTCGTTGACCGTGCCGCCCAGCGCCGTCCGGACGCCCTTGAACTCCTCGAACCGCGCGTCGGTCCAGGCCCAGCGCCGGTGCGGGCCGATGGGGCCGGTGAGCGTGCGGGCCAGCGGGGTGGTCGCCTGCCGGGCCAGCGTGGGCAGGCTGCCGGCCAGCGTGCGGCCCGACCCCAGCAGCCCCTTCGCCGAGCGCGTGACCCCGCCCGCCCCCGGCAGCGAGGTCAGCTGGCGCAGCGGGTGGGTGAGCGTGTCGGAGATCGCCCCGGCCACCAGCTCGGCCGACGAGGGGCTGCGCTGCGCCGTCCACTCCCGGGGCTCGCCGTGCGTGGCGTTCGGGTCCAGGTCGAAGATCACCTGCATCAGATCGGTGCCGGCGATGCCGTCGACCATGCAGTGGTGGACCTTGGAGATGAGCGCCCAGCGGTCGTTCTCCAGGCCCTCCACCAGCCACACCTCCCACAGGGGCTTGGCCATGTCCAGCCGCTGCCCCAGCACCCGGCCGGCCAGGTTGCGCAGCTGCTCGTCGCCGCCCGGCTTGGGCACGGCCGTGTGCCGCACGTGGTAGAGGATCTGGAAGTGCGGGTCGTCGACCCACATCGGCCGGCCCAGGTTGAGCGGCACCTCCCGCACCCGCTGCCGGTAGCGCGGCACGAGGGGCAGCTTCGACAGCAGCAAGCGCACCAGGTCGCCGTAGGAGGGTGCCGGGCCCTCGAAGACGGCCACCGACCCCACGTGCAGAGGCGTGTTCTCGCTCTCCGCGTAGTAGAAACCGGCGTCGGTCGGGCTCATGCGGTCCACGATCAGCTCCTCGCCGCCCCACCCGGCCGGGGCGGGAACTCGTCGTCGAGAGGTCGGCGGACCGACGGTATTGGCCGCGCGGCGACCGCCGCAAACCGACCCCGACTCGCCGGTAACCGGGCTCAGGCGGCCGTGCCCGCCCGCCCCTCGATGCGGTCGAGCAGGTCGAGGAAGGCCCGGTCGACGACGGCGGCGCGGGTCAGGTTGACGCTGTGCCCGGCGCCGGGGACGACCACCAGCTCGGCGGCGTCGCCCAGCCGCTCGGCCATCCGGCGGGCGTGCGCGGCGGGGGTGAGCCGGTCGTCGGAGGCGGCCACGACCGTGACCGGCACCCGCGCCAGGACGTCGAGGGACGCCGTCTCGTCGTGGTCGAGGAAGGTCGCGTAGAAGGCGGCGGTGACCGGGAACGGGGTCTCCTCGAGCAGCTGCTGCACGGTGCGCACGTGCGCCGGGTCGGCGTCCTGCCGGCCGAAGAGGTAGCGGCGGGTGAACCAGCGGCCGATCCGCGTGCCCCGGCGGCGGAAGCGCTCCAGCAGCGGCGCCCACAGCTGCAGCAGCCGGAGGTACAGCGGCAGCAACCCGAGCCCGCGCAGCGCCTTCACCGCCCACCCGACCAGCCCGCTCTCCACCAGGCCGGCGGCCGAGGTCGCCAGCAGGAACACGCCCACGACCCGGGTGCCGAACAGCTCGGGCCGCTGCCGGGCCAGCGCCATCACGCTCATGCCGCCCATCGAGTGGCCGGCGAGCACCACCGGGCCCTCGGGCGTGGTGGCGTCGAGCACCTGGCCGAGGTCGCGGCCGGTGCGGTCGATGGTGGCCCGGGTGAGCGGCGTCCAGCCCGACCGGCCGTGCCCGCGGTGGTCGAACAGCACCAGCCGGGCCCGCCCGCGCAGCGCCTCCCGCTGCAGCTCCCACTCGGCCAGGCGGGCGGTGAACCCGTGCGCGAGGACGACGGTCACGCCCGGGCGGGTCTCACCCTCGACCTCCACGTGCAGGTCGACGCCGTCGTCGGTGCGGACCGTGCGGGAGCCGGGCGGCGGGGGATCGGACAGCGGGGGCAGGACGACCATGCCCCCATCCTCAGCGGCCGGGCGCCGCCTCGCGCACCAGCCGGCGGGCGGCGTCGACCTCGCGGGCGACCGGCGCCAGCACCCCCTCGGCCAGGATCTCGGCGTCGTCGGGCACGCGGTGGGCGCGGACGTCGTCCTCCAGCTGCCGGATCGCCCGCCGCAGCACCGCCACCTGCGCCAGGTCGGGGGCGGGCTCGCCGGACCGGACGGCGATCACCGCCTCGGTGACCGCGTCCGACGTCCGCTCCAGCTGCACGATCACCGGCCACCACGCCGCGGCGCGGGTGCTGATCGGCGGGGGCTCGGCCAGCCGCCGCTGCAGCTGCGTCTGCAGCTCGGTCAGCGCCCGGTAGCAGCGCCGCCGCGCGCGCCGGCGCTCGGTCGGGGTGCCGGTGAACGCCGCCTCGACGAACCCGTCGAGGGCGGCGGTCGCGTCGCGCAGCGCCTCGTCGAGCGGCGCGCGCCAGGTCTGCGGCCACAGCAGGTAGCCGACGACGAGCACGATCGCGCAGCCGACGAGCGTGTCCAGCAGCCGCGCGCCGACCACGCCCGGCCCGCCGGGCTGGGCCAGGTCGAGCAGCAGGATGACCAGCGGGGTCTGGAACACGGAGAACAGCCCGAAGTTCGCCGCCCGGCCCCACGGCATGAGCGCCGCGGCCCCCGCCATGGCCAGCAGCAGCCAGGGGCTGCGCGGGACGACCGCCAGCAGCAGCGACCCGAGCAGGACCCCCAGCAGGGTGCCGAGGCCGCGCTGCACCGCCCGGGTGAACACCGACCCGAAGTCGGGCTTGAGCACGATCGCGACGGTGAGCAGCACCCAGTAGGGCCGGTCGAGCGGCAGGTGCTGGCGGGCGATCTCGGCGATGGTCATGCACAGCACCAGGCGCACGGCGAACCCGCGGCTGTCGGGGCTGGCGACCGTGGCGTCGGCGAGGTCGCGCAGCCGGCTGCGCCAGTCGAGATCGGGCGGGACGACGGCGACCTCCGAGCGCTCCTCGGGGTCGCCGACGACGTTCCACGCCAGCCGGATCCCGTGGCGGACCGCCCGGCGCACGCCGGGGCCGTCCTCGAGCGCGGGCGGGCGCTCCTCCGGCAGCGGGCGGTCGCCGGTGACCGCGGCGGCGAGGGCGTGCACCGCGGTGACGTCCTGCGGGTCGGCGCCCACCCCGGCGCGGGCCTGCGCCACCGCGCCCTCCACGAGCGGGGCGGCGGCGTTGAGCACGCCGGCGAGCTCGGAGAGCTCCCGCGTGCGCCCCGGCATGCGGCTGCGGCTGCGGATGACCCGGTCGTAGGCGGCGTTGAGCGCCGTCGTCAGCGCGCGGCGGGCCTCGTCGCTGCCCTCCGTGCCGCTGGCGACCAGCAGGTCGGCGATCGCGGTGAAGACGCCGGCGACGGCGGTCCGGTCGGGGTCCTGCGGCTCGGTGCGCCACTGGACGAGCGTGGTCATCGTCGCCCACGCGGCCCCGGCGAAGAAGAACCCCACCTCGGCCGCCGCGGGGAGGGAGGTGGCCAGCCCCGACGCGAGCGCGGTGTAGACGAGCAGCTGCAGGGCCCCCAGCGAGAGCGCCGAGTTGATCGCGCTGATCAGGCCCGCGACCGCCGACAGCAGCGCCACGACGAGCACCGGCTGCCAGCCGCCGCCGGTGGCGTACTGCCCGGCGAGCAGCCCGACGGCGCCGAGGGAGATCGCCGCGCCCACCCGGCGCAGCCGGTCGCGCAGCGGCCCGCCCTGCGGGGCCAGCGTCGCGGCCAGCGCGCCCATCGTCGCGAAGATGCCCGCCCCGAGCGCGGGGCTCGGGTCGACGCCGCCGGCCACGACCACCGCCACGGCCAGCGGCGCCGGCACGGTCACGGCGAAGCGGACGACGTCACGCCAGGGGACGGGCGGGCGCTCGGTGCGCAGGAGCTCCTCGAGCCAGGCCGGTGCCCGGAGAGCCCTCTCTGCCACGACCGGAGCCTCCCATCCCGCCCGCGGCGGGACCCGGAGAGACCGACGGCGAGCCCCGCGGCGACGAGGCCCACGCCCAGCCACACCGACGGGCTCGGCGCCGGACCGCCCAGCAGGACGCCGGAGCCCGCGGCCGCGACCGGTGCGATGCCGGTGAGCAGGCCGGCCCGCCCGGCGCCGAGCCGCCGGACCGCGCCGTACCAGAGCACGAAGGCCAGCGCGGTGACCACGACGGCCAGGTACACCAGCGCCGCCACCTCCTGCCGGTCGAGCCGGACCACCGCGCCGGTCCCTCGTGCGCCAGGCCCAGGACGCCGAACACCGCCGCGGCCAGCCAGGTGGTGTGCACCGAGACGCCGTGCGGCCCGTGCCGGCGCAGCACCGGCAGCGCGAGCAGGGTGAACCCCGCCTCGCAGGCCAGGACGACGGCGGCCCACGCGAGCCCGGCGCCGTCGGTGCGCCCCATGCCCTCCACGAGCGCCGCCCCGGCGGTGACGGTGACCGCGGCCGCCAGGACCCGCCGCGCCGGCCGGCGGCCCTCGGCCAGCGGCCCCGCCAGCGCCAGCAGCAGGGGGACGCAGGCCACCGCGACGCCGAGCACCGCGGGCTCGGCGTGCCGCGAGCCGGCGACCAGGGCCAGGTTGAACACCACCAGCCCCGCTCCGGCCACGGCGGCCAGCCACAGCCACTCCGCCCCGGAGGGCCGCAGCACCCGCCGGCCGGAGAGCCGCACGACCGCCAGCAGCAGCAGGCAGGCGGCCGCGTAGCGCAGCGCCTGCCCGGTCAGCACCGGTCCACCGGCGAGCAGCCCGGAGACGGCCACGCTGCCGCCCACGGCGGTCATGCCCGCGGCGCCGGAGAGGACGGCGAGGGGGGAGGAGGTCACGGCTGGCACGCTAGGGGGCGGATTGGACCGGTGTAGAGGTCCAATCGGGACGCGGAGGAGTGGACCAATGGCGGGTGCCGGCGCGGACTTCCTCTCCCTCGACCCGGCGGCCGCACCCCGCGGAGCGCTCACCGACTGGCTCGTCGACGCGGTGCGGGCCGCGGTGACCGAGGGCCGGCTGGCCGCCGGCGCCCGGCTGCCCGCGACGCGGACGCTCGCCGGCGACCTCGGCGTCTCCCGCGGCGTGGTGGTCGAGGCCTACCGGCGGCTGGCCGACGAGGGCCTGGTCGGCGGCCGCCCGGGCGCCGGCACCGTGGTCACCCGCGCCGGCCCGCCCCACCCGGCCGGTCCACCCACCGCGCCGCCGTCGGCCCCGCCGCGGCCCGCGCCACCGGCGGGCGGCCCACCGGCCCTGCCGCCGCCGGCCGGGGCGGAGTTCGACCTCTCGCCCGGCCTGCCGGACCTCGCGGCGTTCCCGCGGGCGGCGTGGCTGCGGGCGGAGCGCGCGGCGCTGCGCGAGGCCGGCGCCGCCGACCTCCGGTACGGCGACCCCCGCGGGCACCCCCAGCTGCGCGCGGAGCTGGCCGGGTGGCTGGCCCGCGTGCGCGGGATCCGCGCGCACGCCGACGACGTCCTGGTCGTGGGCGGCGTCGCGCAGTCGCTGGCGCTCCTGGCCGGCGTGCTGCACGCCCGCGGCGCCCGCTCGATCGCCGTGGAGGACCCGGGCTCGCGCGGCGCGCGCGACCAGCTGGCGTACTGGGGGCTGGCGGCCACCGCGGTCCCGGTCGACGGCGAGGGCCTCGACGTCGCCGCGCTGGCGGCCACGGGCGAAGCGGCGGTCGTGGTCACCCCCGCCCACCAGTTCCCGACCGGCGTCGTCCTGTCCGCGGCCCGGCGCCGCGCGCTGCTCGCCTGGGCGGCCGACGGCGGGCTGGTGGTGGAGGACGACTACGACGCCGAGCACCGCTACGGCCGCCCGCCGGTGCCGGCGCTGCACGCCTCCGGCCCGCAGTGGGTCGCGCACACCGGCAGCACCTCCAAGACCCTGGCCCCGGGGCTGCGGCTGGGCTGGCTGCTCGCCCCGCCCGGGCTGCGCGCCGACCTCGTCGCCGCCCGGCACGCCACCGACCTGGGCAGCCCGGTGCTGCCGCAGCTCGTGCTCGCCCGGCTGCTGGCCACCGGCGAGCTCGACCGGCACCTGCGCGCCGTGCGCACCCGCCAGCGCGCCCGGCGCGACGCGCTGCTCGCCGCGCTGCGCCGCGAGCTCGGCGCGGACCTGCGCGGCGCCGTCGTCCACGGGGTGGCCGCCGGCCTGCACCTGACGCTCACCTGGCCGGGTCGGGAGTTCTCCGACGCCGCGCTGGCCGGGCGGGCCGCGCACGACGGCGTCGCCGTCCAGCCGCTGTCCTGGCACCGGGTGCGCCCCGGGCCGCCGGGCCTGCTGCTCGGCTACGCCGCCCTCCCGCCGGACCGGCTCGCCGAGGCGGTCCGGCGGCTGGCGCCGGCGGTGCGGGCGCTCGCCTAGGGTCCGCCGGGTGAGCGCAACCCTCGGCGAGGTGATCGCCGCCCTGGAAGCCCGCTACGACCCGGCGCTGGCCGAGAGCTGGGACGCCGTCGGCCTGGTCTGCGGCGACCCCGCGGAGCCGGTGTCCCGCGTGCTGGTCGCCGTCGACCCCGTCCAGGCGGTGGTCGACGAGGCGCTGGGGTTCGGCGCCCAGCTGCTCGTCACCCACCACCCGCTGCTGCTCACCGCCGTCCACGGCGTGCCCGCCGACGACCCGAAGGGCCGGGTGGTGCACCGCCTGGTCCGCGCCGGGGCGGCCCTGTACGTGGCGCACACCAACGCCGACCGCGCCGCCGACGTCGGCGTCAACGACGCCCTCGCCGCCGCGCTCGGCCTCACCGGCTGCGTGCCGCTGGAGCCGGTCGCGCCGGGCAGCCGGCAGGGGCTGGGGCGGGTGGGGCGGCTCGACCGCGAGCTGACCCTGCGGCAGTTCGCCGAGCGGGCGGCCGCGCTGCTGCCCGCGACCGCGGGCGGTGTCCGCGTGGCCGGCGACCCCGACCGGCCGGTGCGCACCGTCGCGGTCTGCGGCGGCAGCGGCGGTTCGCTGCACGCGGCCGCCACGGCCGCCGGTGCCGACGTGCTGCTGACCAGCGACCTCAAGCACCACGCGACCTCGGAGGCCCTGGCCGCCGGGGGCGCCGCGCTCTGCGACGCCGCGCACTTCGCCACGGAGTGGCCCTGGGTGCCGGTGGCTGCGGACGCGCTGGCCACCGACCTCGGCGGGCGGGTGGAGGTGCGGGCGTCGACCCTGCGCACCGACCCGTGGACCGGCCACGTCGGGCAGCACGTCGGGCAGCACGTCGGGCAGGAGGCGGGGCCCGGATAGGTTGGGCGGCGTGAAGGCCGACCACTTCGACCAGCAGAAGCTGCTGACCCTCGCCGACGAGGACGTCGCGCTCACCCAGCTGGCCCACCGGCGGCGCACGCTGCCCGAGGCGGCGGCGGCCGAGGCGGCGGCCGAGGCCGAGCGCGAGCTGGCGGCGCAGCTCGTGCGCGCCGAGACCGAGGCCCGCGACCTGGCGCGCGAGGTGGGACGGCTGGAGGGCGACGTCGACGTCGTCCGCCAGCGGGCGGCGCGCGACCAGCAGCGGCTGGAGGCCGGTGGGCTGCCGGCCCGGGAGGTCACCGCCCTGCAGCACGAGCTGGAGTCGCTGGCGCGCCGGCAGGGCGACCTGGAGGACCAGGAGCTCGAGCTCATGGAGCGCCAGGAGGCGGCCGACGCCGCGCTGGCCACCGCCCGCGACGGCGTGGAGAAGGCCCGCGCCGAGCTGCAGCAGGCCGAGCAGCTGCGCGACACCGCGCTGGCCGACATCGCCGAGGCCACCGCCCGGCACGAGGCCGCCCGCGCCGAGGTGGCCGGCGGCATCCCCGCGCCGCTGCTGTCGCTGTACGACCGCATCCGCACCCAGACCGGCACCACCGGCGCGGCCCTGCTCAAGGCCCGGCAGTGCCAGGGCTGCCGGATCGAGCTGTTCGGCAAGGAGCTCGCCGCCGTCCGCGCCGCCGACCCGCACGAGGTCGTGCGCTGCGACAACTGCGGCCGGATCCTGGTCCGGACCGGCGAGTCCGGCCTGTGACCACCGAGATGGCCATCCTGGTGGGTCGGGAGTGAGCCGCACGCTCGTCGTCGAGGCGGACGGCGGCTCGCGCGGCAACCCCGGCCCGGCCGGCTACGGCGCGCTGGTCCGCGACGGCGACACCGGCCGGGTGCTCGCCGAGCGGGCGGCCTCCGTGGGCGTGGCGACCAACAACGTCGCCGAGTACGGCGGGCTGGTGGCGGGGCTGCAGGCCGCGCTCGACCTGGACCCTTCAGCCCAGGTCGAGGTCCGCATGGACTCCAAGCTCGTCGTCGAGCAGATGAGCGGGCGCTGGAAGATCAAGCACCCCGACATGCAGAAGCTGGCGCTGCAGGCCCAGCAGATCGCCCGGCAGCTGGGCGGCGTCCGCTACACCTGGGTGCCGCGCGCGCAGAACAGCGCGGCCGACGCCCTGGCCAACAGCGCCATGGACGGCCGGCCCGTCCACCGTGACGCGGCAGCCGAGCCCGTCACGCTCGAGGACGACGTCCAGCCCGCGCCCGAGCCGCGGCCGGTGGTCACCACGGTCACCCACCTGCTGCGGCACGGGCAGACCGAGCACACGCCGGAGCGCCGGTTCAGCGGCAGCAGCGACCTGCCGCTGTCGGAGCTCGGGCGCGCCGAGGCGCGAGCGGCGGCGCGGCACCTGGCCGACCGGGGGATCGACGCGATCGTCTCCTCGCCGCTGCAGCGGTGCCGGGAGACCGCGGAGGCCGCCGCCGAGGTGCTGGGCCTTCCCGTCGACGTCGATCGGGACCTGCGCGAGCTCGACTTCGGCGAGTGGGAGGGGCTGACCGGCGACGAGGCCCGGGCCCGCAACCCGCTGGCCCTGCGGCGGTTCTACGGCGCCACCGACGTCCGGGCGCCCGGCGGGGAGTCGGTCGCCGACGTCAGCGCCCGGGTGGCCCGCGCCCGCGCCCGGCTCCTCGAGCGGCACGCGGGGGAGACCGTGCTCGTGGTCAGCCACGTGACACCGATCAAGCTCCTGCTCGCCGCCGGGCTCGGCGCCGGCGACGAGGTCGTGCACCGCGTCTTCCTCGAGGCGGCCTCGCTGTCGACGGTCGCGTGGTCCTCCGACGGGCGGACGTCGGTGCGCCTGGTCAACGACACCAGCCACCTGCGGTCGTAGCCGCCCGCCGCCGGGCGGGCTTTCGGTACGGAGAGCCCTACAAGCGGCCCGCGTCGATGACCCGCGACAGGAACTGCCGGGTGCGGGGGTGCTCCGGCTCGCCGAGCACCTGCGCCGGCGGGCCGGACTCCAGCAGCACGCCGCCGTCGAGGAAGGCGACCGTGTCGGCCACCTGCCGGGCGAAGCCCATCTCGTGCGTCGCCATCACGATCGTCATGCCCTGCGCCGCCACCTCGCGCACGACGGCCAGCACCTCGCCGACCAGCTCGGGGTCGAGCGCGCTGGTGATCTCGTCGAGCAGCAGCACCCGCGGGCGGACGGCGAGGGCGCGGACGATCGCCACCCGCTGCTGCTGCCCGCCGGAGAGCCGGTCGGGGAACTCGGCGGCCTTGTCGGCCAGGCCGATGCGCTCCAGCAGCGCGACCGCCTCCGCGCGCGCCTCGGCCCTCGGCCGGCCGTGCACGACGGTGGGGGCCAGGGTCACGTTGTCCAGCACCGACAGGTGCGGGAAGAGGTTGTAGGCCTGGAAGACCACGCCCATCCGCCGGCGCACCCGGTCGGCGTCCACCCGCGGGTCGGTGACGTCCTCGCCGTCGAGGAAGACCTGCCCGTCGTCGACGGTCTCCAAGAGGCTGGCGCAGCGCAGCAGGGTGGACTTGCCCGAGCCGGAGCCGCCGATCAGCGCGACCACCCGGTGCTCGTCGACCGACAGGTCGACGCCGCGCAGCACCACGTTGTCGCCGAACGCCTTCACCACGTTCACGAGCTCGAGGACGGTCACAGCAACGACCCCGACTGCTGGCGGCGGCGGGCGCGGGCGGTCACGTGGTCCGCCAGCCGCGCCGAGGGGACAGCGAGCAGCACGAACAGCAGCCCCGCCACCACGTACGGGGTGAAGTTGAACGTCTGCCCGACGATGATCTGCGCCGAGCGGACCGCGTCGATCGCGCCGAGCACCGAGATCAGCCCGACGTCCTTCTGCAGCGCGACGAAGTCGTTGAGCAGCGCCGGGGTGACGGTGCGCAGCGCCTGGGGCAGGACGACCAGCCGCATGGTCTGCCGGTGGGTGAGGCCGAGCGACCGCGCGGCGGCGCGCTGGCTGGGGTGCACCGACTCGATGCCGGCGCGGAAGACCTCGGCCACGTAGGCGGAGTAAACCAGCACGATGGCCGCCGTCCCGAGCACGAACGGCGACGTCGGCACCCCTTGCAGCCCGAGCGCGGGGAACCCGAAGCCGACCAGGTACAGCACGATGATCAGCGGCATGCCGCGGAACAGGTCGACGTAGCCGGTGGCGACGATCCGCAGCGGGGCGAACGCCGGCCCGCGCAGCGTGCGCACGGTCGCGATCAGCAGGCCGAGCAGGACCACGAGGAGGCCGCCCACGACCAGCACCTGCAGGTTGAGCCACAGCCCCTCGAGGATCTCGGGGAACGCCTCGACCGCCATCGACCAGGAGAAGAAGGTCGCCTGCACCCGCGGCCAGCCGGGCGCGCGGGTGACGGCGAGGTACGCCACCGCCGCGAACAGCAGGGTGGACAGCAGGGCGATCAGCGTCGACCGCCGGGCCCGGCGCGCACGCCAGGCCCGGCGGGAGAGCTCGAGCTCGCTGGGCGCCGGGAGGGCGCCGGGCATCAGTTCAGGACGGGCGCGTCGGCGACGTCGGACAGCCACTGCTGCTCGAGGTCGGCCAGCGTGCCGTCCTCGCGGAGGGCGTCGACCGCCTGGCTGACGCAGTCGGTGAGCGGGCTGCCCTTCTCCAGCAGCAGGCCGAACTGGTCGCCGCCCTCGCCGGAGTCCTCGATCTGGCCGACGATCACGCCGTTCTCCAGCTCGGCCGCGGTGATGAAGAAGGCCGTGGGCAGGTCCACGACGATCGCGTCGACCTGACCGTTCTGCAGCGCGAGCTTGGCGTCGTCGTTGGTGTTGAACACCACCGGGGCGGCCTCGGGCGCGATCACCTCGGTGAGGACGTCGAGGCTGGTCGTGGCCACCTGGGCGCCCAGCCGCAGGCCGCGCAGCTCCTCGAGGCTGGTGGCGCCGTCGGCCGCCGAGCCGGCCGTGGTGATGACCGCCTGGCTGACCGTGTAGTACGGCGAGGAGAAGTCGACCGCCTGCTTGCGCTCCTCGGTGATGGAGAACTGGTTGATGTCGAAGTCGAACGGCCGGGCGCCGGGCTGGATGGCGGCGTTGAACGGCACCCGGACCCAGGTGACCTCGTCCTCGGAGTAGCCCAGCTCCCCGGCGACGGCGTAGGCGACGGCGGACTCGAAGCCCTCGCCGTTCTCGGGGGTGTCGTCGACCATCCACGGCTCGTAGGCGGGCTGGTCGGTGGCGATGGTGAGCGTCCCGGGCTCCCGGGTCTCGAGCTCCTCGGGGGTGCAGGCGCCGCCGGCGGCCGAGCCCGAGGTCGCCGAGCTGTCGCCCGACGACTCCTGCGGGGCGCAGGCGGTCGCCAGCAGGGCGGCGGCGGCGAGCGCGGTGAGCGGGGCGAGGCGGCGCATGTCGGTTCCTTGAGGGTTGAACGTTCCGGGGGACAGGGGGATCCTAGGGCCCGCCCCCGACGTGGCCGACGGGCCGCCGCGCGGTTGCGGGAAGATGACCGGCCGGCGCGGGCGTTCTCCCCGTCGAAGGCCCGCACGAGACCTCCTGGAGCCCGCGTGACCGCGACCATCGCGCCCGCCACCCCCGCCGTCGCCGGGGACGAGCGGACCTTGTCGCCCGAGGAGTACCGCAGCTGGGCGCGCGAGGTGCGCAGCCTGGCCGAGGAGCGCGGGGCGGTGATCCTCGCGCACAACTACCAGGTCCCCGAGATCCAGGACGTCGCCCACTTCACCGGCGACTCCCTCTACCTGTCCCGGGTCGCCGCCCAGACCGACGCGCGCGAGATCGTCTTCTGCGGCGTCCACTTCATGGCCGAGACGGCGAAGATCCTCTCGCCCGGCAAGACCGTGCTGCTGCCCGACCACGCGGCCGGCTGCTCGCTGGCCGACTCGATCACCGCCGAGCAGCTGCGCGAGTGGAAGGCCGACCACCCCGGCGCCGTCGTCGTCAGCTACGTCAACACGACGGCCGCGGTGAAGGCCGAGACCGACATCTGCTGCACGTCGTCCAACGCCGCCGACGTCGTCCGGTCCATTCCGGAGGACCGCGAGATCCTCTTCTGCCCCGACCAGTTCCTCGGCGCGCACGTCAAGCGGGTGACCGGGCGGCAGAACATCCACGTGTGGGCGGGGGAGTGCCACGTGCACGCCGGGATCAGCCCGTCCGACGTGCGCGCCCAGGTGGCCGCGCACCCCGACGCCGAGATCCTGGTGCACCCCGAGTGCGGCTGCACCACCTCGGTGCTGGACCTGGTCAGCCACGGCGACCTGCCGGCCGACCGCACCCGGGTGCTGTCGACCGGCGGCATGGTCGAGGAGGCGGCCCGGACGTCGTCGCGCGAGGTGCTGGTGGCCACCGAGGTGGGCATCCTGCACCAGCTGCGGTCGCTCAACGCCGGCACCGCCTTCATCCCGATGAACGACCGCGCCGCCTGCCGCTACATGAAGATGATCACGCCGGCCAAGCTGCTGCACACGCTGCGCACCGGTGAGGGCGCCGTCGACGTCGACCCCGAGACCGCGGCGCGGGCGCGGGCCGCCGTCGAGGCGATGATCGCCATCGGCGAGCCCGGCCGCGGCGGCGAGTAGGAGGGCCCTGCGGCCCGTCGCCGCGGTCAGGCGGCGCGGTCAGGCGGCGCGGAGGAACAGGTACACCGAGACGGCGACCCCGAACCCGACGATGAGCACGCGCAGCGGCGTGGAGGGGATCCTGCTGGCCAGGCGCGCACCCAGGAAGCCGCCGAGCAGGCTCGCCGGGGCGGCGACCGCGACCACGCCCCAGTGCACCGGGCCGAAGAGGCCGAAGATGACGACGGTGACGGTGGCGGTGACCGCCGACAGGGCGGACTTCAGCGCGTTGGCCAGCTTCAGCCGGTGCAGCGCCAACCCGAGGACGCCGACGAGGATCACCCCGAGCGCGCCGCCGAAGTAGCCGCCGTAGGCGGTGGCGAGGAAGAGGGCGACGTAGAGCCAGGCCGGGTCGCGGGTGCGGCCGACCTCCTCGGCCCGCCGCAGCGACCGGTTGAGCAGCGGCTGGACGGCGAGGAGCAGGCTGGCCAGCAGGACCAGCACGGGGACGACGAGGTCGAACGCCTCGGTCGGCGTGGTCAGCAGCAGCACGCACCCGGCGATCCCGCCCAGGACGGCGACCAGGCCGAAGCGGACCAGGCGGCTGCGCTGGCCGGCGTACTCGGCGCGGAAGCCGGCGACCCCGCCCAGGTAGCCGGGCCACTGGGCCACCGAGTTGGTCACGTTGGCCTCGACGGTGCCCAGCCCGAGCGTGACCAGGGTGGGGAAGAGGATGAGGGAGCCGCCGCCGGCGATGGAGTTGACGCCGCCGGCGACGAACGCGACGGCCGCGGCGATGACCAGGTCGAGGGCCGACACGGCCGCCGAGCCTACGGGGCGCCCTCGCGCGCGGCCGACCACCCGGCGGGCTCGACCGGCGCGGCAGACTGCGGGCCATGCCCCCAGCCCCGATGCCCGACGACTGGCAGCGCGCTCTCGTCGTCGCCGCCCACCCCGACGACATCGAGTACGGCGCGGCCGCCGCCGTGGCCGTGTGGACCAAGGCCGGCAAGGAGGTCCACTACCTGCTCGCCACCCGCGGGGAGGCGGGGATCGCGGGGATGCCGCCCACGGAGGCCGGCCCGCTGCGCGAGGAGGAGGAGCGGCGCTCGGCCGCCGTCGTCGGGGTGACCGAGGTCGAGTTCCTCGACCACCGCGACGGCGTCCTGGAGTACGGCCCGCCCCTGCGCCGGGACCTCGCCGGCGCGATCCGCCGGCACCGGCCGGAGCTGGTCGTCGCCATGTACGGCGGGGACACCTGGACGCCGCCGGGCGTCTCGCCCGCCGCGCTGAACTCCGCCGACCACCGCGCGCTCAACCGGGCGGTCCTCGACGCGGTCGCCGACGCCGCGAACGAGTGGATCTTCCCCGACCTGCCCGAGGAGCCGTGGCGGGGCGTCCAGTACATCGCCGTCCAGGCCTTCGGCGTCGAGGCGCCGCACCAGGTCGACGTGACCGACGGGGTGGAGCCGGCGGTGGCGTCGCTGAGCGAGCACCGGCGGTACCTGGAGGTGCTCTCCGACGTCCCGGTCGAGGAGCAGGCGCGGCAGCAGATCGACATGGCGACGCTGACCGAGGACGGCTCGCGGCGGGTGGGCTTCACCCTCTACTGGGGGTGAAGGCGCCGGGCCGCTGAGCAGGGCGTTCGCCGTCGACAGGGCTTACCGCGGCGAAGCGTTCGAACCCATGATCGATCCGTGGAACGGGCTCCGCCGTACGCGCCGCAGACCGGGCTCGCGGCCGGTCCGCCGGGTGCGGTGCAGGCGGCCGACCGGGAGACCGCCCGGCAGGTCGCGCTGCGGACGCGGGCCCTGGCGGAGTTCGCGGCCTCGCTCCGCGTCGGCCGACCGGGAGCTCGAGCCGGTGAGCGGGTGGGCGACGCTGGAGCTGTCGATCGGGCTCACCTGCACGAGGACCCGGGCCGACGCGCTGCTGTCCGAGTCGCTGACGCTGGTCGAGCGGCTCCCGGGCACGCTGGCAGCGCTCGAGGGCCGGCGTGCTCACCGGGGCGCACCGGTGGCCGATGCTCGACCACGTCGCGCCGATCGCCGACCACCGGGTGCGGGCCGAGGTCGAGGCGGAAGTGCTGGACTGGGTCGCCGACCGGGCAGCGCTGGGCGACCTGCTGATGCGCAACCGCGGGGAAGGGCTGCTCACGCCGCCCCGGATCGCGCTGGTCGACGCGCGCGGCCGCGGCCGGGGAACCGATCGGCGCGCCGCCCCCGACCGACGGCTACCGGCCCGGGGCAGCGCTCGACCGCTCCGTGCGTGCCCGCGACCGGCGCTGCCGGTTCCCCGGTTGCCGACGACCCGTGGCGAAGGGCGAGCTGGACCACCGGATCCGGTGGCCCGACGGCCCCCCGACGTCTCCAACCTGGTCGGGTTCTGCGCCGGCGACCACCGCGGCAAGCACCAGGCGCCCGGCCTCACCCACGAGCTCGACGAGGACGGCACCCTCACCGTCACCACGCCGTCCGGCCTGGTGGCCACCACGCCGTCCGGCCTGGTGGCCACCACGGATCCGCCGCCGTTCTGACCCGCCACTAGACTGGTCACCACGACGGACGAGTCGGCCGGGCGGTCGCGTCGGCGGGGGAGACCCCGTCGCCGAGGAACGTCCGGGCTCCACAGGGCAGGGTGGTCGTTAACGGCGACCCGGGGTGACCCGCGGGACAGTGCCACAGAGAACAGACCGCCAGCGGCGCTGCTTCGGCAGGGCGGCTGGTAAGGGTGAAACGGCGGTGTAAGAGACCACCGCGCACCGGGTGACCGGTGCGGCTCGGTAAACCCCACCCGGAGCAAGGTCGAGAGGGACGGCGGGCGGATCTGATCGGTCCGCCGTCCTGCGCAGGCGTTCGAGGGCTGCCCGCCCGAGCCTGCGGGTGGACCGCTCGAGCCTGCCGGCAACGGCAGGCCTAGATGGATGACCGCCCATCGGGAGGCCGCGAGGCGCCCGAGGACAGAACCCGGCGTACAGGCCGACTCGTCCGTCGTCGGCGCCGGCTGTCGCCGCCGCCTGAGGTGCGGGACGCTGTCGAGGGGATCTCCAGCAGGCCGGCGCACGAGGCGGGGTGCCGATGGACGAGGACGCGGCGCGGCGGCGGGCGGCGCGGGGCGAGCTCGCGGACTTCCACATCGAGGCGCAGCGGCGCCGCGACGAGCAGGAGTCGGCGAAGGCGCAGGTCCTGGTCGACCGGTTCGTGCAGCGGGCCAGGCAGGCGCGGCTGGCGACGGAGGAGCTGACGGCTCGGCCGTGGTCGGGGCACGGGCGCTACCGCACGGGTGTCACCGGGTGGTACCTGAACCGCGACCGGTCGGTGGGCGTGGACCCGGACGGCCGCTACTACCAGCTCGTCGTGCCGCCGGTGCGCTTCGGCCGCTGGCGCACCGTCCCGGTCGAGCCCACCCCTCCGCCGCTGCAGGTGGGGAAGGGCGCCCGCGACGGCGAGTCGGTCACGCTCGAGGCCCTGCTCGAGGCGCGGCTGCAGTGGCCGGCCCCGGGCGAGGGCTGAGGCCGAGCGGCGGGATGACACCATCCTCGTGATCCCGCCGACCCAGAGACGGAGCACGAGTGAGCAAGGTCCTGACCGCCCTCCCGGTCGGCGAGCGCGTCGGCATCGCCTTCTCCGGCGGCCTCGACACCTCGGTCGCGGTGGCCTGGATGCGCGCCAAGGGCGCCGTCCCGTGCACCTACACCGCCGACCTGGGGCAGTACGACGAGACCGACATCTCCGGCGTCCCCGACCGGGCCCTGCAGTACGGCGCCGAGATCGCCCGCGCGGTCGACTGCCGCCGTGAGCTGGTCGAGGAGGGCCTGGCGGCGCTGGCCTGCGGCGCGTTCCACATCCGCTCGGCCGGCCGCGTCTACTTCAACACCACCCCGCTCGGCCGCGCCGTCACCGGCACGATGCTGGTGCGCGCAATGCAGGCCGACGACGTGCACATCTGGGGCGACGGGTCCACCTTCAAGGGCAACGACATCGAGCGCTTCTACCGGTACGGCCTGCTGGCCAACCCGGGCCTGCGCATCTACAAGCCCTGGCTCGACGCCGACTTCGTCCGCGAGCTCGGCGGCCGCGCCGAGATGAGCCAGTGGCTGGTGGAGCACGACCTGCCCTACCGGGACAGCAAGGAGAAGGCGTACTCCACCGACGCCAACATCTGGGGCGCCACCCACGAGGCCAAGACGCTCGAGCACCTCGACGTCGCGCTCGAGACGGTCGAGCCGATCATGGGCGTCCGGTTCTGGGACCCCGCCGTCGCCGTCGAGCCCGAGGACGTCACGCTCCGCTTCGAGGCGGGCCGGCCGGTCGCCGTCAACGGCGTCCGCCTGGAGGACCCGGTGGAGCTCGTCCGCGAGGTGAACGCCATCGGCGGGCGGCACGGCCTGGGCATGTCCGACCAGATCGAGAACCGGATCATCGAGGCCAAGTCCCGCGGCATCTACGAGGCGCCGGGGATGGCGCTGCTGTGGATCGGCTACGAGCGCCTGCTCAACGCCGTCCACAACGAGGACACCATCGCCAACTACCACACCGAGGGCCGCCGCCTGGGCCGGCTGCTCTACGAGGGGCGCTGGCTCGACCCGCAGTCGCTCATGCTGCGCGAGTCGATCCAGCGCTGGGTGGCCTCCCTGGTCACCGGCGAGGTGACGCTGCGGCTGCGCCGCGGCGAGGACTACTCGGTCCTCGACACCCGCGGGCCAGCGCTGTCCTACCACCCCGACAAGCTGTCGATGGAGCGCGTCGAGCACGCCGCCTTCGGGCCGGTCGACCGGATCGGGCAGCTGACCATGCGCAACCTCGACATCGCCGACTCCCGCGCCAAGCTCGAGCAGTACGCGGCGCGGGCCGGCGTCGAGCCCGGCCGGGCCTACCTGTTCGGCGAGCTGGAGCCGGGCCTGGTCGCCGGCGGCGCCGAGCTGATCGCCGCCAACCCGCAGGCCGAGGCCCAGCCGGCCGACGAGACGCTGGACAGCGCCGCCATGGAGTCCGGCACCGACTGACCGATGAGTTCTCCCCGCGCGGCCGGTCTCCCCAGCATGCAGAAGACGACATCGGCCGACGGGACGACGATCGCCTACGAGGCGTGGGGCGAGGGCCCCCCGGTGGTGGTCGTCGGCGGGGCCTTCAACGACCGGGGCACCTGGGCCGCGCTGGCCGAGGCGCTGGCCGGGGAGGGCCTCACCGGCGTCACCTACGACCGGCGTGGCCGCGGCGACAGCGGCGACACCGAGCCGTACGCGCTCGAGCGCGAGTTCGAGGACCTCGCCGCCGTCGTCGAGGCCGTCTCGCCGGACGCGCCCGTGCACGCGCACGGCGTCTCCTCCGGCGGGGCGCTGCTGCTGCGGGCCGTCGCGGCCGGGGCGCGGGTCGCGCGGGTCTCCGTGCTCGAGCCGCCCTACCGCATCGACGGCGCGCCGCCCGCGCCGCCGGACTACCTCGGCACCCTGCAGGGCTACGTCGACCGCGGCGACCGCAGCGGGCTGGTCGAGTACTTCCAGACGCAGGTGGTCGGCCTGCCCGCCGAGCTGGTGGCCTCGTTCAAGGGCACGCCGATGTGGCAGGGCCTGGAGGCCATGGCGCCCACGCTGCGCTACGACGCGCACGCCCTCGGCGGCGACGACCACGCGCTCCCGGTCGACGTCCTGGCCCGGGTGGCCGTGCCCGTGCTCGGCGTGACGAGCGAGGGCACCGCCGTCCCGTGGATGTCGCGGACCGTCGAGGAGGTCGCCGCCGCCGTGCCCGACGGCCGGTGGGTGCGGCTGCCCGGCGGCTTCCACGAGGTTCCGCCGGACGTCCTCGCGCCCGCGCTCGCAGACTTCTACCGGGAGTAGCGCGGTCAGCCCTGCAGCAGCATGCCCTTGCGCCAGACGTCGCCGCGCACGCAGTGCCAGGCCGACGGGCCGTACACCAGCTCGACCCGGCCCTCGCCCTGCTCGTCGACGAGGATGATCAGCTCGCCGCCGGCGCCCACGTGGTAGTAGTACCGGCCCGTCGGGAGGTCCCGGTCGGCGAACGCGGTCTCGCCCGAGCCGTTCAGGTCGACCTCGACGCTCATGCTCGCCCGCCCTCCCGCGGCCGCGGCTGACCGCTGTGGGGCGAACGGTACGGCCCGGACGCCCCCGCGGCACGTGCGCGGCCTCCCTCCTGCTGGTGACGGGCGCCCGCGCGTCCGGCGGCGCGAGGTCCCGGCCGTGCCAGGGTGGGCCGGTGTTCGCGCTGGTCACCGCGGTCCTGGGGATGGGCGTCGGCGCCCTCGCCAACCGGGCCGCCGGCGCGTTCCCGTGGCGGGAGCGCCCGCTCGGACGGCCCGCGGTGCGCCCGCCGCTGCTGGAGCTCGGCACCGGCGGGCTGCTCGGCCTGCTCGCCGCGGCCCTCGGGCCGAGCTGGTCGACGCCCGCCTTCCTCGCCGTGGCCGCGGTGGGTGTGCTCCTCGCCGTCGTCGACCTGCGCCACCGGCTGCTGCCCGACCGCGTCGTCGTCCCGGCGCTCGCCGGCTGCCTGGTCCTGCTGACCGCTGCCGCCGCCCTCGGCGGTGAGTGGCCGCGGCTGCTGCGCGCGGTCCTGGGCGCCGCGGCCCTGTTCGCCGTCTTCCTGGCCCTCGCGCTGGTGTCCCCGGGCGGCATGGGGATGGGCGACGTCAAGCTCGCCGCCCTGCTGGGCCTCCCCCTGGGGTGGCTGGGCTGGGGCGCTGTCGTGCTCGGCGCGGCCGCCGGCTTCCTCGTGCAGGCGGCGCTGGCCCTCGTCCTGCTCGCCACGGGGCGCGTGGGCCCGCGCGGTGAGCTGCCGTTCGGCCCGGCCATGCTCGCCGGTGCCCTGGCGGTCACCGTCTGGGTCTCCGTCTCGAGCTGAAGGCAGCGCGGTTACGACGGCGTGTCGCAGGTCGACTACACCGCGTCACCAAGGGTGAAGACCGTAAACCCGTCGCGTGGTACCCGTCCGTCGCCGGGCTGACAAAGCTTCAGTTCGGCGCATCCGGCATCCGACAGTCGCTCCACGCCACGACGGCGGGTCACCCCCGACCCGACCCGGCCGGCGCTCACCCCCTGGAGCAACCCCGTCATGAACCCGTTCGCCACCCTCGCCACCCTCGTCTCGTTCGCCTCGGACCGCCTCCGGCGCGAGGAGAAGGGCGCGACCGCCGTCGAGTACGGCCTCATGGTCGGCCTGATCGCCGCCGTCATCGTCGGCACCGTGCTGATCCTCGGCGGCCAGCTGGACGGCCTGTTCAACGCCGTGTCCGAGGCGCTCCCCGGCGGCGAAGGCGGCGAGTGACCTCGTCCGCACGACCCGCGGGGGGGGGGGGGGGGGGGGGGGGGGGGGGGGGGGGGGGGGCGCCGGGGGCGGGGGGGGGGGGGGGGGGGGGGGGCCGGGCCGGCGGGGCGGGGGGGGCTGGGGGCGGCGGGGCGGGGGT